>DASYPZ010000031.1:0-13618 GCA_036006105.1 Gemmatimonadales bacterium | reverse complement strand
TGTGTTTTTGGCACCGATTCATTGCTATCTTAGAAACACCACCAGATCCTCCACCTCCACACTGTCGCAAAGCGAGAGATCGCCGATGGATGACCTCTCCTCCAGGCCGCTCGAGCGCACCGCCGGGCCGTTCTATTTCCTGGCCCTGCTGTTCCTGGTCCTTCCCCTGGTCGATTACGTGATGAACGTCTGGCCCCTGAATCCCGGGACCGTCAGCTGGCGTTATGGGGCCCTGGGGCTCTCCGGAGGGTTCCTCCTCACCCCACTGCTTGGCCTGGTCATGATGCTGACCGGCTCGATGCTCTTTGGCCATCGCGGCATGCGGGTGATGGTCGGAGTGGTATCGGCCGTGCTTGCCCTCCTGCTCGCGCTGGGAATGATGTTGTTTGTGCTCGATTCGCTTCAAGTACGCCGCGGCGTCGCGGCCGATGCCATGTGGGCGTTCGATGTCGGGGTCATCAAGGCGATCGTCAAGATCTTCACCGGCGCGATCTGTTCCGCCTGGGTCGCGCTGGTGGCATTCAGGAAGCTGCAGGATGCGCCGGGCAGGTCCAAGCGCACCCAGAATGCCCCCCTGGTCGTGGGAGCGGCGGAGCGGGCTGCGGCGGCCAACGATTAGGGAGAGCGGGAGCGCGAACTAGCGGTTGGCGACCAGCTGCAGGCTGCGTGAGGGGTAGGCCGGCAACGCCCGCTCGATGGCCGGGATAATCGAGCGGGCCACGTTCTGGGCGGTCGAGTCGGCAAATGCTTCTCCCCGGTTCAAAGGCAGTACGATCCGCACCAGGGCCTCCTCGCTCCGGCCGGTCAGCGCGGCATCCCGCAGCAGCTCCCACTTGACCCGGTACTCGTTGGAGGACACCCGGCCTCGACCCTCGTACCAATAGTAGACCATTGCGCGGGTCTGCTCCTTGGCCAGCAGGTATCGGCGCACCACCACCCGCTGTCCTCCCACGATGATCTCCTGATCCGACACCGCGGTCGGCTCCCAGCCGGCACCCGGCAGGCAGTTTTTGGGGGAATGGATCGTCTTCCCCTGGGTCTGCCGGTCGTAATACCCGACGTAGACCGAGAAGCCGAAGGTGGAGTCGGCCGGATTCACGAAGTCCCGGAGGACATAGTTGGTCATGCCCGCCACCTGCTGCTCGGCGGCGGTGATGGGGTGGTCGCGGCCCGCCAAACCGAGGATTTCCGTGGGGAGGGTCGACAGCGGTGCCGCCAGGGGCATGACCTTCTGGCGGTTCACGCCGAGCAGGAGCAGGGCCCCGATTCCCATGAGCACCGCGGGAAGGAATCGAACCGTTCCGCGCTTCATGATGGCACTCCGGCCGGAGCGCGGCGCAGCGCTCTTTCGACCCAGCTGAACACCCAGGCCACTCCCGCGATCAGGGCCAGCGACACCACGAAGAGCAGCCATCCCTCGGTGAGGTGCATGAAGCCCTCCCCCATCTTGGGATCCACGAACACCACCAGGAAGCCGGTCAGGAAGACCCGGAGCGCATTGACCATGATGGCCGTCACGATGGCGGCACCGAGCATCAGCACCCGTCCCGTCACCGTCGAGAGCCAGAGGGCGCCCATGAGGATCGACAGCGCCACCAGCGCGGTCAGGGATCGGAGGCCGCTGCAGGCCTCGGTGACGAACAGCTGGTGCCCCGGGACCAGAATGATGTTGCCGGTGAGCTTGACCGGGATACCCCGCCAATCCAGCAGCGCCGCGCCCACCCGGGACGCCCGAAACTGGAGCGGAAGCGTCATGGCGCTCTTGACAACTTCGGGAAGGGGCACCGAGAGTCCCAGCAGCACGAAGGGCAGCCACCAGGTCAGCACCTGGCGGAAGCCGAGATAGTAGGTCGTGAGGCCGGCCAGCCCGAGCAGCATGGACATCCGCATGGTAAAGAGCTCGGCGGCAAGCCCCGACACGTAGCGGAGGAGGACGGCGGCGATGAGCATGGCCAGCCCCAGCCCCACGTTGGGCCGGGCGTCGGCGCGGCGACCGGTCTTCCAGGCGAGCCAGACCGACACCGGGGCCAGGAGCAGGCCATGGGCCGACTCGGGATCGCTCCACCAGTCACGGATGAGCAACCGGATGGGCTCGCCGAAGAGGGCCAAAAACGCGGCGGCCGTGAGGAGGACGAGGGGAAGCTGAGCGCGAATCGGCGCGAGGAGATCGCGCCGGCTGGCCTCAGGCGCGATGGAAGCAGCCACGAGAGTTTACCAGCCGCCCTTCCGCAGGAGGATCACCGGGATCGTCTCCAGCATGATCCGGAGGTCCTGCCACAGGCTCTGCTCGCGGATATACGTGAGGTCAAATTCCACCTTTCGCTGCACGTCCTCGAGACAGGAATCATACTGTTGTCTCACCTGGGCCAGCCCGGTGATGCCGGGGCGTGCCCGTTGCCGGAGCGGGTACTGCGGAATGCTGTCCCGCAGCTCGGCAAAGATAGTGGGTCTTTCCGGGCGGGGTCCGACGACGCTCATCTCCCCTTTGAGCACGTTGACCAGCTGGGGCAGCTCGTCGAGGCGATAGCGGCGCAGGAAGCGGCCGACTCCGGTGACCCGGGGATCGTTGGGGGTGGCCCACACCGCCCCGGTCCCATGCTCGGCGGCGACGTGCATCGTCCGGAATTTGTAGATCGTGAACGGCCGGCCGCCCAGATCGGCGCGCCGGCGAGGATCCTTTTCCCCGCTGCCGGTCTTTCGGGTGTCGAGCCCGACCCGCGTCTGGGTGTGAAAGATCGGCCCGCGCGAGGTGAGCTTGATCAGCACGGCCAGCACGATCCAGAGCGGCAGGGTCAGCACGATTCCGATCGAGGCCACGATACAATCGAGGATGCGCCGGGCCCTGGCGTGGCGCATCGGCAGCGTGCCGAGCTGATCGTCGTCCTGTGAGACGACACGCAGGTAGGCCGGCCGCGACCCCGTGCGGCGCGCCGTGCGTTCGTCACTCCTGCCTCCGGGGGTCGAACTCATTTCCGCTTTCGGACTGGGGTTGGCAGCCATACGCCCCTAGAAGATTCTCGTGGCGAGATAGCTGATCGAGACGATCGCGCTGATCACCGGCAAGACGAAGCTGAAGGCGCCCCTCCGCCCGGCGGTCTGGACCCGGTACCCGCCGATGAGGAATTCATCCCCCGCCCGCAGGTTGAGCTGATCCAGCGTCTTGCCGTCGATCAAGGCCTGGCGGAACGCCTCCTTGGGCATGATCACGACACCGGAGCGCTCGATCGTGGTATTGGCGGGGTCCACACCTCCGCCGGGCCCTCCGGCCGCCATGATCGCGTCTCCCACCATCAGCTCCGACGCCACCTGGTAGAAGCCGGGCTTCCCGACACCCCCGAGGAAGCTGATCCGGATCGTGGTGGTCACGTGAACGGTCGGATCCTTGATGTACTTCCGAAGATGTGCCGAGATCGCGTCCTGCATTTCGGAACGCAGCACCCCGCGAAGGGACAGATCCTCGAGGCCGGGCATCGAGATGGTGCGGGTCGGACTCACGATGAAGGATCCGGTGAGGGTCTGCTCTCCCGTCACCTGGATGGCAACCTGGTCGCCGGGCTGCAGGTCCCCATCTTCCAGCCGACTCTTCAGCAGGGCGATTTCCCGCCGCTTGGCATCCTTGATCCGCCCGCTGTATCCGGGGGACGAGAGAATCTGCTGGGCGCTTGCCAACGCCTGTTCGATCTGCGCCCGGGTGGCCTGGGCACTCCGGTTTTCAGCGACCTGCGCCGTCAATACCGGCGCGAGCGTCGCGGAACAAAGGCAGATCAGAAAGGGAAGGCTTCGCAATTTGGACCCGATCCGCGGTGGTTGATAACGAGCTAACGAACATAGCGAATAATGATGAGGAACACATGATCTGTCTGCAGGGACTGTGCTGGCCGTTGAGCTATTGAGACCACAACATCTAAATCATTGTATGATATGATGTTGGGCCATTCCGCCGTCCCGCGCCATCGCTCCAGCATGTCGAGAGTGATGGAGTTTTGCGACGGTCCGTGGCGGAGGTACCACCGGATCGTTGCTCCTCCGCGTCGGCGATAGCAAAACCGCCTGAACGGTCGTCCGGATGTCGCCCATTTTCGCCAGGAGCGACTCGGGCGCTGAGAGTCTCAATTCTCATTAAGCCGACTGCGCTAAATAATGTACGGCCAGACATTTGCGGCATTAACTCAGAGAAGGGTAACCGAATGAACCGGCCGCTTTCCTGGCGTCCGTCGTTCGAATTTGTAAGCTATTTTTTTACAATGACTTAACTCGCTTACTCGGAAAATGTCCCTTGGGACGCGCCCGTCGCTTAAGCGGTCGTGGTGTCAAAAACTGTGTCGCTGTTGCAACAGGGCCGTGTCATTCGTCACCGGTTGAGCCTGAACCTCCAGTAGGGGTCAGTCCATGGAAGATCCGAGGCGTCCACCCGTCATCCTGATCGCAAATGATCAGGAATGGTCGGCTCGGTCGCTCGAAAGCATCTTCGCCGGTGAAGGGTACTCCGTGTTGCGGGCCTTCACGGGTAACCAGGCGCTTCAGCGCGCCGAGGCCTCCCGGCCCGATGTCATCATCCTGGACCGCCAGATGCCCGATCTGGACGGCGTCGAGGTCTGTCGGCGTCTCCGGGCCGATCCTCGCTTCGGCGCGACCACGCCCATCCTGATTACCACGGCGGGCCAGGCCGGACGGCCTCAGCGACTCGAGGCGTTCGGCGCGGGAGCCTGGGACTTCGTGGGTCAGCCCATCGACGGCGAAATCATCCTGCTCAAGATCCGCACTTTTCTGCAAGCCAAGCAGGCCATTGACGGGTCCCACGTCGACGGGCTCATCGATCCCGCCACCGGGCTGTACACCAAGCAGGGGCTCGTGCGTCGTGCCCGGGAAATCGCGTCGGAGGCCCGGCGGGAGCGTCAGGCCGTCAGCTGCGTGGTGTTCACGCCGGACCTGCCCGCCCTCGAGTCCGCCCTGCTGAGCGTGGAGGCGTTCGCCCAGGAAATCGCCGGCTTCTTCCGGGCCGCCGGCCGGTCCTCCGATGCGGTGGGGCGCATCAGCCCGCTCGAGTTTGGGGTCATCGCTCCCGCCACCACCGAAAACGGGGTGGCTCGAATGGTCGAGCGCCTGGAGAACGCCACCGCGGCCTTCTCGGATCCGGCCTTCAATGGGGAAGGCAGAATCAGTCTGCGGGTGGGCTATTGCTCGGTGGCCGACTATTCCGATTCACCCCTGGATCCGGTGGACATGATCGAACGGGCCGGCGCGGTGATCAAGACCCCGATAGAAGCGAGGCCGACCACCTAGGTCGGCCTCGCCGATTTGCTGCGCGATCGTATCTCTGGTTCAGCTGGTCGCGGTAACTCCCTCGGGCAAATTCTTCTTCGTTTCTCCCTCGATCTCGTTTTCGGAGGCATACCCGTAGGTGTACGAGTAATACTTGTACGCGCCGACGCCGGCCGAGATGTGATTCAGGACCGCGCCCACCAGACGCACCGGCAGGCGATCGAGGATCTGCAGCTTCACCTCGGCCATTTGACGGTCGGTTTCACCGCTGCGGAGCACCAGCAGCATGTGGGCCGAGTGGGTGCCGAGGACGAATGGATCGATGCCGGCCCCGAGCGGGGGACTGTCGATGAGCACGACGTCGTACATCCCCTTGAGGCGCTGGACCAGCTCGGCCATGCGGGCGGAGCCCAGCAGCTCGGGACCGTGCTGGACCCGGGTGCCGCAGGGAATCAGCGTCAGATTCGCGTGGGACGTGGGCCGGGTGATCTTCTCCACGACCAGACCGTTGGTGCCACCCAGGTAGTCCAGCAGACCGGGCCGGCGCTCGACGTCGAAGGCGCGGTGCAACTCCCCGCGGCGGATGTCGCCGTCGATGAGCAGCGTCCGATAGCCGGCCTCGGCAAAGGACAGCGCGAGGTTGGCGCAAATCAGGGACTTGCCGTCTCCCGGGCTCGGGCTGGAGACGGTCATGCAGATCGGTCCGCCCGAGTCGAATGAGTGGGCCAGATTGAGCCGAATGGATCGGAAGGCCTCGACGATCTGGGCCGCTTCGCCGGGGTCCTGGCGGCCGTTGCGGGACCGGGGAAGCACCGGAATGGCGCCCAGGATCGTAAGCCCGAGATCATGGGAGGCCTGCTCGGGATACCGGAATCGCTTGTCGAGACGGTCGATCAGCAGCGCCAGTGCAAATCCGAATGCAAGGCTGGCCACGACACCGATGAAGATGATGCGCGACGCCTGATTCTTTTCAGGGCGGGTCGGCACCTTGGCCTGGTCGATGATTTTGACGTCGGGAATCGCGCTGATCTCGGCGAGCTTGTTCTGCTCGTAACTGTTCTGGAGGTTGACGAAGAGCACCCGGGCGCTCTCCATGTCCCGCTGCAGCCGTCCCTCGTTGATGGTGCGCGAGGGGATGCCCTTGAGCTCGGTTCCGGTGGCTCCGATCCGGCCGCTGAGATCGTTCTCCTGGACCTTGAGCTCCCGGACCAGCGCGTCGGCGTAGGTCGGAATCGTCGCGGTCCGGATGGTGTTGATCCGGTCCTGCAGATCCTTGACGCCCTTGTATTCGTCGGTGTACTTGGTGCGCAGCGCCCGGAGATCGGCCTCGGCGGTGGACAGCTCGGTCAGAACGCGCGAGAAATCGGGGGCGTTGCGGACCGCGGGAATCGTATTGAACGCGTCGACCGTCGCCTGGCCCGAGGCCAGACGGAGCAGCACGGCCTCGATGGCTTCGCGGTCGTGCCGGATGGTCTCCAGGTTGATCCGCTGCTGGAAATACTGGCCATACGCCGACGTGGTGGTCATCTGAATGCCGGGAGTATTCGGCAGTTCCTCGCGCGGCTGGGTGATCGTCGCGATCCGGAAGGACTCCAGCGCCTGCTCCGATTCGCGCAGCTTGGTCTCCTGCTGGCGGACCTGCTCCGCCAGGAGACTCGAGAGCTCCCGCAGTTTCTGCTTCTTGAGGTCGGCGGCCATGTTCACGAACTGGCGTTCCAGCGCATTCATGGTGGCGGCCGTCTCCACCGCGTCGGTCCCGGTCAGCTGCAGCCTGAGGAAGTTGCCGTTGTCCTCGTTCAGCTTGGTGGTGAGGCGGGCGCTCAGGAGCGCCGAGGCGTCTCGCGGGTTGAGCACGGTGAAGGACGCCTTGAGGCCGGGGGTGAGCTTGGCGGCTCCGGGGAGCCACTGAAAGCCCACCTCGCGTCCAACCGAGTCGGCCACCGGTCCCTGGGACAAGACCAGACCCGCGTTGTTCTTCAGGGAATACTTCTTCCCCTGCGGATCCACCAGCAGGACGTAGTCGCCCGGGTTGAACCGATCCGCGAGGGCGAAGCTCTCGAAGAGATCCGGGGTGGCCCCGCGACCGGGCTGCAGGAAGAGCTTCATTTCGCTGACGACGGGATCGAGGACCGCGTAGGTACGGAGCAAGTCGACCCAGTTGAGCGCGGAAAGGAGCCCGGGTGCCTGGATCGGTCCGGCGCCGCGTCCGTCACCCCGAGTCTCGATCCAGATCGTGGCCGGCACCACATACTCGGGCTTGAGCAGGCGCGTGGCAACGATACTCCCCGCCGTTCCCAGCACCAGCACCAGGGTGATGAGCCAGGCAAACCGGCGAATGGCGGACACGACCCGGGCGATGTGGTTCATGCCAGGCTCGGGTGCGCCGCCGCCCGCGCCGCGGAGACTGCCCGCAGGGGCGAACGGCGTCAGCGGGTGTACCTCGCCCGCCGAAGGTTGCATGGCGGAGCCGGGAATGAGAGAACCAGTCATGAAAGCCTCGAGTCCGATGGAGCTACAGGGAGCCAGCCGGCGCCACCCTACTTAAGACGAACGTGCGTCCGGAGTCTGCATATCAATAATTGAAGGCCTGCAGATGCAAGGGCAATACCGCAACTTAGGGCAATCAGGCGGGCCAAGTGCGGTGCCCAGGGCACGCTTCCCCTTGCGGCCGCCCAAACCTTGTGGTAATGTCTCAACACCTTTATAGCATTTGTGCATCATATTGCGTCTCCTTGTGTTAGCTAGCCACAGCAACAGCGCTTCAGGGTGAGGATTCGGGTCACCAGATCGCGCCGCACATGTCTCATCCCTGCGGCACACTTTTCGCCTTCTCATGTCCCGATTCGTTGCTCCCCATCACCGGTATCCAGATATGGTCGGTTCGTCGGTCACCGAATCGGATCGTCAGAACGCCGCGGGACGCGATGCGTCTTCCGCGCGGGATCCGCTTTCGATTCCCGCGGACGTCAAGGCCAGCATCAGGATTCTCCTGGTGGACGACGAGCGTACCCTCAGGGAGAGCTGCGCCAGCGTCCTGCAGATGGATGGCTTCTCCGTGGCGCTCGCCGGCCGCGGCGAGGAAGCGCGCGATCTGCTCCGGAATCGCAAGTTCGATATCGTGCTGGTGGACCTCTATATGTCCCAGGTGTCCGGACTGGAGCTGCTCCGGGCCGGCCTGGAAGCCAATCGGGACCTCATCGTCGTGGTGATGACCGGGAACCCCAGCGTCACGACCAGCATCGAAGCACTTCGCGCCGGCGCGTGGGATTACCTCCCCAAGCCGTTCTCGGCTACCCATCTCCAGGTGCTGATCGGCCGGGCCTCGCACGCGGTGATGGTCAACCGGGAAGCCGCGGAGCTGCGCCAGCAGATCATCCAGCAGCACAGTCACAGCGAAAACCTGTCGCTCATCGGGATCTCGCCGGTATTCCGCAAGGCGGTCGAGCTGGCCCGCAAGGTCGCGCCGACCGATGCCTCGGTCTTCATCAGCGGCGAAAGCGGCACCGGCAAAGAGGTGATTGCCCAGTTCATTCATCAGCACAGCCGGCGGGCCGCCAAGCCGATGGTGGCCATCAACTGCGCCGCGCTCCCGGAACCCTTGCTGGAATCGGAAATGTTCGGGCACCGGAAGGGCGCCTTTACCGGCGCCGACCGGGACAAGCCCGGGCTGCTGGAGATGGCCAACGGGGGGACCCTGTTCCTGGATGAGCTCACCGAGATGCCCATGGCCATCCAGGCCAAGCTGCTCCGGGTCATCCAGGACGGCGTGGTGCGCCGGGTGGGCTCCGAGTCCACCGATGCCCAGGTGGATGTGCGCTTCATCTCGGCCACCAACCGGGACCCCCAGCAGGCGGTCGAGGGCGGCTTGCTCCGGAGCGACCTGTTCTACCGGCTCCGGGTCGTGCCGATTACCCTGCCGCCGCTCCGCAAGCGGCAGGAAGACATCTCGATGCTGGCGAATCATTTCCTGACCCATTACTGGCATCGCCATCGCCAGATGCCGGACCGGTGCCCCCGCCTCAGCGAAGAGAGCATCGCGTTTCTCAAGTCACGCGCCTGGCGGGGCAACGTGCGCGAGCTGCAGAATGTCATCGAGCACACCGCGGTGCTGGTGGACCCCGAACAGCTCATTCAACCCAGCGAAATCCCGCTCTACGAGGAGGCCTCCGGCGCGCCGGTCACCGAGGCGGCGACCACGGTCTACTCCTCGACGGCGAGCGAGCCGTATCACGTCGCCAAGGACCGCGTCGTCGTGCAATTCGAGAAGGAATATCTCGCGGCGCTGGTCGCCCGCGCCGCGGGCAACATGTCGAAAGCGGCGCGCCTCGCCGGGGTCGATCGCACCACGCTCTATCGGCTGATCGACAAGCATCAGCTGATGCGGGTGGACGGCGAGGACGTCGGTGCGTGACGGCGCCAGTGCCCGTTGCCGACCAGCTCACGGCGGTGTTTCAGGCTGCGTGCGAAAACGTCTCGGCTGATGCCGGCGGTACCCTTCGCGTAGACGCCGGCACCACCGAAGAAATCGTGGCCCAGGGGTCGGTCATCGAGCAGGCGGTGCTCGCCAGCCTGCGGGGCGAGGCAGCCCCCACCCCCATCCCGAGCCACCTGACCCGCCGGATCCTGCAGCAACTCCGCAGCCGGTTCCTGGAGCTGGCCTCCGCGCTGGATCCGCCGCCGCCGGGAGCCGGACTCCTGGCCTGGCTGACGGCCATCGAGACGGTCGCCAAGACTCACGAAATCGACTGGCCCCAGCGGTTCGGAAGCCGGCTGTCCGGGCCCGACGGCCTCGAGCTGGTGGTCGAGGTGGCCCACGACCTTCGTTCCCCGTTGACCTCCATCCTCTTCATGGCGGAAACCCTGCGGCGCGGACGAAGCGGCCCGCTGACTCCGCTGCAGGATCGCCAGCTTGGTCTGATCTACGCCGCCGCGTTCGGATTGACCTCGGTCGCGAGCGACGTGATCGAGCTGGCCCGGGGTGGCGAACGCCAGCTGGAGATGGATGCCCTCCCATTCTCGGTGGCCGACATCCTGGTATCGGTCCAGGACATCGTCCAGCCGATCGCGGAAGAGAAAGGCCTCGAGGTGCGCCTGGTGGTGCCCCAGGAGCGGCTCCGGATCGGATTTCCCGTCGCCCTCTCCCGGGTGCTGCTCAACCTCACCACCAACGCCCTCAAGTTCACCGACGAGGGCTACGTCGAGGTCAAGGCCGAGCCGCTCTCTCCCACGATGTTCGAATTCTCGGTGCGTGACACCGGGCGTGGTATCCCGCCGTCCTCCATGTCGATGCTGTTCGAGCCGTTCCGCCGCCGGCAGCGGGACCGCGAGTATGCGTTCTCCGGGTCGGGGCTCGGTCTCTCGATTTGCCGCAAGCTGGTGGAAGCCATGCGCTCGGAGCTGAAGGTGGATACCTCGGTGGGGCAGGGCACCCGGTTTTCCTTCGTCCTGCAGCTGCCGCTGGTGGAATCGGATCCGGCGGAGGGTGCGTCGGCATGACCGGCTTGCTGCACGTGGTCGGCGCCCGGCCCAATTTCATGAAGGTCAGTCCGGTGCTGGCGGCCGGAACCCGGGCGGGTCTCCGGCAGACGCTGGTGCACACCGGTCAGCACTACGATGCGGCGATGAGCGACGCCTTCTTCGCCGATCTGGGTCTGCCCGCGCCGGACGAGAATCTCGGGGTGGGATCCGGAAGCCACGGGGAGCAGACCGCGCGGATCATGCTGGCCTTCGAGCCGGTGCTGGACCGCTACCGGCCCGATTGGGTGGTGGTCTATGGCGACGTGAACTCCACGCTGGCCTGCGCGCTGGTGGCGGCCAAGAAGAGAATTCGCATCGCCCATGTGGAGGCGGGGCTCCGCAGCCGCGATCGCTCCATGCCGGAGGAGATCAACCGGATCGTGACCGACCAGCTCGCCGATCTCTGCCTCACGCCCAGCCGCGACGGAGACCGCAACTTGCTCGCCGAGGGAATACCGTCGGAACGGATCAAGCTGGTGGGCAATGTCATGGTGGATACCCTGCTGTCGTTGCGCGGAAAGGCCCGGGCCCGGCAGGTGCCGGAGGCGCTGGGCGTGGCCGGGGGAGACTACGCCTTCGTCACACTGCACCGCCCGTCCAATGTGGATCCTCCCGAGGTCCTGGCGGAGCTGCTCGCGGCCCTGGACGAGCTGGGGCGCCGCATGCCGGTCATCTTCGCGGTGCATCCGCGCACTCGCCAGCGCATCACGGAATCGGGGCTTCGGACTCCCAATGGCGCGGTCCAGCTGGTCGAGCCCCTGGGGTACCTCGAGACGGTCAGCCTGGTGGAACGCTCGACCCTGGTGCTGACCGATTCCGGCGGCCTGCAGGAGGAAACCACCGTCCTGGGCGTGCCGTGCCTCACGGCGCGCGGCAATACCGAACGGCCGGTGACCATCACGGAAGGAACCAACCGGCTGGTGGCTTCGACCCGTGTAGCGATCGGGGAGGCCGTCGATCAGGTGCTGGCGCTGCGCCGGGACGGCGGTTTTCATCCCGGCCAGCCGGAAGGCTGGGATGGGCACGCCGGCGAGCGGGTCGTGGCGGCGCTCCGGGACCGCTGATGCGGGCTGGTCCGAGAAGGAACTGAGGAGGGTTTGGGGGAGCGGTATCTACCGTCCCAGGCCTGCTGCAGCTAAATTTCGCGCTTGGACCGGTCGGCGACCAATGGGGTCACCACTGAAGGTCCAAACCACCAAGCGTTCCGCCGTCGAAGCCCCCTTCCGAATTCCTTGCACCCTCAGGTACGCCGTGGGTCCGGGAAGCGGGGGGAGCTCCAGACCGGCGGACGCGGAGAGAAGGAACTTCGTGAGTCACCCGTCCCATCGGGCCAGCCGACAGGCTGCCCAGGCGCACATCGCGCCCCCCGCCGTACCAGTCCACGTGCACCACGCTCCCCACGCCGCACTGCTCATCGATTTCGACAATGTCACCCTGGGCATCCGGAGCGACCTGACCAAGGAGCTTCGCACGCTGCTCAACTCGGACATCATCCGGGGCAAGGTGGCGGTCCAGCGCGCCTATGCGGACTGGCGACGGTATCCGCAGTACATCGTGCCGCTGTCGGAATCATCGATCGACCTGATCTTTGCGCCCGCCTTCGGCACCAACAAGAAGAACGCCACCGATATCCGCCTCGCGGTGGATGCCACGGAGCTGGTGTTCACCCGTCCTGAAATCGGCACCTTCATCCTGCTCTCGGGCGACAGTGACTTTTCCTCACTGGTCCTCAAGCTCAAGGAGTATGGGAAGTATGTGATCGGGGTCGGCATCCGCGAATCGGCCAGCGATCTGCTGATTCAGAATTGCGACGAGTACTACTCGTACAGCGATCTGGCCGGGCTCACCAAGGAAGCCGATACGCCGTCGGCCCAGCGGGATCCCTGGGAGCTGGTCGGCGAAGCGGTGGCGCAGATGCAGCGCAACGGCGACGTCATGCGCTCCGACCGCCTCAAGCAGGTCATGCAGCAGATCGACCCCAACTTCGACGAGCGTAACGCCGGGTTCAACCGGTTCAGCAAGTTCGTGTCGGATGCCGGGGCCAAGGGACTGCTCAAGGTCGCCAAGCTCGACAACGGTCAGTTCGAAGTGGCGCCGATCGCGTCGAGCGACGTCCCGGCGGCCCGGGCCGCCAAACCGGCAGCGGGCGATCGCGATCGAAGCCCGCGTCCCGGTTCTCCGGAGCGTTCGGAGCGGCCCGATGGACGCAGCCGACGGGGCCGGGGCCGGGGCCGCGGACGAGGCGGTGAGGCGGCAGATCGGCCTGCGGCGGATCGGCCCGCGGCGGCGGCAGCGCCGGCCCCCGCAGCGCGCGGACCAGTCGCGCCGGCGCGAGATGCCCACCTGACCCTCGCGGCGGCCTTCCAGCTGATGGCGCGCGCCCTGGGTGAGCTCCCCTCGCCGGTGGGCGGAGAAGCGCTGCGGGCCCGGATGGCCGCGCTCTACGGCAAGGAGGATCCACTCCTCGATGCCGAGCGTTTTCCCCGTTTTCTGCGGCAAGCCAACGACGCGGAAATCGCGGATGTTCGCCAGCTCGGCGATCAGAGCTACGAGGTCTCCCTGCACCGGACCAGTCTGGGGCTGGCCCGCAACGCCGCCGGCGCCGGAGAGCCGGGCGTGGCCGTCGACAGCAATGGCTCGTCCCCCGCAGCGTCCGGACCCGGCGACGTCGGTGTCCGAACCGCGGCGCTGCGTTTCCGCCGTGGATCACGGGCTCCGGTGCGTCCCTTGGAGCTGCCGCTGATCGGGATGGTGAAAGTGGACGATGAACCCAAGGCCGAGACGATTCCGGCGGCGGCCGACGAGGTCGTTCCTGCGGCCAATGGGCGGCCGCCTCGGA
>DASYPZ010000030.1:0-3158 GCA_036006105.1 Gemmatimonadales bacterium | reverse complement strand
AACACCGCACATGAGAGGATTCAGGATTCAGGATTCAGGATTCAGAAAGAACCCCTGAATCCTGGATCCTCGATCCTGAATCCTGGCTCCTAGCATGCCGTCACAAATCCTCATCACCATGGCCGACCTGGAGACCGCGGTGCCGCTCAATGCGGCGCTGGAGTCGGCCGGGTTCAGCACCGCCATGGTGTCACCGATGGATGATGCCCGCGCCGCGATGCGCCGGGAGCAGCCCGACCTCCTCATCCTCACCGGCGCGGTGCACGAACCGGGCGCGATGCAACTGCTGCGGCTGGCCCGGGAGCAGGAGGTCTACTCCCTGGCGCTGCTGGAGGCCACCGACACCGAGCGGGACGAGCGGGGCGTCCGGGTGGCCGCCACTGCGGTGATGGTCAAGCCGGTCAAGATGGACGAGGCCGTCGCGGCCGCCCGCCGGATGGTGGAGCGGCGCGGGTTGCAGCAGCGCACCGGGATCAGCGGGCAGAGCTCCTCGATCCAGGAAGTGCTGGTCAAGCTGGAGCAGATGGCGCCGGTCAGCAGCACGGTGCTGATCCAGGGCGAGTCCGGCACCGGCAAGGAGCTGGTGGCCAAGGCGCTGCACGATCTCTCGCCTCGGCGGGGCAAGGCGTTCATCGCGGTCAACGTCGCGGCGCTGCCGGAAACGCTGCTGGAGTCGGAGCTGTTCGGCCACGAGAAGGGGGCTTTCACCGGCGCGGCGGAGCGGCGGCTGGGCCGCTTCGAGCTGGCCGACGGCGGCACCATTTTCCTCGACGAAATCGGCGACATGCCGCTCAGCGTCCAGGTGAAGCTGCTCCGGGTGCTGGAGGCCCGGACCTTCTTCCGGGTGGGCGGGGTCCAGCCGATCAAGGTGGATGTGCGGGTCATCGCCGCCACCAACCGGCCGCTACGGGAGAGCGTCTCCTTGGGCGAGTTCCGGGAAGACCTCTACTACCGGCTCTCGGTCCTCAACATCTACCTGCCGCCGCTCCGGGAGCGCCGGGACGACATCCCCCTGCTGGTCCGCCGGTTCATCCGGGAAATCGCCAAACAGCACGACCGTCCGTTCCGCGGCATCGCCGCCGAGGCGCTGCAGCGGCTGGTGGAGGCGCCCTGGCCCGGGAACGTGCGTCAGCTCCGCAACCTGGTCGAGTCGATGGTGGTCCTCGCCCCGGGGACCGAAATCCGGGCATCGGATATCCCCTCGGATATCCTGGACGGGGCGCCCACGGTCCTCCCGGTGCTGGCCCACGGCGGCCTGGGCCGGGCCGGAGCGGGGTCCCAGGAGCTGGAGTTCATCCTTCGGGGCCTCATGGACCTCCGGCTCCAGGTGGAGGAGCTGCGCCGGCGGCTGGATGAGCGGCCCGGAAAGGTGCAGGTCATCGAGGTCCCCGAGAGTGCAATTTCCCCCATCCAGATCGAGCCGGCGGAGCCGGTGTCCTCTCCAGATGTCATTTATCGGCATGGCATGACAATGGCTGAAGTAGAAAAGGCCACGATCACGGCGGCACTTCGGGAGTGTCAAGGAAATAGACGGCAAGCCGCTGCACGGCTCGGCATCGGCGAGCGGACGCTCTACCGGAAGATCAAAGAGTTCAATCTCGCGTAACTTATGCTGGGGCACCAACTTGAGCCACGGAATCGCTTGACAAGGACCAAGGTTATGGCAATCTTGAGGCGGAGCGGTTCCGGCCATAGTAGGCCATACTCGTGAATTTTGTCATAGATCCCGACGCGTGCGTGGCCTGTCTGGCCTGCGTGCGGGTCTGTCCGACCGATGCAATTGCTGTCGCTCCGGATGCATCTCTGGTCCGGGTGCTTGATGAATCTTGCATTCGGTGCGGGCTGTGCGTCCCCGAGTGCCCCCACGACGCGGTGCACGTGTCGGGGGAATTGGGGCGCGCGGTAGCGATCGCCGCCGAGGGGACCGGGGTCCTGATCCTGGGCACCGAATCGGCCGCGCATTTCTATCCGGTGTCGCCGGAGCAGGTGATCAATGCGTGTTACGCGGCCGGCTTCCGGGTGGTATCCCGCGGGGTCATCGGGGACGAGCTGGTCGCGAGCGAATATCTGAAGCTGTGGCGGGACAACGGGTGGGGGACCCTGATCCGGTCCACCGACCCGATCGTGGTGGACGCGGTGCGGACGGTCTATCCGGAGCTGGTGCCGTTCCTGGCGCCGGTGGCCACGCCGCCGGTCGCGGAGGCCCGATACCTTCGATCCCTCTATGGCGACGGGGTCAAGGTCGTGTACTCGGGGCTTTCGGCGTCCCCGGGAGCGCCGGAGATCGACGCCTGGGTCACCTACGAGGATCTGGTGGAGCTGCTCCGGCTGCGCGGGGTCACCGCGGCGGCGCAGCCCACGGTCTTCACCCGGCTGCCCCAGGAGCGGCGGCGGCACATCAGCACCGCGGGCGGGTTGCCGCTGGCCCTGCTGGAAGAGCAGCGCCAGGCCAGCCGCCGGTTCCAGAAGCTCCGCGGGTTAGGCTCGCTGCTGGCGCTCTCCCGCGCGGTGACGGTGGACAAGCTGGACCTGGGCTTCGTGGACATCCTGTCGTCCGAGGGGGTGCTGGATCACCCGCTCTCGGGCCCGCGGGAGGAGCTGTACTGGCGCCGGTCGGTGGTACAGAGCACCGAGCCGCCCCGCAGCCCGGCTCCGGTGGTGGAGCCGGGGGTGAGTGCAAGCGTTGGCGCGGTTTTCGATATTCGGCCCCGGCGCCAGGTCGCGGATGCCGCGGCGGTGCAACAGGTGTTGAAGACGATCGGGCTCGGGCCCAACGGTCGGCCGTGGGATTGCCGAGCCTGTGGCTACAACACCTGTAAGGAATTTGCGGAGGCGGCGGCGCTGGGGCGGGCTTCTCTGAAGCAGTGCACGCCCTACCAGGAGCGCCGGGCCGACGAGTCGCAGCGGGAGGCCGCCACCGATCTGCTGACCGGCCTGGCCACCTTCCGGGTGCTGCGGGACCGGCTGACCCAGGAAGTCGAGCGCAGCAAGCGCAGCGGGGAGCGGTTCACGGTGCTGTTCCTGGACCTGGACCGGTTAAAGGAAATCAATGACCGGTACGGGCACGAAGCTGGCAATGATGTGCTGCGCGCCGTGGCGTCGGAAGTTCGCGCCGCGGTCCGCGCTTCGGACTTGGCCGCGCGTTACGGCGGAGATGA
>DASYPZ010000029.1:0-5857 GCA_036006105.1 Gemmatimonadales bacterium | reverse complement strand
CCTGCGTCCGGCCGTGGAGCGTGCCACCGGGCTCGCCTTCAAGCGCCCCACCCGGTGGGCGATGAAGAACAAGGACGAGGTGCGGGACTTCCTGCTCGAGAAGCTGCGCCAGGAGTTTCCCGTCGAACGACAGGAAGTGGTCGAGGCGGTCTACCGGCTGCTGGGCCTGGTACCTGACTCGGTGAATCTCAAGAGCCTGCTCCTGGATCTCTATACCGAGCAGGTAGCGGGTTACTACGACCCCGCCACCAGCACCCTGTACGCGGTGCGCGGCGCCGAGCCGACCACGCTCCGGGTTGTGATCGCCCACGAGCTGGTCCACGCCCTCCAGCATCAGTACCTGCCCCTCGATTCCATTCTCAAGAAACAGGCGGACTCGGACCAGCAAACCGCGGCCCAGACGGTGCTCGAGGGCCACGCGATGCTCGACGGACTCCTCGCCCTCGCGCCCGACCCGAACCTGTTGCGGCAGGCGCAATACTGGACCCTGATCCGGGACCAGGTCCGCGGCGCCGCGGCGACGATGCCGGTGTTCGCCAAGGCGCCGCAGGTGCTGCGGGAGGAAATGATCTTTCCCTATCTCAACGGCGCCGAGTGGATCCGCTGGTGGGATTCGGCCCACGCCGGTCACCCGCTCCCGACGGTGGCGGAGTTGCCCCGCTCGACCGAGCAGATCCTCCACCCGGACCGGTACGCTCGGGGCGACCAGCCGATGCCGGTGCGCTTCGACGACGCCGAGCCGCCGCTGTACGAAGACACCATGGGCGAGCGCGAGATCCAGGTGCTCGCCACCGTGCTTCGGGGCGGAGGCGAGGTGCTCGAGGACGGGGCCCTCGGCTGGGGCGGCGACCGGTTCCGCGCGTACCGCACGCCGGGCGGCCCGGCCCTGGTCTGGTACATCGCCTGGGACGACGCGGCCTCGGCCCAGCGGTTCATGAGTGCGGCCGGAGCCAGGCTGGCCCAGCGGCAGCGCGCCGGGTATCGCACCAGCGTAGACTCGGTGGCCGGCTCGGTGCAGCCGACGATTCGGGTCGTCATCGCGCCGGTTGCCTGGAACCGGTGGAGCTCGGTGCCCGCGCTCCGACACTAGAGTCACTCTGTCGATGTAGCCGGGGAGGGGGCGGAGTGACTACTTTCCGGGCGTCAGGAGAAATGCTTTCGAGGGCTCGTAGTACTCACGGAGTCGCCCTCTCCCAAACCCCAGCCGTTCCCGGCCGCCCATGCCGAAGAAGCCTCCGCCCAAGGCGGCCCCATCCCGGAAGGCCGGGAACACCGCGGCGCCGGTTCCCATCTCGCTGGTCCTCATCGACGACAACCGGTTGCTGCGGGAAGGCCTCGCGGCCCTGATCCACTCCCAGCCCGGCTTCCGGGTGCTGGTCGCCTCCGCGGATGTCGAAGAGGCGCTCCGGAAGGCGCGGGAAGCCAAGCCGGACGTGGTGCTCCTGGACTTCGGGCTGGAGGACCACGACAGCCTGAGCCTGACCGCCACGGTGCACAAGGAAATTCCGGAGGCCCGGGTGATCGTCATGGGGCTCATGCCGCTCCTCGAGGACGTCGGCGGCTATGTGCGCGCCGGTGCGTCGGGGTTCATCATGAAGGACGCGTCCTTCGAGGACTTCTTCGCCACCATCCGTGCGGTGGCGGCCGGCGCCGAGGTGCTGCCCCAGGCGCTGACCAACTCCCTCTTCGCCCAGATCGTTCGCAATGTGACCACGGTGAGCAAGGCCAAGGTCCTCGAGTCCGTGAGCCTGACCAAGCGGGAGCGCCAGGTGATCGAGCTCCTGGCCGAGGGCCTCAGCAACAAGGAAATCGCCACCCGGATTCACGTTGCGGTCCATACCGTCAAGAGCCACGTCCACAATGTCCTGGAAAAACTGGCCCTCCGCAGCCGCCTGGAGGTCGCCGCGTTCTCCCACGCCGGAGGCGGTCGCTCCGCGGAGCCCTAGCGCACCTCGGGATGTCATCCCTTCGAGCGAGTGCCCGGGTCGTCCCAAGGATCAATTGTGGAGACGCATCCCGCGGGCTCACATTGCTATCACGGGCCCAGTCGCCCACGGTTCCATCCGAATCCGGAACGGCTCGCGTTGCCGAAGCGCATTTCGCTGGTCATGCTCGATGATTCTCCCCCGGCGCTCTACGGCGTCGTGTCCCGCCTTCGTGCGCAGCCGGGCCTCGATGTGGTGGCCGTCTCAGGGCGGCCCGCCCAGGCGCTGCGCCGCACCCATGAGGTGAAGCCCCGCCTCGCCCTGCTCCACATCCCGCGAGACCGGGGACGTCTGGCGCTGGTATCCGCGTTTCATCGGGCCGCCCCGGAGGCCCTCCTGGTGCTCATGGGCCTCGCGCCGGTCCACCGGGACCTGGCGAGTCTCATCCGGGCCCGGATCTCGGGATTCGTCATGGCCGACGCCGAGTTCGGAACCCTGCTCACCACGCTGTACCTGGTGGCGGCCGGCATGAAAGTGCTTCCGCCCGAGTTGATCGGCTCGCTGTTCCGCCAGCTGCATGCGGGTGGGGGCCGCAGGGTAGCGTAATCCTTTCGAGCGAGCACGGAATCCAGTCCAACGAGCGATTCTCATCCTCCCGCAGTTCCGGTACTGTTCCGGTGCAGCAGCAGCCCTCCCCCATCGGGAACTCCTCCATGATCCGCGCCGCGAGCCCCATTCGCCCCACGTGCGATTCGTTGGCCACCCTGGCCCACGAGCTGCGGAATCCGCTCGGCTCGATCCTGAACTCGATCGACCTGATGCGGCTGGTTCCCGGCGACGCGCCGCTGACGGCGCGGGCTCGCGCCACGATCGAGCGGGAGGCATTGCGGATGAAGCGGCTGATCGACGATTCCCTCGAAATCGGCCGCGGCGCTCCCCCACGGTTCCGGCTCAGGAAGGTGCGGCTCGATCTGGAGCAGGCGCTCGAGGAAGCGGTCGAGGCGGCCCGGTCGCGACCCGAGGCCAGCGGACGCACCCTGTTGGTCACGTCGGCCCGGGAGACGCTGTGGAGTGAGGCGGATCCGGTGCACCTGGCCCAGATCTTCGGGAATCTGCTCACCAACGCCTGCAAGTACACCGATGCCGGCGGCCGGATCACCGTGACGCTCGAGCGTGCCGGGAGCCACGCGGTGGTGCGGGTCTCCGACAATGGCATCGGCATCCGGGAAGACATGCTCGCCAGCGTGTTCGAGCGGTACGTCCAGGTCGACGGACAGGGCTCGCGTGCGCGGGGCGGGGTCGGCATCGGGCTGGCGCTGGCGCGGGAGCTGGTCGAGCGGCACGCCGGCACCATCACGGCGCACAGCGAGGGCCTGGGACGGGGCAGCGAGTTCGTCCTGAGGCTGCCACGGTGGATGGGCCGTCCGCTGGCACTCCATGGCCCTCGTGCCCTCGTGCTGCGCTAGGGCAATTCGTCCTCTCCTTGACAGTCTAGGAGAGCAATCGTAACGTTCTCCTAGCCTCGCTAGGAGAGCGCGTCGTGGCCAAGTCTCCCGACCTGATCCAGGGCACCCTGGACATGCTCATTCTCAAGGCCGTGTCGCTGGGGTCCACCCACGGCTACGGCATCCTCCTCCGCATTCAACAGGCCTCCGGCCATACCCTCGAGATCCAGCAGGGCTCACTCTATCCCGCGCTCTACCGGCTGGAGCATCAGGGGCTGGTCACCAGCGAGTGGGGCGAGAGCGACAACCGCCGGCGGGCCAAGTTCTACGCGCTCACCGCGACGGGACGCCGCCGGCTCCGCACTGAGCGGGAGGACTGGGCCAGGATGGTCGGCGCCATTGCGGCCGTCATGAACGCCACCGCGGCGGAGGTGGGCCCGTGATGGCCCGGATCAGGGACAGCCTGCGTGCGCTGTTTTTCCGCCGCCGGTTCGAGGCCGAGATGACCGAAGAGTTCCGGTTCCACCTCGAGCAAGTCACCGAGAGCCTGGTCCGGGACGGCGTCCCCCGGGGCGAGGCG
This sequence comes from Gemmatimonadales bacterium, assembly GCA_036006105.1. Lineage (GTDB taxonomy): Bacteria > Gemmatimonadota > Gemmatimonadetes > Gemmatimonadales > GWC2-71-9 > JABFSM01. Next base: position 1,907 of record DASYPZ010000029.1, on the reverse strand, counting down.
GAGCGGCGGGCCCGGGCCGGCTTCGGCTCGCTGGAAGGCGCGCGGGACGAGGCCCGGGAAGCCCGCGGCATTCGCTGGGCGGACGAGCTGCGGGGTGACCTGCGGTACGCCGCGCGGACCCTGCGCCGCTCACGCGGATTCGCGCTGGTCTCGGTTCTGACCCTGGCGCTCGGCATCGGCGCCAACACCACGATCTTCAGCGTGATCAACGGCGTGCTGCTCAGGCCGCTCCCGTTTCCCGAGAGCGGGCGGCTGGTCCAGATGGGTCAGGACTATCCCCTCGGCGCGCTGCCGATCTACCGTGCCGAGGCGACCGGGTATCAGGGAGTGGCCGCTTTTCTCTCCCAGGGAGAAGTGAATCTCTTCAGCACCGGCCGACCCGAGCGTGTGCTGGGCCGGGCCGTCTCGTCGGAGTTCTTCTCCGTCCTCGGCGTGAGCGCTGCCGTGGGCCGGACCTTCCAGACCGGCGAGGATGCTCCCGGGGCGACACCCGTGGCCGTCATCAGCTATGGCCTCTGGGCCCGCCGGTTCGGGAGCGATCCCGACATCATCGGCAAGCCGATCATCATCAATGGCGATACCCGACAGATCATCGGCGTAGCGCCGCGAGGGTTCGCCTTTCCCGTCGCGGGGACCGAAGTCTGGACGGCCGTCGACCTCGACCCCAAGAATGTCGGCGAAGTCTGGGGCGCGATGAACGCCAGCTACTTCGGCCGGCTCCGGGCCGGCGTGTCGCTCGAACAGGCCGATGCCCAGCACCGCACCCTGATCACCCGGGTGCGCGACGCCTTTCCCTGGCGGATGCCCGACAAATGGGCCACCGGCCCCGACAATCATGTCCGGCGGCTCGACGACCTGCTCGCCGACGGAATCAGGAACCAGCTCGTCTTGTTGTTCGGCGCAGTGGGCCTGGTCCTGCTGGTGGCGTGTGCCAACGTTGCCAATCTGAACCTGACCCGGCTCGCCGGCAGGCAGCGGGAAATTCTGGTCCGTCAGGCCCTTGGCGGCAGCCGATGGCGGGTGGCCCGGCAGCTCTGCGTGGAGCAGTTGCTGCTCGCCGGGCTGGGCGGCGCCGCCGGGGTGACGCTCGCGCTGATCGGTACGCCCCTTCTGGTGCGCTGGCTTCCTGCTGACACCCCCCGGCTCGACGGCGTGCGTATCGATGGCAGCGTCCTCGTGTTCACGGCGCTGGTCTCGGTCCTGGCAGGACTCCTCGCCGCCATCGGCCCGATGCTTCGGCTCCCGCGGGCCGAGCGGCTCGAGGGCCTCGGCAACCGCAACACCGGTCCCGGCCGCACCCTCGGCCGGCTTTCCAATGTGCTGGTGGTGGCGGAAATGGCCCTGGCGGTCGTGCTGGTCATGGGCGCCGGGCTACTGATCCGGAGCCTCGGACGGTTGTTGGCGGTTGATCCCGGCGTGCGAGTCGAGCACCTGGTCACCGCTCGGGTCACGCCGGATCCCGCCAAGTGCGATGGCGACGTCGGACCCTGCGTCATCTTCTATTCGAACCTGGTCCGCGAGGCATCCGTGATTCCCGGCGTCACCGCGGTGGAGCTCGCCAGCACGCTCCCGCTCGACGGGCAGTCGCTCTGGTGGCCCATGATCGTCGAAGACCATCCGGTTCCGCCCGGAGGTGCGGCAAACGGGTTGACTCCTCATACCGTGTCACCGGGCTACTTCGCGATGATGGGCATCCGGGTGGAACAGGGCCGAGCCCTCACCGAGGACGACCGGACCGCCTCCGATCCCGTCGTGGTGATCGGAAGGGCGGCCGCAGACCACTATTGGCCCGGGCAGTCGCCGATCGGCAAGCATATCAATCCCGTTTGGGTGCAACGGAAGTTCACCATCGTCGGGGTGGTGAGCGATGTCCGGCAGGCAGGCCTCCGCGAGCGACCCGAGCTCGA
>DASYPZ010000028.1:0-7884 GCA_036006105.1 Gemmatimonadales bacterium | reverse complement strand
GCGCCGGTACCCGGGCGGCGTGTCGTTCCACCAGAGCAGCCACTGTGACTGCAGGCCCCTCGTCCCACGCGGTGGCGTTCCAACGCGAGAGGTCTGCCCGCTCCTCCGAGGTGAGCAGGGGCAGCCGGGACACCCGCATGGAGGGATCGGCGGCCGCGCCCGTGAGCAACGTGGCCAGGTGACCCAGGAACCGGGCCGCCGTCGGTTCCTCGAACAGATCGGTCCGATAGAGCAGGGACAGGCGGAGGCCCTCGGCGCGCTCGGCGGGAAAGAGGGTCAGGTCGAACTTGGTGGCTCCGAGCTCCACCGGCGCCGGCGCGACGCTCACCCCGTGCAGGGGAAGCCGGCCCGGTCCGGTGTCCGGCCGCGCGTCCTGCATCGTGAGCACGCACTGGTAGAGCGGTGCATGGCTGGCGGCCCGATCCCGGCGCAGCTCGAGCACCAGGCGCTCCAGGGGAATCTCCTGGTGGTCATAGGCGCCGAGGGCGGACTCGCGCACCCGGCCCAACAGCGTCTCGAAGGTCGGATCGTCCGCGAACGAATTCCGGATGGCGAGGGTGTTGGCGAAGTAGCCCACCAGCTTCTCGGTTTCCGGGCGGGTGCGACCCGCGCTGGCGGAACCGGTCACGATCTCGGTCTGGCCGCTCCACCGATGCAGGACCGCCTGGTAACCCGCGAGCAGCACCATGTACATCGTGGCGCCGTGGCGCTGGGCCAGGGCATTGAGCTGCCCCTGCGTCTCGGGCGGCAGCACCAGGCGCACGGTGGCGCCTTCGAACGCCGGCGCGTTGCCCCGGGGCCGGTCGGTCGGCAGGTCGAGCGAGGCCGGTGCGGCCGCGAGCTGGGGACGCCAATACCCGAGCAGCTCTTCCAGCCGCGGTCCTTCCAGCTGCTCCCGTTGCCAGGCCACGAAGTCGCGGTACTGGATCGGGAGGGGCGGGAGATCGGCGGGCTGCCCCGCGACCAATCCGTTGTACAACGCCGCCAGATCTCCCAGGAGAATCCCCGCCGACCAGCCATCGAGGGTGATGTGGTGGGATTCGATGAGCAACAGATGCTCATCATCGGCCAGGCGAATCGTGGTGGCTCGGAGCAGAAGGTCACGGGCCAGGTCGAACGGTCTCCGGGCCTGCACCTGCAGCAGGCGAGTGGCTTCCGCCTCGCGGCGGCCGGCGGGGACGGTGGAGACGTCCAGTCGGGTCATGCCGATCGCCCGGGATTCCCCGACGCTCAGTACCGGGTGCTCTCCCTCCGCTCTGAAGGTGGTCCGCAGCGCCTCGTGCCGTTGGACCAGGGCGTCGAGCGCGCGCTCGAGCTCATCGAGCTGGAGCGGCCCCTTGACCCGGAACGCCATCGGGATGTTGTACGCGGTCAGCCCCGGCGTGGCGCGGTCGAGCAGCCAGATCAGCTCCTGGGCGTCGGCGGCACGCAACGAAGCGTCGTGAGACCGGGGCACGATCGCTCCCCCGGTGTCCGGGGCGTCGATGCCCTGGGCGGCCAGCAGCTGGGCGAGCAGCGCCAGCCGGTCGTCGGCGGGAGTGATCCGGGGCTCGCTCATGGCCGGCCCCGCTGCGGTGCGTCGGCACCGCGTTGCCGGAGTGCGTTCCGCTCCGCTTCGGGCATGGCCTCGATGCTGCGCAGCAGCTCGGCGATCTGGAGCACCTGACCGGGCTTCTGCTCATAGCGCATCATGGTGGCGGCAAGCCCGGCCACCGTCGGGGCCTCGAAGAAATCCCGGAGGGGGAGTTTCACGCGGAACAGCTGCGATGCCCGGCCCACCACCTGGGTGGCCTGCAACGAATGACCGCCCAGCTCGAAGAAACTGTTGCCGACGCCGATGCCCGGCCGGCCCAGCACCTCGGCAAAGATGCCCGCAATGGCCTCCTCCAACGGGGTGACCGGAGCCTGGAAGGTCTTGACGGCTCGATCAGCCCAGGCCGTCGGGACGGGCAGGGCTCTCCGGTCCACCTTGCCGCTGGGCGTGAGCGGGAGGATGGGGAGCGCCACGAACGCCGAGGGAATCATGTAGTCCGGCACCACCTGCTGGAGATGGGTCCGCAGCGCCGGAACGTCCGCCGGCTGCGCTGCGTTCGGAACGAAGTAGGCGACCAGCCTCGGACCCCTGACGGCGTCGTCGAGGGCGACCACCACCGCGGCGGTGACGCCGGGGTGCGCCGCGAGGACCGCCTCGATTTCTCCCAGCTCGATGCGGAAGCCGCGGATCTTCACCTGGAAATCGAGCCGGCCCAGATACTCGATATTCCCGTCCGGCAGATACCTGGCCCGGTCTCCGGTGCGGTACAGACGGGCTCCGCTGGTGGCTCCGAACGGATCGGGCACGAATCGCTCGGTGGTCAGCTCCGGCCGGTTCCAGTATCCCATGCCGACCTGCACCCCACCCAGAAACAGCTCACCCGGAATCCCGACCGGTACCGGCTGGCCGAGCGGGTCGAGGATATAGGTGGTGGTATTCGCGATCGGGCGCCCGATCGGGACCACGGCTCTCGGATAACCCGGGTCGCACTGCCACCAGGTGACGTCGATCGCCGCCTCGGTGGGCCCGTAGAGATTGTGCAGCCGGGCCGGAAGCATCTGGCGGAACTGCCGGGCGGCCTCGATCGGCAACGCCTCGCCGCTGCACATGACGTCCCGGAGCGAGGTGCATGCCGCCGCGGCCGGTTCGGCGAGGAAGGCCAGCAGCATGGACGGAACGAAGTGGGATATCGTCACCCGCTCCCGCGCGATCAGCTCCGCCAGGTAGAGCGGATCGCGATGGCCCGACGGCTCGGCCAGGACCAGGCGCGCGCCCGACAGGAGCGGCCAGAAGAACTCCCACACCGACACGTCGAAGCTCATCGGCGTCTTCTGCAGCACGACATCGTTTCCGGTCAGGACGAACGTCTCCTGCATCCACAGCAGGCGGTTCACGATGCCGCGGTGGGAGTTGAGTGCGCCCTTGGGCCGCCCGGTGGACCCGGAGGTATAGATCATGTACGCGGGATCATCGGGGCCCGCCGATTCCTCGAGCCGGCTGGTCGGCTCCGCGTCGAATGCATCGGGCTCCAGATCCAGCACCGCGGCACCGCTCGCGGGCAGGAGCGACCGCAGGTGCCGCTGGGTCAGCAGGACCGGCACATCGGCGTCTTCCAGCATGAAGCCGAGGCGGTCGGCGGGATACTCGGGGTCGAGCGGAACGTACGCACCACCGGCCTTGAGGACGGCCAGCAGGCCCACGATCAGCTCGAGGGAGCGTTCCGCGCAAATGCCTGTCAGCACGCCGGGACCCACTCCCAGGCGCCGAAGCCGATGGGCCAGCTGGTTCGCGCGGCCGTGCAGCTGGGCGTAGGTCAGCGTGGTATCGGCAAAGCGGATCGCCTCGGCCTCCGGCGTCCGGACGGCCTGTTGCTCGAGGAGATCGGTGAGGGTGCCGCCGGCGGTATAGGCCCGGGCCGTGGCGTTCCAGTCCTCCAGCACCCGATGCCGCTCCGCGCCCACCAGCAGGGGGAGGCGTCCCACCGCGCAGTCGGGACGGGTGGTGATTCCCTCGAGCAGCGTCCGCAGGTGTCCCAGCATGCGTTCGATCGTGTCGCGATCGAAGAGGTCGGTGCGGTACTCGAGGCTGATGGCCAGGCCTTCGGGCGCCTCGCGCGCGATGAGGCCGAGCGCAAAATTCGCGGAGCCCAGATGGGCGCCCGCCGGCTCGATGCGGAGCCCGGGAAATTCCCGCGCGGAGACCAGGGTGCCCTGGAAGGTGAAGGTCACCTGGAACCAGGGCGAGTCGTCGCCATCGGCGCGGAGGGCCTGGGCCAGGCGTCCGAGGGGCATGCCATCGTGATCGTAGGCTGCCACGCTGGCGCGACGCACTTCCTCGAGGAGCTGCTGGAACGGCGCAGCGGGATCCACCGTGATTCGGAGCATCAGCGTGTTGACCAGGAAGCCCACCAGGCTCTCGGTCTCGGGAAGCCGGCCTGCCGACGGCGCGCCCACCAGGATGTCGTCCTGCCCGCTGTAGCGATGGAGCAGCGCAGTCCACGCGGCCAGCACGGTCATGTAGAGCGTAGCGCCCGCGGTCTCTCCGGTCCGGCGGATCTGCTCGAGCCGCTCCGGAGAAAGGATCATGTGGCAGCGCGCGCCCGGTCCCGAGCTCGCCGCCCCGGCGGGGCGGTCGGTCGGGAGCGTGATTCCGCGAGGCGCCCCCTCGAGCTCCGCCTTCCAGAAGGCCAGCAGGCGCTCGAGACGCTCCCCGCGCAGCCGGTTCCGCTCCCACGCGGCGAGGTCACCGTATTGCAGCGGCAGCGGAGGAAGCGCGGCCGGCCGGCCGGAAACGGCGGACTCGTACAGCGCGGCGAGGTCGTTCCGCAGCACGCTCATGGACCAGCCGTCCGTGGCGATATGATGCGTCACCAGCATCAGCAGGTGCTCATCGGGACCGAGACGGTACAGCGTGGCGCGCAGCAGCGATCCTTCCGCGAGATCGAACGGCCGGGCCGCCGCCTGCCGGGCGGCTGCCAGGGACTCCGACTCGGGATCCGGCGTTCCGCTCAGGTCGATGCGCTCCAGGGCCACCGGCGTTGCGTCGCGAATCAGCTGGACCGGGTCGCCGTCTTCGAAGATGAACGCGGTGCGCAGCGGCTCGTGGCGCGCGGCCAGCCCGCTCACGGCCCTCTCCATCGCATCGCCGTCGAGCGCACCATGCAGCCGAAGCAGCAGCGGCACATTGTAGGAGGGGAGCCCCGGTTCCATCGCGGCCTGCACCCACAGCATTTCCTGCCCGAAAGAGAGCGGCGCCCGGGTCCGATCGGACCGGCGCGGGATGCGCTCGGACGCGGCCCCGGTGCACCAGCCGCCTGCCTCCATGGCCGCGGCGAGTCCGGCCGCGGTTGGGTGCTCGAAGATCGCCTGCAGGCTGAGCTCCGGAGCCATCGCGCCGCGAAGCCGTCCCAGCAACCGGATCGCGAGCAGCGAGTGACCGCCCAGCCGGAAGAAGTCATCGTCCCGGCCGATGGGCGTCCGCTGGAGGACGTCTTCCATCGTCGCTGCGATCTGTCGTTCCAGCGCCGAGCCGGGAAGGGCCGAGTCGGTCGCGTCCACTTCGCGGGGTCCGGGGACCGGCAGTGCGGCGCGGTCCACTTTTCCGTTGGATGTCCGCGGGAATCCGTTGAGGATCACCAGATGCGACGGGACCATGTACTCCGGCAGCCGTCCCCTGGCGTGGGTCCGGAGGGACGTCGCGGTCGGGGGCGTGGCGCCGGCCACCGACACATACGCCACCAGTCGGCGATCTCCCGGCGCGTCCTCGCGCAGCAGGACCACGACACCCTGCACGCCGGGCGCTGAGCCGAGCACCGCCTCCACCTCGCCGAGCTCGATCCGGTATCCGCGCAGCTTGACCTGGTCGTCGAGCCGGCCCAGGAACTCGAGATCGCCCCCGCTGCGCCACCGGACCAGGTCGCCGGAGCGATACATCCGCTGGCCGGCCCGGAACGGATCGGGGAGGAACTTCTCCCGGTCGAGCTCGGGCCGGTTGAGATAGCCCAGGGCCACACCGGCGCCGGCAAGATAGGCCTCACCCGGAACACCGGCGGGGACGGGCTGGCCCTCCGGATCGAGCACGTAGACCCGGCAATTCGAGATCGGCCGGCCGATCGGTGCGATGCCCTCGAACGGTTTGCCGTCCCAGGTCCACTGGGTGACGAAGATCGCGGCCTCGGTCGGGCCGTACAGATTGGTGAACCGGGCGCCGGGAAGCGTGGCGGCCACGCGGCGCAGCAGATCCCCGGCCAGCGCCTCGCCACCGCAGAACAAGTGGCGCAGGGTGCGGCATTCGCCCAGACCGGGCACCTCCAGCAGGAGCTGCAGCAGGGTGGGCACCAGCGGGAGGATCGTGACCCCGTGACGGCGGATGGTGTCGTGCATGTCCTGGGGAGCCTGGTCCGCCCCGGCCCGCGGGATCACCGCGCAGGCGCCCGCAAGCAGGGGGAAGAACAACACCCAGACACTGGGGTCGAACACCAGCGGATAGCTCTGCAGGACGACGTCGCCGGCGGTAATACCATGGTCGGCGCAGAAGGCGGCAATGGTGTTGGCCGCCGCGCGGTGCGGCACCATCACGCCCTTCGGCTGCCCGGTGGAGCCGGAGGTGTAAATCACGTACGCCAGACTGTCCGGTGTGGCGCGCGACTCGGGGCGGTGATCCGGGCCGGCCTCATCCAGGCCCTCGAGCTCCAGGATCACGGGGCCCGTCCCGGGCAGCCGGTCGCGGGCCCTCGGATCCGCCAGGATAACCCGCACCCCGCTGTCCGCCACCAGAAAAGCGAGCCGGTCCGCCGGGGCATCGGGATCCAGCGGCACGTAATGGGCGCCGGTCTTGAGAGTCGCGAGAATCGCGGTGAACCCGTCGGCGGACAGCTTGGCGCAGATCCCGACGCCGGTGCCCGGCCCCACCCCGCGCGCGGCGAGCCGATGGGCCAGCCGGTTGGCACGGCGGTCCAGCTGTGCGTAGCTGAGCGTACCTCCGTCGTAGGCCACCGCCGGCGCGTCCGGCGTGGTGTCGGCATGGCGCTCGAGCCCCTCGTGCAGCACCCGGGGCACCGCGAGGATGGCATCGGTGGCGTTCCAGGTCTCGAGGACCAGGTCGCGCTCGGCTTTCGGAAGCATCCCGAGGCGGCGGACGGGGCGGGTCGGGTCCGCCGCGATGGACTCGAGCAGCGTGACGTACCGCGCCAGCAGCCGCTGGGCCGTGCTGCTGTCGAAGAGGTCGGTGCCGAAGTTGAGGGTGGCGCGGAGCGCTCCGCCGGACTGGCCGCCGAACAGAAAGAGGGACAGATCGAACGGCGCGGTATGCTTCTCCCCGCGGTACGGCACCGCGTCGAGGCCTGGCAGCGAAAACTCCTTCGCCATGCCTTCGAGAAACTGGAAGCCCGCCTGGAAGACCGGGCTCCGCGAGCGGTCCGGCGCCGGCGCCACCGCTTGGGCCACCACGTCGAAGGGGACGTCCTGGTGGTCGAGCGCGCCCAGCGCGGCGTCCCGGGTCCGCCGCAGAATCTCGCGGAACGAGGGATCCCCCGCGAGGCTGGTTCGGATGGCGAGAGTATTCAGGAACAATCCGATGAGCGGTTCCAGCTCGCTCCGCTGCCGCCCCGCCGTGATCACCCCGACGATCAGATCTTCCTGATTGGCATGCTTGTACAGGAGCACCTGGAAGGCGGCCAGAAACACCATGAAGGGCGTGGCGCCTTCGCTCTTGCCCAGGGCGCGAATCGAATCCGCCAGGTCTCCCGGAACCGACGCGGTGACCCTGGCGCCGTTGAACGAATGGAAGGGCGGGCGCGGAAAGTCGGTCGGGAGCTCGAGCGCCGGCACCGGTCCCGCGAGTTGCTCCCGCCACCAGGCGAGCTGCTGTGCCGCCTTCCGGCCTGCCAGCTGCTTCTCCTGCCAGACCGCGAAGTCGGCGTACTGCAGCGCGAGACCCGGCAGGTCGGGCGTCCGCCCCGCGGTCAGCGCCGCATAGCCTCGTTCCAGCTCGGCCAGGAACAATCCCGCCGAGACCCCGTCCGCCACGATGTGATGGAACACGACCGCCAGGATCCACTCGGTCTCGCCCAGCCGGATCAGCCCCAGCCGCAGGAGGGGCCCTCGGCCCAGGTCGAACGGGGTGTAGGCCAGGGACTGGTAGGCCGCGTCCGCCGCCGCGTCCCGCTCCGCCGCCGGCAGCTTCGCCAGGTCGATCGTCGGGATCGGCAGGTGCGCATGCGGACGCACTACCTGGACCGGGGTCTCGCCTTCCAGGGCAAACACCGTCCGGAGCGCCTCGTGCCGGGCGACCACGATGTTCAGGGCCGCCTCCAGCACACCGGGGTCGAGCCGGCCGCGCAGCCGGTACCC
>DASYPZ010000027.1:0-16261 GCA_036006105.1 Gemmatimonadales bacterium | reverse complement strand
GTGCCCAGCGGGTTGAGCGGCGAGGGCGTTTCGATGTGGGCCATTTCGACGGTGGGGACGTCGAGGGCGGTCGGCAGGAGATAGTCCATGAAGGATGCGTTCAGCAGCTGGCCGTTCTCGTCGAAGATCAGCTGCTCGTAGAAGGCATTCCCGATACCGTGGGCCACTCCGCCCTGGACCTGTGCCTCGACCACGGTCGGGTTGATCACGGTCCCGCAGTCGTGCACCACGACGTACCGCTTGATCGCCACGGCGGCGGTCTCGGCATCGACCTCGACGATCATCGCATGCACGCCGCTGGCGGCGTTGCCCCGGTCGGGACCAAAGTAGGCCGTGGCCTCGAGGCCCGGCTCGGTGCCGGGCGTGACCGCGCCGCGGAGGGGGTTGGCCCGGCGAGCCAGCTCACCGAGCTCGATACTCGCGTCCGCGCCGCGCACGCAGGCCCGTCCGTTCTCCAGCGCGATCCGCTCCGGCGCGACGTCCAGCAGGCGCGCGGCCAGCGCGATGATCTTCTCGCGGACCTTCTGCGCCGCGGCGTGGCAGGCGTTGCCCGCGACCACCGCGCCCCGGCTCGCGAAGGTGCCGGTGCCCCAGTTGAACTCCCGAGTATCACCCGTCACCACCCGCACCTTCTCCACGTCCACCCCGAGCTGCTCGGCCACCAGCTGCGCAAAGGTGGTGAAGTGTCCCTGGCCCTGGGTGCCCACTCCGGTGGCGACCCGCACCAGGCCGCTGGGCTCGACCGTCACCCGGGCGCCTTCATAGGGGCCGACCCCGGTCCCTTCGATGTAACAGACGACGCCGATCCCCACATGCCGTCCTTCCCGCCGCAGCCCCGGCTGGTCGAGACGCCGGAAACGGTCGTAGCCGATCATCTCGACCGCCTTGTCCAGCGCGGCGGGATAGTTCCCGCTGTCGTAGACCAGAGGACGGAAATCCTGGAACAGGATTTCGTGGTCGTAGGGGAAGGCGTCGGGTGGAATCAGGTTGCGGCGGCGGATTTCCACCGGGTCCAGGCCGAGCTCCTTCGCCGCGAAGTCGAGCAGCCGCTCCATGACGAAGACGCCGTGCTGCCGGCCGGCACCGCGGACCGGGGTCACGATCGGAGTATTGGTGAAGACCGCGGTGAATTCGCTGTCGTAGTTGGGGATGACATACGGGCCGAGCAGGGTGCACTGGCTGTTGATCGGCACGGTGAGCCCGTAGGGGTCGTAGGCGCCGGTGTCGTGCAGGAAGACGTCTTGCACGCCGAGGATGCGCCCCTCCGACGTCATCGCCAGCTCGGCGTCGTGGATCTGGAGACGCTCCTGGGTGGTCGCGTAGAAATTCTCCCGCCGGTCCTCGATCCACTTGAGCGGACGGCCGAGTCGCATGGCGGCCCACGGGAGCAGCACCTCTTCGGGATAGAACATCATGATCTTGGGTCCGAATCCGCCGCCGATGAACGGCGCGACCACCCGGACCTGGGACTCGCTCAGGCCGAGCATCGCCGCCAGGCCGTTCCGAATGGGGATCGGCGCCTGGGTGGTATCCCACACGGTGAGCTGCTCGGCGCGGGCATCCCACTCGGCCACCACGCCGCGGTTCTCGATGGCGGCGGAGGCGCCCCGGTCGTAGCGGAACCGGCGGGCCACCAGCAGATCGGCCCGCGACCGGGCCGCGGCGTAGTCCCCCTTCGATTGTCGCACGTGCGCGGCGAGGTTGGTGCCGAACTGTTCGTGCACCAGGGATACGCCGGGCCGGAGGGCGGTCTCGAGGTCGATCACGGCCGGGAGCGGATCGAGGTCGACGAGGATGTCCTCGAGCGCGTCTTCGGCCGCGTAACGACTCTCGGCGACCACCATCGCGAGCGCCTCCCCGCCGTGCCGCACCTTGTCCCGCGCCAGCGGCACCTGGGTTGCCGCGTTGAACACCAGGCCTTCGATCGGCGGAGGGGGCACCAGCAGCGGGCCGGGCCGCCAGTAGTCGCCCAGATCGGCCGCCGTGTAGACCGCCACCACCCCACGGCGCTCCCGGGCCGCGCTCGCGTCGACGCTCCGAAGAATGCCATGCGCGTCGTCGCTGCGGAGGAAGGCCACGTGAAGCATGCCGGGGAGCTGCACGTCGTCCACGAACAGCGCGCGGCCGCGGAGGAGCTTCGCGTCCTCGAGCCGGGGGACGCTCTGGCCCATGTAGCGTCCCGTCGTCACGGACTCAGTCCCGCCTTCCCGTCGTTCCGTCGTCCGGCGAAGAGCTGCACCGCCTTCACGATGTTCGCGTACCCGGTGCAACGGCAGAGGTTGCCGGAGATCGCCTCGCGAATCTCGGTGTCAGTCGGGGACGGGTGCTTCTCGAGCCAGGGTACCAGGGTCATCAGGATCCCCGGCGTGCAGAAGCCGCACTGCAGTCCGTGGGCATCGTGGAAGGCGGTCTGGAGCGGGTCGAGCTCGCCATTCCGGCCCAGGCCCTCGACGGTGTCCACCGATCGGCCGTCGGCCTGGACCGCAAAGACCAGACAGGAACGCACCGCCGCCCCGTCGAGCAGGACGGTGCACGCACCGCAGACCCCATGCTCGCAGCCGACGTGGGTGCCGGTCAGGCCGAGGTCGTGGCGGAGAAAGTCGGAGAGGAGGAGGCGCGGCTCGACCGCGCGCTGGTGGCGCGTGCCGTTGACCGTCATGGCGATGTGGTGCGGACCGGGCACGCGGGATCCCGCGAGGGGCGAGGCTTAACGATACGCCGGGTCGCCTCGGGCGCAAGGGAAGTCTCCGCCGGCGGGGCTGGATGAAATTCGCGCCGAGACCCGTGCATGGCGCGCCGGCGCGGCGCGTCACTCCAACAGGAGGGGGGAGTACCCGGCAATTCCGCGAGGGGCTCCCCGGTGTCCAATGCGTACCATCAATCTGCTCGTTCTCGGCCTTGTCGCGTCCGCGGTGGCCGGTTCGCTCGAGGCGCAGGCCGCTCCAGCCCGGACTGCCCCCATCACCGATCAACTGCGCTACCTGCTGGCCCAGAGCAGCTCGGGGTTCCGGAGTCTTCGGGGCGATTCGCTCGGCGGGGGGACCTGGCGCAATCGCCAGGTGATTTCCGGCGAGCTCGATTCGGCGACCATCGCCTCGGGCTCGACCATCTCGGAGCTGGACCGGCCCCGGGCGGATGGAAGACCGGGCAAGACCATCGTCGCGGTGTTTCCCCTGGCCTCGGCGACGGATAGCACCCATGCGTCGGTCTACACCCGCTACCGGGACCTGATCGCGGGGGCGCTACCCTCCTGGCAGAATCGCTCGACCGATGGAGGCGATTGGACCGAGTGTCCCGACCCCAAGCGCGGGCGCGAGGTGATCCTCTCCACCAGCAGGACCGTCGCTGGAGCACTGCTGATCGTGCTCAGCATCACGGTACTGCCGGACCCGACCTGTACCTAGGCACGCCCGGGCCGGGAGGACGGCGTCAGGTTCTAGACTCGATCGCAGGCGCGAGCCAGACGCTCGAGCCCGTCGGCGATCTCCGCCTCGCTCATCAGCATCTGGGGCGCCAACCGGATCACGTGACCGTACATGCCGCCGGTCCCGATGAGCAGCCCCTCGTCCCGGGCGGCCTGGAGCAGCGCGGCGGCCTTTTTCGGGCTGGGCTCCTTGGTCTCCCGGCTCTCCACCAGTTCCATCGCCTGCATCAGGCCCATGCCGCGGACTTCGCCGATCCATTCGTGTTTCGTGAAGAGCCGGTCCAGCCCGGCGCGGAGCTGGCGCCCGCGCGCGGCGCTGCGGCCCGGCACATCCTCCCGCTCCATGACTTCGAGCGTGGCATCCATGGCGGCCATCGAAATCGGATTGCCGCCGAAGGTGGAGATCGTCTTGCCCTTCCAGGCCGCGGCGATCTCGTCCGTGGTGATCGTGGCGCCGACCGGGAATCCGCTCGCGACCGCCTTGGCCATCACCATGATGTCGGGCTCGACGCCCCAGTGCTCGATGCCGAACCATTTGTCGCCGGTCCGGCCGAAGCCCGCCTGCACCTCGTCGGAGATAAACAGGCCGCCGTGCTTCCGAATGATCGCGGCCACCAGCTTGAAATAGCCCGGCGGCGGCACGACGTAGCCGCCGACTCCCTGGATGGTCTCGGCGAAGAAGGCCGCCGGCTTCCCGCTGGTCATCGTGAGGATCACTTCCTCGACATCCCGGGCGTAGCGTTCGGCGCACTGGTCGTGGGGCGGGCCGAAGGCGCAGCGGTAGCAATAGGGCGACAGCGCGTGCTTGACCCACGGCACCGAGGCCCCCAGCGGATTCCAGCCGCTCACCGCGGTCATGTTGGTGGCGAGCATCGACCGGCCGGAGTATCCGTACCGGAGACAGACCACCTCGTCGCGGCCGGTATACATGCGGGCCAGCATCACCGCGGTCTCTACCGCCTCGGTGCCGCTGTTGGTGAAGAAGCTCTTCCGCAACCCGCCCGGTGCGATGCCGGCGAGTCGGCGCGCCGCGTTCACCTGCGGCTCGGTGAGATAGAGCGTTGAGGTGTGCCCGAGGCGGCCCACCTGCTCACGGACCCGCTCGACCACGTCGGGATGGCAGTGCCCGATCCCGGTCGTCAGGATGCCGCAGAAGAAGTCGAGATAGTCCCGTCCTTCGGCGTCGGTGACCGTGGAGCCGCTGCCCTCGACCATCACCAGCGGGTCCTTGTAGTAGGGCGGCGCGGCCGGGATGATGAAATCCTTCCAGCCGGATTTGACGGCATTCGCGAGATCGGTTTCGGTCGTCATTGGCGCTCACTCCCGTTTCGTTGTCATCCGGCCCTCACCACTTCGAAATCACCACGCGCTTGTCGGTGTAGAACTCGATCGCATCCTTGCCCTGGGCCTTCAGATCGCCATAGAAGGAGCCCCGGGAGCCGCCGAAGGGGAAGAACGCCATCGGCGCCACCACCCCGATGTTCACCCCGATCATGCTGATGCCGGCGTGGAAGCGGAATTCCCGGGCCGCGGCACCGCTCCGCGTGAAGAGCGAGATCGCGTTGCCGTAGGGGTTGCGGTGCACCAGGGCGATCGCCTCCTCGAGCGAGCCGGCCCGGGTGAGCCCGGCGACCGGCCCGAAGATCTCGTCCCGGCCCAGCGACATTTCCGGCGTCACGTTCTCGAAGACCGTCGCCCCGAACCAGTGCCCCGCCGGATGCTTGGGCACGGTGGCGCGGCGGCCGTCGAGCAGCAGCCGGGCGCCGTCGCGCTCGCCGGCGTCCACATAACCCGCCACCCGTTCCCGGTGCGCGGCCGAGATCACCGGGCCCATGGTCACGTCCGGGTCGAGGCCATGGCCGAGGCGCAGCTGCGCCGCGCCCTCCAGGACGGCATCGCGCATGGGACGATAGGCCTCGCCCACGCCCACGACGATGCTGCCGGCCAGGCAGCGCTGTCCGGCGGCGCCGTACGCGGATGCGACCACCGCCCTCGCGGTGGCCTCCAGGTCGGCATCGGGAAGCACGATCATGTGGTTCTTGGCGCCGCCCAGCGCCTGGACCCGTTTGCCCGATGCGGCGGCGGCGCCATACAGGCTGCGCGCGACCGCGCTCGATCCCACGAACGACACGCCCTGGATATCGGGATGCTCGAGCAGCGCGTCGACCGCCACCCGGTCGCCGTGCACCACGTTGAGCACGCCCGCCGGCAACCCGGCTTGCGCGGCAAGTTCCACGACTCGCTGGTGGGTAAGCGGATCCCGCTCGCTCGGCTTGAGCACCACGGTGTTGCCCGTGGCGACCGCGAAGGGCCAGAACCAGAGCGGGATCATCACCGGAAAATTGTACGGCGTCACCACCGCGAAGACTCCGAGCGGCTGCCGGATGGTCTCGCAGTCCACCCCGGCCGCGATGTTCTCCAGCGTCTCGCCCATCATGAGCGTGGGGATCGCGCAGGCGTGCATCACGCTCTCGATGCCCCGCTTGATCTCGCCCGCGGACTCGTCGCGGGTCTTCCCGTGTTCCCGGGTCATCAGCTCGGCCAGCTCGCCGATGTGGTCCTCGAGCAGCGCCTTGAACCGGAACAGCACCGCGATCCGGTCCACGACCGGCGTGGCCCGCCACCCGGGGAACGCCTTCGCCCCGGCGGCGACCGCGGCGGCGACATCGCCCCGGGACGACAGCGGAACCCGGCCCAGGGCGTCCCCGGTGGCCGGATCGACGATGGGGAGCGATTCGGCGCCCGACGCTCGAGCCCAGCCGCCATTGATGTAGTTGGGAATGGTCACGTTGAGAAGCTACCGCGCGAGGCCACGTTAGTCACGCCCGCGCACCGGCCCGGCGTTATCCGCCCGAAGCCTCGCCGCGCGCCGTGAACGTGGTCACGACGTCCCACAATCGCAGGTGGCGCTCCCGCCGGTTCTCGGCGTCGAGGTTGGCGGCCCGCGCCTTGAGCAGATCCTCCAGCGTGAGCACCCCGACGACCGAGCGACCGTCTTCCGAGGACACCACCGGAAGGCTGGTCAGCCCGGTTTCCGCCATCCGGTACACGGCCACGCGGAGCGGCGTGTCGGGGTGCATCGCGATCATCGTCGCCGCTTCGCCGGTCTGGCCCAGCGCGATCAGGGTATCGCGGAGCGAACCGGTCTGCGGCTCCGGGTCGATCACATCGCGCACCAGGAGGATTTCCAGCGGATCGACGGTGTACTCCCGGCTGAGATGAAATCCCTTCCGGGCGACCTTCTCGGTGAGAATCGACCGCGGCAGCATGAGCACCGTGAACGCGTGCGCCACCACGACGGCGAGGAGCATCGGCACCAGCGCGTTCAGGTCGTGGGTGAGCTCCAACCCGAACACCACGGCCGTGAACGGCGCCCGCATCGTCCCTCCCAGCACCGCCGCCATGGAAATCAGCGGCCAGAACCCCGCGCCTTCCGAAGGCAGCACCAGTGACTCCAGACCGCCCAAGGCGCCGCCCATCATCAGCAGGGGCGCGAGCACGCCGCCCGAGGTGCCCGAGCCCAGCGAAACCGCCCAGATGACCGACTTGATCACCAGCACGCCCCCGATGATCGCCAGTGTCGCATGTCCCTGGAGCAGGCTGCCGATCGTTTCATACCCGACGCCGAGCGCCTGCGGAAACACCCATCCGCCCAGCCCGATGACGAGGCCGCCGATCGCCGGCCACCACATCCAGTGCATGGGCAGCTTGGCGAAGGCGTCCTCCGACCAGTACACCATCGTGGTCATGATCGCGGAGAGCACCCCGGCCAGCAGCCCGGCGAGCAGGCAGGCGGCCAGTCCGCCGAGCCCGATGAACGCGGGATGAGCCGGCACCGGAAACAGCGGCCCCGGCCCGAGAAGAAACTGTCGCGCCGCGAATGCGGTGACGCTGGCCGCGGCGACCGGCACCAGGCTCCGCGGCTTCCACTCGAACAGCAGCAGCTCCACCGCGAGGAGCGTGGCGGCGAGTGGCGATGCGAAGGTGGCGGACATGCCGGCGGCCGCGCCGGCAACCAGGAGGGTCTTCCGCTCCGCATCGGTGAGATGAAAAAACTGGGCGATCATCGAGCCGAAGGAACCCGCCGTCATGATGATCGGGCCTTCGGCGCCGAACGGACCGCCCGAGCCGATGGAGATCGCGGCCGACAGCGGCTTGAGCAGCACCAGCTTGGGCTCGGTCCGGCTGCCCCGCATCAGGATCGATTCGATCGCCTCCGGGATCCCGTGCCCGCGGATCCGCTCCGAGCCATAGCGCGCCATGAAACCGACGATCAGCGCGCCCACCACCGGCACCAGGATCACCCAGGGACCGAGGTGGTGGTTGGCCGGCAGACCGGGGCCGGTGGAGAGCTGCTGATAGAAGAAGAGGTTGGTGAAGAAGGCGATGAGACGGAGCAGCACCACGGCGAGGAAGGCGCCCAGGACCCCGATGACCAGCGCCAGGCCGGAGATCAGCAGCATCCGGGGCGAGGCGGTGAAATCACCCAGCTCGCCGAGGCCGGAGAGCCTCGAGCGTGGCGGCCTCACTTGCGGGTCCGCGCCGCGCGGACGATCGGCATCATGGCGGCGATCAGCCCTGCCGCCCGGGAGCGGATCTCGTCCTGGTGCAGCACCGAAAGGGTGTGGAGGATCTGCTCCCCCGCGTCCGTCAGGCTCACCAGCGCCCGCCGATGGTCCGCCGGATCCCGCCGCCGGTGCACCAGGCCACGCTGCTCCAGCCGATCCACCAGCCCGACGATGCTGTGATGCCGGAGCTGGAGCCGCTCCGCGAGATAGGCGATGGTCGGCGGATCTCCGGGCGGTGCGCCCTTGATGGCCAGCAGGAGCTGGTGGTGCTGCGGTTCCAGACCCGCGCCCCGGGCGGCCTGCTCGCTGACCCGGAGAAACCGCCGGATTTCGTGACGGAAGTCCGCGAGTGCGCGATAGTCGACGCGGGAGTGGCGGGAACCGGAGGCGGTGGCAATCATATCGTAGTACGATATAACTCTAGCGACGGACCCGGTCCGGCGCAAGGCGCCGTGCCGGCCTCCGGCGCCGCCGCTGATACCTTTCGCCGCCCTCTCACTGGATCGGCATGGCTCTACTCGGCATGCAGGACGTCACCATCGCCTTCGGCGGCCCGCCGGTCCTCGACCGGGCCGGCTTTTCCATGGAGCGCGGTGAACGGGTCTGCCTGCTGGGACGGAACGGCGCCGGCAAGAGCACCGTGATGAAGCTGCTGGACGGCACCATCGCCCCCGACAGCGGCGAGATCGTCCGCCAGACCGGCCTCACCATCGCGCGGCTGGAGCAGCAGGTGCCGCCCGAGGTCACCGGATCCACCTATGACGTCGTTGCCGGCGGGCTGGGACCCTCGGGACTGCTCCTCGCCCGATACCACCAGGCCGGTCACGATGTCGCGAGCCACGCCAGTCCCGCGGCCCTGCGCGAGCTGGACCGGCTCCACCACGCCCTCGATGCCGCCGATGCCTGGCAGATCCAGAGCCGGGTCGAGACCGTCCTCTCGCACCTGCACCTCGAGGCCGATACGCCGTTCTCGGCCGCCTCGGGCGGGCGAAAACGCCAGATCCTCCTGGCCCGTGCCCTGGTTCAGAAGCCCGACGTGCTGCTCCTCGACGAGCCCACCAACCATCTCGACGTCGATGCGGTCGAGTGGATGGAACAATTCCTGATCGACATCGCGGCGACGCTCCTGTTCGTCACCCACGACCGCGCCTTCCTCCGCCGGGTCGCCACCCGGATCGTGGAGCTCGACCGGGGTCGCCTGGCCGACTGGGGTCCCACCTACGACGGCTACCTGGCCCGGAAGGAGGCCGCACTCGCCTCGGAGGAACGGGAGCGCGCCGAGTTCGACAAGAAGCTCGCGCGGGAAGAGGTCTGGATCCGCACCGGCATCAAGGCCCGGCGCACCCGCAACGAAGGCCGGGTCCGGGCGCTCGAAGCGCTTCGTCGCGAGCGCGGCGCGCGCCGGGAACGGACCGGCGCGGTGCGCCTCAAGGCCGAAGAGGCCGAGCGCTCCGGCAAGTTGGTAGTCAAGGCGCAGGGCGTGGGGTTCGCCCATGGAGAACGGGTGATCGCCAGGAACTTCAGCACCACCATCATGCGGGGAGACCGGGTCGGACTGATCGGCCCCAACGGCTCGGGCAAGACGACGCTGCTGCGCCTGCTGATCGGCGAGCTGCCGCCCGACACCGGCACCGTGACGCTGGGGACCGGGCTGGAGATCGCCTACTTCGATCAGCTCCGCGAGCAGCTCGATCCGGAGCGCGCGGTTTTCGACAGTGTCGCCGACGGCGCCGATTTCGTGCAGATCGGCGACACCCGGAAGCACGTGCTGGGCTACCTCCAGGATTTTCTCTTCCCGCCCGACCGCTCCCGCACGCCGGTCAAGGCGCTCTCCGGAGGGGAGCGGAACCGGTTGCTCCTGGCCCGGCTCTTTACCCGGTCGTTCAACCTGCTGGTCCTCGACGAGCCCACCAACGACCTCGATATCGAGACCCTCGACCTGCTCGAAGAGTTGCTGCTGGGATTCTCGGGCACGCTCCTGGTAGTGAGCCACGATCGCACCTTCCTCGACAACGTGGTCACCAGCACCCTGGTACTCGAGGGCGGCGGGGTCATCGGCGAGTATGTCGGCGGGTACACCGATTGGATCCGCCAGCGCCGGCCCGCCCCGCCGGTCAGAGCCCCGGCGCCCGCACCGGCACGTCAGACACCCGGGCGCGCCGCCGAACGCACCCCGAAGCGCCGCCGGCTCAGCTCGAAGGAAGCCGCCGAGCTCGCCGGGTTGCCGGAGCGAATCGATGTCCTGGAGCGGGAGCGGGAGGGTCTCTACGCATCGCTGGCGGACCCGGTGCTGCTGCGGGATGGTGAAGCGGCCGCGGCCGCGAAAGCGCGGTTGCTGGCGGTCGGGGCCCAGCTCGACGCACTGCTTCGGCGCTGGGAGGAACTGGAAACCCTGGCGGCGGGCGGGGCGCCGGGTTAGGGCTTGGAAGGCGTGCTCCAGCCACCTCCGAGCGCCTTGTAGAGCTGCACCGTGGCGCCGAGATACTGTCGCTCGGTGTCGGCGAGGGTGAGCTGCGCCTGGAAGAGCCCCCGTTGAGCGTCCAGGACCTCGAGATAGCTGGAGACCCCGCTTTCATAGCGCCGCCGGGCCAGCTCGAAGGCCCGGCTCAGCGCCAGGACCTGGGTATTCTGGGCCACCAGCTGATCCTTGGTCAGCCGGAGACCCACCAGGGCGTCATCGGCCTCCCGGAGCGCGCCGAGCACGGTCGCCTCGTAGTGTGCCTCCGCCTGCTCGGCGCGGGCCCTCGCGGCCCGCTGTTGATTGATCAGCTTGCCGCCGGTGAACAGGGGCAGGGAGATGCCCAGCTGGGCGAAATAGATCTCGCCGGATTTGCCGAACAGGTCGTGAAAGTCGCTCCGCTGCGTTCCATACTGGCCGGTGACGGCCACGCGAGGGAGACGATTGCCCATGGCCACCCCGATTCGCGCCGTCGCGGCCTGGAGCTCGCGCGCCGCGCGCCGGACGTCGGGCCGCCGCAACAGGAAGTCTCCGGGAATCGAATCCGGCACCGCCACCGTCTGCACCGTTTCGGCGAGCGGTTTGCCTCGCGGGAGCGCTCCCGGCGCCCGGCCCAGCAGCACCGCGATCTGGTGCTCCTTCTCGGCCCGCTGCCGGGCGAAGTCCGCCACCCGGGCGGCGGGCGCCGCGGCCTCGGACTCGAATTGTCGCACGTCGAGCTCGGAGATGACCCCCTCGGTGAAGCGCCGCCGGGCCAGCGCCAGCGAGGCGCGGCGGGTTTCCAGCGTCTGTTCCGAAATGGCGACTTCCTGGTCCAGTGCGCGGAGCTCGAGATAGGCGGTCACCACGTCGCTCACCAGGGTAACCACGGTGGCCCGCTCGGCCTCCTCCTGCGCGCCCAGATCGAACGAGGCCGCCTGGGTCTGGCGCCGCAGCTTGCCCCAGAAGTCCAGCTCCCAGGCGAGGTCGCCCGTAACCCGCACCGCATCGAAGTTCTGGGGCGGGAAGGTGCCGAACACGCTCTGGTTCTTGCTGGCCGAGCCGTTGGCGCTGATCTGGGGAAAGAGATCGCCCCGGGCCACGCCCAGAAGGGCGCGGTATTCCTTGACCCGTGCGACCGCCAGCTTCAGATCCTGGTTGCCGGCCATCGCAGCGTCGACCATCGACGTCAGGACCGGATCGTTGAGCACCGTCAGCCAGGGCCGGTCGCTCAGCGAATCGAGACCCAGCGGCCGGGTGACCCAGAGGGCGGGCGTCGAATCGCGCCGGTCGGTGACCCGGGCCGAGGCCAGCGAATCGAAGAAGGACCGGGCTACCGGCGTGGTCAGGCTGTCGGCGGGACGCACCGCGGCCGGGGCCGGCTCGCGCACCCGGGTGGACGGCCCCACCGCGCAACCGGCGGCGGCCACCAGGAGGGTCAGCGGCGCGTAGCGCATCTCAGCCCTCCGCCGCCGGCGCCGGTGCCGGCGCATTCGTCGCCGCGGCGCGCCCGCGCTTGGTGAGCCCGGCGATCACCGCGAAGAACAGCGGGATGAAGAAGACGCCCACGAACGTGGCGACCAGCATGCCGGTGAACACCCCGGTGCCGATGGAATGCCGGCTCGCCGCGCCCGCACCTCCCGCCAGCACCAGCGGCGTCACGCCGAGGATGAACGCGAACGAGGTCATCAGAATCGGCCGGAGCCGCTGCCGCGCCGCTTCCCGCGCCGCGTCCCGGACCGAGTAGCCCTGGGCCAGCAGCTCGTTGGCGAATTCGACGATCAGAATGGCGTTCTTGGCCGCGAGGCCGATCACCGCGATCATCCCGACCTGGAAGTACACGTCGTTCGCCATGCCACGGAGCCAGGCCCCGAGCAGGGCGCCGAACACGCCGAAGGGCACGCCCAGGAGCACCGCGAAGGGAATGGCGAAGCTCTCGTACTGCGCCGCGAGCACCAGGAACACCATGATCAGGCCCAGCACGATGACCAGCGAGCTGCTGCCCGAGGAGATCCGCTCCTGGAAGGTCTGGCCGCTGTAGCCGTAGCCGATGCCCTGGGCCGCATACTTGTCGGCGACCAGGCGCTCCACCGCCGCGATCAGCTGGCCGGAGCTCTTTCCCTCTCGCGGCTGCGCCGTCACCAGCGCGGAGGGGAACCCGTTGAACCGGGAGATGATACTGGGACCTCCCCGCATCTCGGTCGAGACCAGCGCGGACAGCGGCACCATGTCACCGTGCGAGCTCCGGACGTAGAACCGGCCGATGTCCTCCGGCTTCTGCCGGAACATGGTGTCGGCCTCGGCCTGCACCCGGTAGGTCCGCCCCGCGAGGTTGAAGTCGTTGATATAGAGGGTGGACAGCATCGCCTGCAGGGTGCTGAAGATCTGGCCCGGCCCGACCCCCCGGGCGTAGGCGGCGTCCTTGTCGACCTTCACGTAGACCTGGGGCACGTCGGCCCGGATCTGGGTGACCGCGCCCTGCACCTCGGGGAGCGCATTGGCGTCCCGGACGAAATTCTGGGCAATGGCGGCAAAGTCCCGGTAATCGACCCCGGTCCGGGCCTGGAGGTTCATTTCGAGCCCGCTGGTCCGGCCTAACCCGGGAATCTCCGGGAAATTGAACCCGAACGACAGCGCCTCCTTGATCCCGAACAGCTGCCCGTTCACCCGGGCCAGAATCCCGTCCAGGCTCTGGCTCTTGCCGTGCCGCTGATCCCAGGGCTTGAGCCGCACGAACATGGTGGCGCTGTTGGTCTGCTGGGAAAATGTCAGCAGGTCGAGGCCCACCAGGGTGACGGTCGACATCACCGAGGAGTCCGCCAGCACCAGCTTCTCGACCCGGGTCACCACCTCCTCGGTGCGCTGTCGCGACGCCGCGTCGGGAAGCTGGACCGCCAGCACGAAGAACCCCTTGTCCTCCAGCGGAATGAAGGCGCCCGGCACCTTCCGGAACAGCAGCAGGGTGAGCCCCACCACCACCAGGAACACCGCGATCCAGCTGCGGGGACGCGCCACGATGTGTCCGGCCGCGCCCAGATACCGGGTCCGCACCCGGTCGAACCCGCGATTGAACGCCTGGAAGAACCGGTTCTGGGTGTCCGCGGCCGTGTGCCGGAGCAGAGTGGCGCAGAGCGCCGGCGTCAGCGTGAGGGCCACGATCCCCGAAATCACGATCGCGATCACGATGGTGAGCGCGAACTCCTTGTACATGGCTCCGGTGATGCCGCTGATGAAGGCCACCGGTACGAAGACCGCGCAGAGCGAGAGCACGATCGCGACCAGGGCGCCGCTCACCTGGCGGATGGCCTTGTCCGCCGCCTGCCGCGGCGGCAGGTGCTCCTCCTCCATGATGCGTTCGACGTTTTCGATCACCACGATCGCGTCGTCGACCACGATGCCGATCGCCAGCACCAGGCCGAAGAGGGTGAGCGTGTTGATGGTGAACCCGAGGATCTGGAGGCCCAGAAAGGTGCCGATGATGCTGACCGGCACCGCGAGGATCGGGATGACGGTGGCCCGCCAGCTCTCCAGGAACAGGAACACCACCAGGGTGACCAGCAGCATCGCCTCGATCAGGGTCTTCACGACCTCCTCCATCGAGGTCGTGATGAACGGGGTGGTGTCGAAGGGAATCGCGTACTTGATGCCCTGCGGGAATCCCTTCTGCAGCTCCTGCAGCCGCTTCTCCACCGCGTCGCGGACCCGCAGCTGATTGGCGCCGGGCCGGGCATACACCAGGAAGAAGGCCGTGGGACGCCCGCTCAGCCGGCCGCCGGCGTCATAGCTCTGGGCCCCCAGGTGCACCCGGGCGATGTCGTTGACCCGCACCACCGATCCGTCCGGCCTCGACCGCACGATGATGTCCCCGAATTGCGCCGCTTCCGTGAGCCGCCCGCTGGTGATGACCGGCAGGGTGAGCTCGGTGCCCTTCGGCGCCGGTTCCCGGCCCAGCCGTCCGGCGGGATTGGTCACGTTCTGTTCCCGCACCGCCTGCGCCACGTCGTCCACGGTGATGCCGAGCTGGGCCATTTTCTCGGGATCGAGCGACATGAGCATCGAGAAATCCGCGCCGCCGAAGATCTGCGCGTTCCCGACCCCGGGGACCCGCTTGAGCTCGTCCCCCACGTAGAGCGTGGCGTAGTTGCTGAGATACAGCGCGTCGTAGCGGGGGTCGTCCGAGACCAGGGCCGCCACCATCAGGATGTTGGTGTTGGTCTTCTGCACCACGATGCCCTGGCGCCGGACTTCCTCGGGCAGCTGCGGCTCCGCCAGCTTGACCGCGTTCTGGACCTCGACCGCGGCGAGATCCTGGTCCCGGGAAATGTCGAAATAGACCGAGAGCGACATCACCCCGGTGCTGGAATTGGCCGACTGGTAGTACAGCAGGCCGTCGAGCCCGGAGAGCTGCTGCTCGATCGGAGCCGCGACCGCCTGGGCTACGTCTTCGGCGTTGGCGCCGGGGTAGATGGCCGTGACCTGCACGGCGGGCGGCGTGATCTGGGGAAAGCGGTTGATCGGCAGCCGGATCAGCGCGAAGCCGCCCAGCAACGTGATCACGATCGAAATCACCGCCGCGAGAACCGGCCGGCGGATGAAGAAGTAGCGGATTTCCCCCGGCTGTTCGCTCACTTCGGCTTCCCCGCCGCCGCGCTGTCGGCTGCCGCCACCGGGTGCACCTTGGCCCCGGGCCCGATCTTCTGGGTGCCGTCCACGACCACCCGGTCTCCCGGCGCCAGCCCCGACTCGATGATCCACTGGTTGTCGGTCCAGCCGGTCGCCACCACGTCCCGCACCCGGGCGGTGTCGCCCGCCGCGACGACGTACACGGTCTGCCGGCCCAGCTGCTGCAGCACCGCGCGCTGCGGCACCACGATGGCGCTGTCGCGCACCAGGCCGAGCATCCGGATCCGCACGAACTGTCCCGGGACCAGCAGGTGGTCCGCGTTGGGGAACTCGGCCCGGAATTGCTGCGTGCCGGTGGCGGGATCGACGACCGGATCGACGAAGTCGAGGCGCCCCTCGCTCGGCGCCGGCGCGCCATCGGGCAGCACCGCCTGAAACTTGAGCCCCCCGCCCGGGACCAGCATGCGGGCCGAGCGCGGGTCCCGACGCCAGGCCAGCTGCTGCTGCGCCGAAGGCCGGAACACGACGTAGATCGGATCCAGGACCTCGATATAGGTGAGGATGTCGTCGGTGCCGCGCACCCGCGCCCCGAGCTCGAGCAGCGCCTTGCCGACTCGGCCCGACAGCTCAGCCCGGACCATGGTGTCGTCCAGGTTCTTCTTGGCCCGGTCCGCGACCCCGCGGGCTTCCTCGACCGAGGCATCGGCCTGCTTGGCCTG
Organism: Gemmatimonadales bacterium; assembly: GCA_036006105.1. Lineage (GTDB taxonomy): Bacteria > Gemmatimonadota > Gemmatimonadetes > Gemmatimonadales > GWC2-71-9 > JABFSM01. The sequence continues at coordinate 490 of DASYPZ010000027.1, read as the reverse complement.
GGCCGCGGCGTTGTCGTAGTCCTGCCGGGAGACGGCGCTGTCGGAGAGAAGCGACGCGAAACGGGCGAGCGTCTGCTTGGCGTTGGCGGCGCGGGATTCCGCCTCGGTGAGACGGGCTCGGGCGGCGCGCCAGTCCGCCTCGAATGCCGTCTGATCGATTTCGTAGAGCACCTGTCCCGCCTTGACGACCTGCCCCTCATTGAAGGGACGGGCCTTCACCACCCCGGCGACCTGGGCGCGCACCTGAACACTCTTGGAGGCCTCGACGCTTCCCGAGAACTCGAAGACCTGGTCGAGCCGCCGCGCCGAGACCGTGACGACCGTCACCTCCGCGGGAGGAAGGGCGAAGGGAGCCGCCTTCTTGGCGCAGGCGGAGCCGAACCAGCCCACCGCGGACACAAGTGCTGCAGCAGCGGCGCACGCGCGTACGTTTCGCATCCGGCCATCCGGAAAGAGCTTCATGGTGACGTTTCAGGAACTCCACCCCGCC
>DASYPZ010000026.1:0-1762 GCA_036006105.1 Gemmatimonadales bacterium | reverse complement strand
AGGAGGGGGCAAGGCCGGTATTTGGGATCTCCCAGCCCCGCGTGCATCACCTCGAGAATCGCGAGACAGACGTCGAGCCCGATGAAGTCCGCCAGGGCCAGGGGCCCCATGGGGTGCGCCATTCCCAGCTTCATCACGGTGTCGATCGCTTCCGGGGTGGCGACGCCTTCCATCACCGCGAAGATCGCCTCGTTGATCATCGGCAACAGGATCCGGTTCGCGACAAATCCCGGATAGTCGTTGACCTCGACCGCCGTCTTCCCCAGCGCTTTGGCGATGTCCACGGTGCGCTGCACGGTGGCATCGCTGGTCGCCTGGCCCCGGATGACTTCCACCAGCTGCATCACCGGCACCGGATTCATGAAGTGCATGCCGATGACCTGCGCGGGACGCCGGGTCCGGGACGCGATCTCGGTGATGGAGATGGAGCTGGTGTTGGTCGCCAGAATGGCCCCCGCGTCGGCCACCTGGTCCAGCGTCTCGAAAATTCCGAATTTGAGATCGGGCCGCTCCGATGCCGCTTCCACCACCAGCTCAGAGCCTGCCGCGGCGTCGAGCTCGGTGCTGCTCACGATCCGGGCCAGGATCTGACCCGGCTGGTCGGCGCTCAAGGTCCCCTTCTTCACCTGGCGCTCGAGGTTCCCCTTGATGGTGCCGAGCCCGCGATCCAGCGCCTCCGTCGTGACGTCGACGAGGGTCACTCGCCACTGGTGCTGCGCGAAGACGTGGGCGATGCCGTTGCCCATCGTCCCGGCGCCGATGACCGTCACCTGGCTCATACCAAAGTCTCCCGGGTCATGTGGCGTGCCGCCAGGTATGCTCCGCCGGCCAGACAGAGCGATCCCAAGACTCCGCCCTCGGGACCAAACGATCCGCCGGTAAGCCAGCGCGGGCCGCCGGGCAGGTAATCGAGCCAGGGAAGCGGCAACGGCAAGCCGCTGACCGGTGCGGCGAGCCCCGCGAGTCCCAGATTCCAGCCGAGATGCGCCCCACTGGAGGTCCAGAGGCCGCCCGGCGTGAAGAAGGCGAGGCTCAGGAACACACCCGCCAGCGCGATGTTGACCACGGCGAGGGGAGTAACACCGGGGTTCAAAAGGTGGGCCAGTCCGAACAGCATCGACAGGCCAGTCAGCGCCGGCCAACGGCCGAACGCCTTCGACAGCGCCACCAACGGCACGCCTCGGAATATCAGCTCCTCGGCGAGGGCGGCCGGCAGCAGGATGGCGGCGGTCCCGAGGACGGTCGCGAGCCAGGCCCCCGGCGTCCCACCATCATCACGCCAGGACGCCCCGCCCGCCGGAACGGCGATCACCATTGCCAGGGCGGCCAGGGCAAGGCCGAGCAGGAGGCCGGCGCCGAAACGTCGGACACCGCGGCCCGCGGGCACCACACCGAAATCGGTGAGCCGGAGCCCTAAGACCCGCCCCCCGACCAGCCAGCTGAACAGCCCGAACGAGACCAGCAGCACCACCGTCTGCACCGCCGCAAGCGAAAGCGCCTCGCCAAAGGCGAGGCGCACGGTGTTCGGAATCAGCCAGAGCAGAGCGACCGACAGCCCGAAACCGCCGGCCAGGTAGACGAGCGACCAGCCGAGGGCCCGCAGGCGGAGGCTCAGACCGCCTCGACCGAGAGCGCCACGGCGTTGCCGCCGCCCAGACACAGCGTGGCGAGGCCGGTATCCACGCCGCGATCCCGCATGGCGTAGAGGAGCGTCGTGAGGACCCGCGCCCCGCTGGCGCCGATGGGATGGCCCAGCGCGATC
>DASYPZ010000025.1:0-11913 GCA_036006105.1 Gemmatimonadales bacterium | reverse complement strand
CACTCCGGCATCGCGTTGGCCAGCAGCATCCGGCCCGGACGGGACTCGTGCGCTCCGAACGAGGAACGCATCTGGTAGGAATTCATGTTGGGCGCTTCCACACTCTGCTGCGGCGTCATGCCGAACTCGACCACGTTCAGGAAGAACTGGAGCAGGTTCTGGTCCTGGCTGTCTCCGCCCTGGACCGCGAAGGCCAGGTAGGGCAAGCCGTCCTTCAGCGCCAGCGTGGGCGTGAGCGTGACCCGCGGGCGTTTCCCGGGCTCGACCACGTTGTTGGGCCCGTCGGCGGAATCGGTGACGAAGCTCTGCATCCGCTGACTCAGGCCCACGCCGGTGCGCCCCGCGATGACGGCCGGAACCCAGCCGCCCGACGGCGTGATCGATACCACCCAACCTTCTTCGTCGGCCGCCTCGATCGAGGTGGTGCCGGAGTTGAACGTGGCCTTGAAGGCCTCGATCTGCGCCTCGCCCTCGGGCTGGGGAATCGGCTTGTCCTGCTGGCCGCTCATGGGCGCGTTGACCGGCGCCCCCGTGACGGTCCACTGGGCGAGCAGGCCGGCGAAAGGATTGGTCCCTCCCTGGAAGGGAAACGGATCGCCCGGCTTGATGCCGGCGTCGTTCTTGTCCCAGTCGATCGAGGCGTAGCGTTGCCTGGCGTAGTCCTTCGAGAGCAGTCCCTTGATCGGCACGTTCTTGGAGAACGCGGGATCGCCGTAGTAGAAGTCCCGGTCCGCAAACGCCAGACTCATGGCCTGATACAGCGTGTGGAGATAGCGGGTGCTGTTGTATCCCATCGCCTTGAGATCGGCGTTCTCCAGGATGTTGAGCGCCTGGAGCATCGCCGGACCCTGCTGCCAGGGCTGCAGCTTGTAGACCTCGATACCGCGGTAGCTGGTGGACACGGGCTCCTCGATCTTCACCTTCCAGGCGGCCAGGTCCGCCATGGTGAACAGTCCGCCCTCTTCCTGCACCCCGCGCACCAGCTCGGTGGCGATGTCTCCCTTGTAGAAACGGTCGTACGCCGCGTAGATCGCTTCCTTCCGGCTCTTGCCCGCCTTGAGCGCCTGTTGCTCGGCCTCGACCAGCTTCCGGAGCGTCACCGCAAGATCCGCCTGACGGAAGATTTCTCCGGCACTCGGGGCCTCGCGCGCCTCGCCGGCGTGAGGCAGGAACACCGCACGGGAGTACTTCCACTGCTTGATCTGTTCCTTGTTGCTTTCGATCGAGTTGGCGGTCTGCGCCTCGATGGGATACCCGTCCGCCATCTCGATGGCCGGTCCCAGCACCTCCTTGAGGGACAGCTTGCCGTACTCGGCCAGCATCGTCAGCAACCCGCCGGGGGTCCCCGGGGTGACCGCCGCCAGCGGTCCGAACTCGGGCGGGAAACGCATCCCCTTGGACTTGTAGAAGGCGGCGGTAGCGCCGGTCGGAGCCACGCCCAGCGCGTTGATGCCGATCACCTTCTTGAGACCGGGGTGGTAGATCAGCGCCTGGGTCTCGCCGCCCCAGGAGAGCACATCCCACATGGTGGTCACCGCGTCGAGCATGGCGCACGCGGCGTCGACCGCGTTGCCGCCCCTGGCAAAGATCATCGCCCCCGCGGTGGCGCCCAGCGGCTTGCCGGTGATCGCCATCCAGTGGCGGCCATGGAGCGGGGGCTTGGCGGTGCGCTGCGCATCGAGCTCGGGCGGAGTCATCAGAAACCCCAGGGCGACGAGGGCAAGAAGCGGGTGACGCATGGATCCTCCTACGGAGTTGGCGCGGGCGCCGTGTCCACGAGCTCGGGCCCCTTCTCTCCTTCCCGCAGCCGGCCCTTCACGACCTCGGGATCGTGCTCGAAGAAGAGCCACCAGCCCTGCTCCAGCGCATCGCGAACCAGCCTGCGCTTCGATTCGAGGGTGCGCAGCGGCTCCACATCGTAGCCCATGATCCAGGGAAGCGGGAGATGGTGCCGGGTGGGAATCAGATCGGCCAGATAAAAGAGGGTCTCCGAGTCGCTCCGGACCACCACGCCCTGGTGGAACGGTACATGACCCGGGGTGAGCCGCACCGAAACGCCGGGAAATACCTCCCCATCCCCTTGCAACAGCTTCCACCGCCCCGCCTCGGCCACCGGCTCGAAGTTGTGGGGGAGGTAGGAGGCCCGGGTCCGCTCATTGGTATGGCGGGCAAAGTCGAGATCGCCGGCCTGGACGTGGTAGACGGCGTTCGGGAAAGTCAGCCGGACGCGCCCCTGGGGCGACTGGTCGGTCCGGTCCGCGCCATCTACCCAGGTGTTTCCGCCCGCGTGGTCAAAATGCAGATGGGTATTGATGACCCATTTCACGTCCTCCGGGGCGAAACCCGCTTCGGCCAACCCGGCCTCGAGCAGGGTCCTCCCCCCGGGGCCGGCGTTGCTGATCCCGTAGATCTCCTGGAATTTCGCGTCCTCCTTGTTGCCGAGCCCGGAATCGATCAGGAGCAGCCCATCCGGGTGCTCGATCAGGAGGCATCGCATCGCGAGCGGAATGCGATTTCGGTCATCCGGAACGATCCGCTTCGACCAGAGCGGCTTGGGCACGACACCGAACATGGCGCCGCCGTCAAGTCGTTGTATACCAGCCTCAAGGGAGTGACAGCGGAAGGAGCCGAGATGGAAAGTGTGGATAAGAGACATGAGCAGAATGCTACTCGGCCGAGCGTTTTGGCTTCCGTGACTTCTTGCCCTTCTTGGCTCGCCGTTGGGGGCCCTGCAGTGCTTCCAGATCGGACAGGGTCCGCGCTCCCGTCTCCCGCGCCAACCCCATCAGACGATGCAGCAGCTGCGCGGTGACCAGCGCGTCACCGGCGGCACGATGCCGGGCCGGGTTCTCGAACGCAAAGAAGTAGGAGAGGGAGCCCAGCGAGCAGGATCCCGCAGTCGGGACCAGCCGGCGGGCCAGCCGGACGGTGCAGAGGCGGGGACCCTCGAGACGGACGTCGCGGGCCCGCTGAAGCTCGGAGGAGACAAAGCCCCAATCGAATCGGGCGTTGTGGGCGACGAACACGCGGCCCGAGAGCGCATCCAGGACCCGGTCGCAGACCTCTTCGAAGCGCGGGGCGGCCCGAACCATGTGATCGGTGATGCCGGTGACCGCGCTGACGAATCCGGGGATCGGCCGGCCGGGGTTGATCAGGGACTCGAAGAGCAGTTCGCGCCGCTCCCCGCACACCAGCACCACGGCAATCTCGGTGATCCGGCCCTCCAGCCGGGAGCTCATGCCCGTGGTTTCGACATCCACGACGGCAAAGGCGCACTCCTCCATCATGGGGATGCCCCGAGCCGCCGTCACCAGGCTCCAGGCGCCATCCGCCAGCCGGTGGACTCGGGGGTCCGCGCTCAGGAGCGCCGCGGATAACCGCTCGGCGACCACACTGGGGGCGTTGCGAAGTCCCATGACGTGGGTGGCCAGCCAATCGGCCTGGCGGGCGCCGCCGGCCATCGCGAGCAGGGCGCGCTCGACCATGGTCGAGGCCGGCACGGCGGCCAGGCCGGTCACGCCTCGCCCCGCCGGATCGGCAACGTCATGCAGCGAGGTCCCCCGCCGCCCCGGACCAGCTCCCCGCCCTCGATCGTGATCGCGGTCCGGCCGCTCGGCAGGTTGCGCTCGGCGAGGAACTCGGCGCTCGGCGTGATGCCGAACCCGGCCAGCTCGAGCTGTCGCAGGGTTTCCTCGTTACGGGCATAGCTCACGATCACGCCCGGCGCGGTCGCGAGGAAGTTGCAGCCCGAGGCCCATTGCTCCCGCTCCTGCGACAGTCGCCGTGGTCCGCCTGCCAGGACCGGTTCCAGCGGGAGGGCCACCTGCGCGAGGGCGGTGAAGATGTCGGGCAGCTCCCGGACCGCCACCTCGCCGTGCCGGCGGTGCAGGATGGTCAGCCGCTCGGGTCCCACGAAGGCGGGCGGATAGACCACGCACAGCTCGCGATCGACGTGGGTGAAGAGCATGTCGAGATGGATCGCGGTCGGGTTCGACGGCATGACCACGACGATGACGTCCTTCACCCCGGCCTTTTCGAACATCGAATCGGAGAGCTGGTCCAGCGCCCCCGGCGAGGAGCGCTCGCTGAATCCCACCAGCAGGAGATCGTCGCGGAGGACATGCACGTCCCCACCCTCGAGCGTGTAGTTGCTGCGGCGCTCCTCGGAACCGTCGTAGAGGATGCCGGCGTTCGCGAGCGCGGGGTGAAAGGCGAACAGCGTCTTGATCAGCAGCTCCTCGGTCCAGCGCACCCCATGGCGCATCGAGCCGACCACCGCGTGCCGGCCCACCACCATGCCGATGTCCCGGGGAAAGAACAGATTGGGCAGCGGCGGCAGGACGAACCCGGTTTCATTCAGGGCGCTCGCGATCGGTCCCGGCTCCTCTTCGGTACCCTCAATCAGCATCTTGACGATGGCGCGGGGGGGGAGCCGGGACAGCTGCTGGGCCAGCGGCTCCGACGGCACCACATCCATGGTGCGGGAGACCAGGTACTCGCGCGCGTCGGGCTGCGCCAGCACCTCGGTCAGCAGATCCGCGATCTCGTGTACGGAGGCGAATCGCTCCAGCACCGCCTTGAGGAGGGCATGTTCCCGGGCCGAGACCTCGAGGCCGATGAGATCGTCGTAGAGATAGTCCTCCCGATTCCCCGGCGTGACCGCCTCGAGCTCGAGCCCGGGCGTGTGCACCAGGACGACCTCGAGGGGGCCGATCTCCGACGTGATATTGACCGGGGGCATACCAAAAGCTAAGGGGTCAGGATTCAGGAGTCAGGGGCGAGGGCCCTCACTCATCACTCCTCACTCCTCACTCCTCAATCCTGCCCTACTTCGCCCCCAGGATGTACGAGAGCGCCTCCAGCTCCAGGACCAGATTCACGGTCTTCACCGTCACCTGCTCCGGAACCTGCAGCTGCGCTGGGGCAAAATTGAGAATCGCGCTGACCCCGCACTTGACCAGCCGGTCGGCCACCTGCTGCGCCGCGTCGGCGGGAGTCACCACGGCGGCGATATCGGCGGGGTGCTGGTGGAGATCCTTCTCGAGCTGCGCCACATCGCGGACCACCAGGGCATCCCACTGCTTCCCGATCTTCTTGGGATCGTTGTCGTAGATGGACACCAGGTCGAATCCCCGGGCTCGAAAGCCGCCGTACTGTACCAGCGCGCTGCCGATCTTCCCCGCCCCGACCACCACCACCCGGTAGCGCCGGGTCAGACCCAGAATTTCACGCAGCTGGGTCTTGAGGGCGGGAACCAGATAGCCCAGCCCCCGCTTGCCGAACGACCCGAAAAACGAGAGATCCTTCCGCACCTGGGCGGACGTCGTTCCTCCCCGGGCCGCGAGGGCCTCGGAGCTCACGGTCTTCGCACCCTGCTCCTCGAATTCCTCGAGGAAACGCAGGTAGAGCGAGAGACGGCGGACGGTGGATTCGGCGATCTTGCGCATGATATGTGAAAGTTTTCACAAAGCTACCCGCCTCCCCAGTCCCGGTCAATGAGGGCGACCAACAACCGCTGGAAACCCTCGGGCGCGATCGTCTCGGCCCGAATGTCCGGAGCCAGACCGGCCGCCTGAATCGCGCCGGCGACTCGGTCGGCCGGCCACCCGGTGAGCTCGCGAAGACTCCGCACCAGCTGTTTGCGACGGAATCCGAAGAGGCCGACCACCAGGCGTCGAAACCGGGGCAGCTCGTCGTTGCCGACCAGCGGCTCGGCCAGGGGAGTAAGGCGGATCACCGCCGAGTCGACCTTCGGCGGAGGATGAAAGGCGCCCGCGGGCACGGCGAAGAGCTTTTCGATCCGGGCCACCGCCTGGACTCCGACGCTCAACGCCCCGTAGGTCTTGCTGCCGGGCGGCGCCGCGATGCGCTCCGCTACCTCCTTCTGCACCAGGAAGACGATCCGGGTGGGACGGGGGGGCGTCAGCGCCCGATCGAGCAGCGGGGTCGTGATGTTGTAAGGAATGTTCCCGGTGACCAGCAGATCGTCGTCGGGGCCGATGCCCGCGGCGGCGCGCCAGTCGAGCTCCAGCGCGTCGCCCTCGACTACGGTGACGTCCGGCAGGCGCTCGCGCACCAGCGGAACGAGGTCACGGTCCTTCTCGATCGCGACCACGCGTGCTCCGCGCTCCACCAGCGCCGCGGTGAGAGCACCCTGCCCCGGACCGATCTCGAGTACCAGCTGGCCCGGCGCCGGCCCCAGGGCCTCCGCGATACGCGCGAGAATCGCGCGGTGATGGAGAAAGTGTTGCCCGAAGCGCTTCCTGGCTCGCACGTCCTAGAGCCGGAGTACGACGAGGGTGCGATCGTCGACCGGTGACGGGGCGAAGGCGTCCGCCTCGGCCAGCACCTCGGCGACGATGCACTCCGGCTCCTGGGTACGCCGGCAGGATAGAGCCGAGAGCAGCCTGGCCTCCCCGTAGCGCTCGCCGGCATCGTTGGTCGCGTCCACCAGCCCGTCGGTAAAGAGACAGAGCAGATCGGCCTGATTGACCCAAGGTACGGACCGCATCTCGATGGCGGTCGACCCGGCGAGACCGAGCGGCGGAGCGGTCGCCTCGAGTCGCTGGGGTGGGCCGTTGGCCGGAATCCGGAAGGCGTAGGGATGCCCCGCGCTGGCCCAGGTCAGCCGGCCATGGAGCGGATCCAGAATCCCGTAAAAGACGGTGAGATACGTATCCGAGGACGCGAGCTTGGCGGCCAGACTGTCGCGCAAGTCGGCCAGGGTGAGGTTCGGCGTGGTCCCGCCGGTGGCGTGAATGGCGGCGGCGGACATCACCGCGGCCATGACCAGCGCGGCCGCAAATCCGTGAGAGGCCACGTCGCCCACCATCACCCCGACCAACCCCAGGCCCAGGCGATGGAAGGTGTAGAAGTCTCCGCCCACCTGCTCGGCGGGAAGACAGCGCACCGCCACCGTGGCGTCGCCCTGGAGCACCGAGGGATCGGGAAGCAGCGACAGCTGGAGGTCGTGCGCCAGCTCCAGCTCGTCATGCAGGCGCTGCTGCTCCCGTTCCTTGGCAACCAGGCGAGCCAGCTCGATCGCGGCTCCGATCTGGTTGGCCGCGGCGGAGACCAGTTTCAGATCGGTGGCGTTGAAGCGGCCACCGTTCACCCGATCGGTGAGATTGATCACGCCGATGCAGCGGGACACGCCCCCGGGCGGCTGATAGGAAATCGGCACGCTCATGTAGGCGCCGCCGCGATACCCTCGCGAGTCCGGGGCGTTGGCGCCATCCTCGGCCACGCCGACCATCGAGCGCGCCTCCCGCACCACCTGCGCCGCGATCGAATCGGGATCACCGAGCGGAATGTCGATCGCCCGGGCCGGGTCGAACCCCTGGGCCGCCACGATGTGGAGCAGCCGGGTCTCCTCGTCGAGCACCGCGATCGACGCGCGGGCGGCGCCGACCACGTCGCTCACGGCCCGGACGATCGTCTCGGCCGCCTCGGTGAGCTGTACGGTGTGTCCCAGGACTTCGCTGATGGTATAGAGGAGGTCGAGCTCTTCGTACCGGGAGGCGAGCTCCAGGGAAAGCTGGCCCGCCTCCCGCTCGGCCCGCACGAATATTCCGAGCAGCCGGAGCAGGGCCTCCCCTCCAGGGCCCGGAAGGGTCTCCAGCCAGAACTCGGTGTTCGGCTCGACCCGCGCCAGCCACCGGTGTCCTTCGGGAGTCGAAACGACGGTGCCGCTGGCAGCGGGCAGCTCGAGCACCCAGCCCGGGTCCTGCGTGCCGGCGACGCGGAGCTCTCCGGAGTGGACGCGCCAGAGTCGCGGACGCAACTCGGATGCGCCTCCGATGGCCTCGAGGACGGGATGGAGCCGCTTCAGGAGCGCGGCAGCGTCATCCAGATCGAGTTGCCTTGTTCATTGAATTCGACCCTGTCGGCGAGATTGCGGATCAGGAAGAGTCCCCGCCCGATCGGGCGGCCCAGGGCACCCGGCGAGGTCGGGTCGGGCACCTCGCGCGGGTCGAACCCGGGCCCGTCGTCGGTGACCTGCAGCCGGATGGTCTGCTCGGTCACTTCGGCCGCGAGGCGGACGGTGCGCTGGGGGTTGCCCTGGGCCCCGAACAGAATGCTGTTGGTGAGCGACTCGGCGAGGAGGACACGGAGCCGGAAGCTGGTCCGCTTGCAGGGCGCCGCTCCGGCGAAGCAGTGCAGCGCCATCAATTCGATCGCATCTTCGACGAACCGCAGGTCGGCCGGAACCTTGATCGCCACCGACACCGTCCCCGGAGGATCGCAGTCCACCGAGCGGTGGACGCAGAGCCGCAGCGGGGAGGCGACGGTCTCGTCCACGTCAGAACCCGGCGAGAGCTTCGTCGGCCGACGGCGCGATGTGGAAGAGCGTGTCGAGTTTGGTCAGCTCGAAGAGGGCGCGCAGATCCTCATTGAGCCCGGCGATACGGAGATCGCCGTTGGCCTCCCGGACCTTCTTGGAGAGGGTGACCAGGGCTCCGAGACCGGACGAGTCGATGTAGCCGGTCCGGCTGCAGTCGATCAGGAACTTGCGCTCGCCGCGGTCCAGGCCGTCCTGCACCAGCGTCTTGAGCTCCTGCCGGTTGCCGACGATGAGCTGGCCGTCGATTTCCAGGATGGCCACCCCGGCCGCGTTGGTTCGCTTCGAAAAACCCATTCCGCTCCTCCTCAAGTCGCCGCCGAGCCGGCTGCAAGGATGGCCAGGGCGGCCGTCCCGACCAGCTCATCCATCGTGGAATCTTCCGCCACCCCGGCCACCGTTCCGGGCGGCCCGAGCAGCAGGGGCCCCAGCAGCAGGGCACCGCCCAGGGCGCGAACCGTCCTCGCCGCCAGGTATCCGGCCATCCCGTTGGGAAATATGAGAACGTCCGCCCGGCGGCGAAACCTCGCCGCCGGATCGGCCTCGGCCTCGGTGCCCGGGTCGATGGCCAGGAGGCGATCCACCGCCTCCGCCGCGGACCTGGTCACATCGTGGCCGGGCGGGCCGGTCAGGAACGCCACCCGGGCCGGGGCATCGGTCACCCGCACGTGGGTGTGGGCCACCGCGCGGGCCAGCCTGGCCTGTGGCAGGGCGGGCTGGTCGTCGGGGTCGGCGGCATCGGCGATGGCGACCAGGCTGCCATCGGGACAGAGGAGCCACATGGCCGCGTGGACCGTGGCCTCGTCCAGTGGCGGACCCAGGGTCCATTCCGCCGCCGCCGCGAGCGCTTCATGGGAGACACCCGGGCCGGCGACCATCGCATCCGCGTCTCCCAGGGCCAGGAGTCCGCAGGCAAAGCGCACCGGATCGCCGGCCAGATCGAGGGCGTGGATCCCGTCGTGCACCCGGTCCGGCTCCCGCGACCGAAGCAGCAGCGCCACCGAGTTCAGCCGATGGTGACGCTCCGGCTCGAGCCCTTCGCCTCCCACCACCAGCACACCCTCGATGCCCGCCTCGCGCAGCCGAGCGACCGCCGCCTGGAGCATCGTGACATCACCGCCGGCAAGCAGCAGCCGGGCGGGCCGGTGCGCGGCGCGCCGCAGCAGCGCATCGATGCTCACGGCCGAAAGTGTCGCTGGAGCGCTTCCGCCACGCCGGGGTGCACCAGCGCGCTCACGTCCCCGCCGTAGCGGGACACCTCCCGCACCAGGCTCGAGCTGATATAGGAGAGTCCCTGGGCCGGAACCAGAAAGACGGTCTCGAGGCCCGGGTTCAGCTGGCGATTCATCAGCGCCATCTGGAACTCGTATTCGAAGTCCCCGACCGCCCGCAGCCCGCGGACCAGGATGCCGGCGCCGACCTTCCGGGCGTAGTCGGCGACCAGTCCTTCGAACGATTCGATGCTGATCCGGGGATCCGCGCCCAGCGCGAGGCGCAGCATGTCCAGCCGTTCCGCCGGCGTGAACAGGGGCTGCTTGGCCGCATTCACCGCGACCCCCACGATCACGCGGTCGGCCAGGAGCAGACTCCGGCGGACCAGGTCTTCATGGCCGCGGGTGGGCGGATCGAAGGAGCCGGGGTACAGGGCGATGCGGGTCATGGCGCGTGACAAAAGGTAAGGGCGATGTCGCCGTAACGCCGAATCTCGTCTCCGCCCACGACCATCTGGACCGGATGCTCGACCGCGAGGAGCCGGGTAAACGGCCGGGCGCGGAACGCCTCCACCAGCCGCTCGGCGAACGGCACGCTGTAGGGCGGGTCCGCCAGCACGAGATCGAAGGTGTCCGGCTCGATGCGGTCCACGAACCGCATGGCGTCGCCCCGGTGCACCGTAACCCGCGACCCGGCGCCCAGCGCATCGACATTGCACCGGATGGCGGCCAGCGACGGCGCGGCCAGCTCCACCAGGGTGGCATGCGCCGCGCCGCGCGACAGCGCTTCGAGTCCGAGCGCCCCGCTGCCGGCGAAGAGATCCAGCACCCGGGCCCCGGCGAGACGCTCACCCAGGATGCTCATCCAGGCCTCACGCACCCGGTCGGCCGTCGGCCGGACCCGGGGATCGGCGGGAACCACGAGCCTCCGGCCCCGGAATTCTCCCGCGATGATCCGGGTCACCGCGCACCGCCCACCCCTGCCCCGATGCCGTGCGGCGCCAGCGAGAGGACCCGGGCCTGCAGCGAGCTCTGTCCGCGAAACTCGTTCAGCTCGAGACGAAACGTCGCGTCGACCGGCCCATCACCGAGCTCGGCGATGCGATCCGCCATCCGGAAGGCGATGGCGCCAAGGGTGCCGTCGGGGCCCAGCAGGGTCCCCCGCAGGTGATTGCCGCCGACCCGCTGCCGCGCGGTGAGGCCCACCCCGCGCACGCCGAATACCGGGGCCGGATTGCCCATGCCGCAGGGCTCCAGGTGGCGAATCAGGCGTTCCAGCTCACCGGTGGCCAGGGCCAGGGGAATCTCGATGTCCACCCGCTGTTCCGGGCCCAGATCCGCGGGGACGAGCTGCTGGGCCGCGACACCCTCGAAGCGGGCCCGGAATTCCTCGAAGCGGTCCCGGCGCACCGTGATCCCCGCGGCCATCCGGTGGCCACCGTAGCGCTCCAGCAGATCGGCGCAGTGCCCCAGCGCGCCATGGAGATCGAAGCGCGAGATGCTCCGCCCCGAGCCCTTGCCCACGTCGCCGTCGAAGCCTACCAGGAAGGCCGGGCGTCCATAGCGCTCCACCACCCGGGAGGCCACGATCCCCACCACCCCCGGGTGCCAGTCTTCCGAGCCCAGCACGATCGCGCAGCGGGTCTCGAGGCCGCCGGCCGCTTCGACTTGCGCGATGGCTTCGTCGAGGATGCGCTGATCGAGCCCCTGGCGCTCGGTGTTGAGTCCCTCGAGCCGTTGCGCCAAGGCGCGAGCCTCGTCGGGATCGTCGGTCAGCAGGAGCCGGAGCCCGTCGGCCGATTCTCCGATGCGGCCGGCGGCGTTGAGTCGCGGCGCGAGGATGAAGCCGACTTGACCGGCCCGAAGCTCCCCCCCGGCGAGCCCGCTGGATTCGATCAGGGCCCGGAGGCCGGCCCAGCGGGTCTCCTTGAGCAAGCGCAGGCCATGGCGGGCCAGGATGCGATTCTCTCCGGTGAGCGGCACGACATCCGCCACCGTCGCGAGGGCGACGTAGTCGAGCAGATGGAAGGGCAGCGACGCCGGAAGCTTCAGCGCGGGCACCAGCGCCTGGACCAGCTTGAACGCGATGCCGGTCCCGCACAGGGCGCCGAGGCCCGAAGTGTCGCCGGGTTGCTGGGGATCGACGACGGCGGTGGCGGGAGGAAGAACCGGTCCCGGCAGGTGATGATCGGTCACCACCACGCGAATGCCGCTCGTCTCCGCCGCGGCCACGGTCTCGACGGCGGTGATGCCGCAGTCGCAGGTCAGAATCAGGGAGGCCCCGATGGACCGCGCGTGCGCCAGACCGGCCGGACCGAAATCGTATCCGTCTCGAAGCCGGTGGGGCACGAACGCCTCGGC
>DASYPZ010000024.1:0-7609 GCA_036006105.1 Gemmatimonadales bacterium | reverse complement strand
GGCAAAGGTGGAGTCCCAGATATAGGACGGGACCGAAAAGCCGTGTACCAGCACCACCAGCCGCGCGGAATCGGGTCCGGCCATCTCGTAATGCGTCGTCCCCTGCGAGAGCACCAGGAACTTCCCGGACACGCCCGCGCGCGCCGCGGCGTCGAGCGTGGCGTGCTCCGGATTCTTCCAGGCGCCATACGCGGCGGCAGCCAGGAGCAGAACGAGGAGCAAGGCAACGAAGACCAGCAGCAGACGGCGCATGCGTCGATCCGGGTTATGGGATGGGCCCTAGGCCTGTGGTCCGGCGCCGCGACGACGCAGAGCGAAGCCGAACAGTATCAACACAAACGCGAGGATGTTGAGCTCGCGGGGCGCGGCCAGTTTGGGCATGACTTCGAGCATCCCGAGGATATTGACCAGGATGACGAGCAAGGCCAGACCGAGGGTGATGTTGCGGAGCAGACGCGCGGTCGCCGGGGTCATTGGGAGCCGGAATGTGAGGGTTGATGGCCTCCAATATACGTGTCGGCGAGGTCCGGCGCGTCGGCCTGGTTACCGGGGCTCGACCCGCAGGTTGGAGAAGTAGGCCTCGCTGCTGATGCGAGCCCAAAGCGCGATCCGGCCCCGGCTCTCGCCGTGCTTGAGATCGTTGACCACCAGGCTCGGCTGGGTGGCGCCATTCACGTACAGCCTCGCCCGGCTTCCGGAGACTTCTATGCGGAGCCGGGTCCAGGCGCCGGGCTCCGCGTCGGCGTAGGACTCGTAGACCCCGGGGCTCTGTTCCCTCAGGCGCTGCCAGGGGAAGTCGGGGCTCGATTCGTATTGGGTCGACCGATTGCGAAAGAGCTGATTGTCCAGGCGGGTGTTTTCGGGGCGGAGATAGAATCGTTCCGCCGTGTCGCCGTGCAACCGAAAGGTCAGCCCGACGATCCCCTTGAACCCACTCACATCTTCGGCCTTGGAATAACCTTCCCGCCGGGCGCCCGAGACATCGAGCTCGATCACGCCGTCCTGGAAATCCGATTCGGTCAGCACGGCCATCATCTCCTGATCGGTGTCGTGTTCGTGCCCCTCCAGGGGGGCAAGCTTCAGCGCTCGGCGACCCCGGTAGTTCACCCAGAGCGCCCGGCCGTTGATCGATTCGAGTCGGGTGGTCGAGTCCAGGGTGATCGCGGCCTCGGTCTTCGGAGCCTGGCCGGCCGGGCTGACGGTGAGGGCCCCGAAATAGGCATCGGTCTCCACGTGGGCCCAGAGCGCGATCTGCCCCGGGATGTCGCCCCGCTTCAAGTCGGTGACGACAAGACTCGGCTGCGCGGCATGGTTGACGTACAGACGGGCCGTGGTGCCGGTCACCACGATCCTCACTGCGGTCCACGCCCCAGGTTCGAGGTCAACCGAGGATTCGTAAACGCCGGGCGCCTCCTTGCGGAGTCGATACCAGGGATACTCCGGGTCCGATACGTACTGGACCGAGTGATTGCGCCGCAGCTGATCCTCGGACCGGCCATTGGTCGGCCGGAGGTAGAACACCTCCGACCATTCCCCGTGGGGACCGGCCCGGAACGCGAGGCCGATGAAGCCGCGGGAATCTGCCGGCATCCCGGGCCGGGGAGCGCCCGCCATCTCGATGTCGATCGTCCCGTCCTTGAAGGGCCTTCCGGCGAGAATCGCCAGCATGTTCAGGTCCTTCCCCGCCGTCTCGGGGGACGGAACCAGTTTGACAGCGGGCCGGCCCCGGTAGGTGACGGTCTCGGTGTGTCCGTTGACCACCTGCGAAAAGACCAGCGAGTCGGGCCGGAGCGCCGGCGACCGCTGGTCGGCGCCCGGGCTGGAAGCCGGCTGCATGACGATGGCGAGCAGGGTCACGGCGAGTCGGGCGGAATTCATGACGATCGCTCCAGTGCGGGTGCCGGCATTGGAACGATACCGTCCTGTGCGCACGCGCCATAGAAGGATCGGGCCTGTCTACCGGTCCAGTTGCCGACCCAGACCCATGCCGCTTCCAGGTACCCACCGGTCTAGCCGATTGCTCCGGCGGGCGGCATCTTAGCCGAGGTCAGCCCATTCACAGCGAGGACCATGAGATACCACCTCAGATCTCCGAAGCTGCCGCTCCTTGGCATCGTGTTGCTGATGCTGGTGGCGAGTTGCGCCCCGGATCGTCCCGACCCGACCGGCCCCAACACGCCACCGGCCCCTCCCGTCGCGGTTCCCTCCGGCGCGGCGGCCGCGGGCGTCTGCGACTTCGACCCGACCGAGAGCGTTCTCACCGGTCCCGGCTGGACCAGGGTCTTCGACGAGGGATTCTCGGGTGGCCTGTCCCAATGGAACATCTGGACCGGCGGAGCCTTCAACGAAGAGCTCCAGCTCTACCAGGCCGCCAACCTGGCGACCGCCGGGGGCCTGCTGAGCATCACGGCCCGGAAGGAAACGGCCACGGGGCCGACGACACCCTTCGATGCCACGCCCATGACTTTCGCCTACACGTCCGGGCGTATCGAATCGAAGACCAACTTCTCGGCGTCCAACAGCACGCCCAAGGTGCGTCTCTCCGCCCGGCTCAAGCTGCCGGCCGGGTACGGGATGTGGCCCGCGTTCTGGAGCTACGGCGATCCCTGGCCCACCCAGGGGGAGATCGATGTGATGGAGGCGAGGGGTCAGGAGCCCTACCAGTACAACACCGCCTATTGGTTCGGACGCCGCCCGGGCAAGAACCTGGTGGCCAACTCCTCGACCATCATCGCGTCGGCCGCGAGCCTGACGGACTGCTGGCACGTGTACGAGGTGATCTGGACCAAGAGCACCCTCACCTATCTGCTGGACGGGCAGGTAGTGGATACCAAGACCGGAGGTTACATCTCCGGAATGTTCGGGAAGTCCCAGCGGATCACGCTCAATCTGGCGGTCGGCGGGTTATTCTTCGGGAATTACGACCCCAGCGCCATTCAGCCGGGCACTTTTCAGGTCGACTGGGTCAAGGGCTTTACATCGCGCTGACCCGCAAAGCGAGCGCCTCCATGTCCCACCGGTCGATCGGGCTGCTCCTGCTTCTCCTCGGAGCCTGTACCGATCCCGCCCCATTGCAAACGCCCTCGGCGATCGTTCTCCGGATCGCCGAGGGTGATGCCCAGGAAGCGCCGATCCGGGAATACGCCCCGCTGACCCTCGTCGTGCAGGCGGTGGATGCCACCGGCGTGGCCCAGGCGGGGCTGCCGGTCACCTGGAGCGCGGTCGTGAATGGCGAGGTCACTGCTCTGAACGAAACGACCGCGGTCGATGGCCGGGCCGAGGCGCGGTTCCGTTTCGGCGACCTCGAGGGGCCGGCCGAGGTGATCGCGACGGTACCGGGCGGAGGCTCGGTGCGATTCGCGCTGCGGGCCGCGCCACCCGCTCCGGGCGTCCCCTACGACACCATGGAGCTCCTCGCCTTCTCCACCTATGAGGGCACGGGGGAGACGGTGCACCCCGACTACGCGCGCACCCCGTGGAACGGGCTCCGGCAACTGCTCGCCATCACCCCATACCCCGGTGGCAACAGCGGCTACGAAAATCCCTCGCTGTTCGCGGGCCGGTCTCCGCTCCTGTGGCCGGTCCCGACGGGAGTGGTGAATCCGCTGGCCCAGCCCTCGAAGGGCACGTTTCTCTCCGATCCCGATCTCGTGTTCGTGCCCGAAGCCAACGAATTGCGGCTCTACTACCGCTCGGTCGACACCCAGAACCACATTCTCGTCCTGCAGAGCAACGACGGGATCCAGTGGAGCCCGCCCCGGGAAATCGAGTCGGCCCCCAACCATCGGCTCATCTCACCGGCGGTGGTGTACCGGGGCCCGGGCGACTGGTGGATGTGGTCCATCGACGGCGGGAAGGAGGGGTGTTCGGCCCTCACGTCGGCTCTGGAGCTCCGCCGCTCGACCGATGGACTGCACTGGGGCCGGCCGGTCGCGGCGGCGCTGGAACACGACGGATTCACGCCCTGGCACATCGACGTGCAGTGGATCCCCTCGCGCCGGCAATTCTGGGCGGTCTACAACGGCAAGCTCACCCGCTCCTGCACCACCCCCGCGCTCTTCCTCGCGACCAGCCCGGACGGGATCGTCTGGACCCCGATTCGGGAGCCGCTGGTGCGCAAAGGCGCCATTCCGGCATTCCAGGACGTCGTCTACCGCTCGACCTTCCGGTACGACGCGGGGTCGGACGACTTGTGGCTCTGGATCAGCGGGGCCCGGTTCGATTTCGATCGCTGGACTTGGAGCACCGCCCTGCAGCGCCGCCACGGAAATGCCTCCCTCCTGGCCACGCCATCGCGGGGATCGCTCGACTTCGAGCGGTCACCCGCCCTGCTCACGGAATGGCCCTAGGCCCGTACCAGATTCATCTCCATGAACCGGTTCCAGGTCTTGCCGTCGACGCTCACGTCGCCCACCTCGTGCCACCGCTCGGCGTCGAACAGAATCGTGAAGCGGACCGTCGCACCGCCGGCGAGGAGCGACCACTCGAGGCCGCCTTCCACCAACTTCACCTCCGCGTCGGTCGCGCCGGTGAGGAGCTCATGCCCGTTCCAGCGATACCGTCCCGCCTTGGCATCGTAGGAGACCAGCGCGAGCCCGTCATGGGTCACGGTTTCACGCCCGTCCGCGCCGGTCGAGGTGCCCCGCCCTTCCACCATCAGCACGGTTCCCCCCGCTTTGCGCTCTACGCGCTCGACCAGGCTGAACTCGGTCCGTGCCCCGGTCGCCGAGATCGACCATCCGGCGCCCTTCCACTGGCCGACCCAGAGATCGAATGGGCGCATGGGCGAGGCCTGGGCGTGGGCCGCGGGCGCGGCCAGCAGCAGCGCGGCGGTGGTCAGCGCGAGCCGGCTCATGGCTCGAGCGTCCGGTCGAGCGCCGCGAAGGCCGCGTCCAGCCCCTCCTGCATCCCCGAATGCAGGAATCCGTCCCGCTCTTCCGGGGTATGCATCTGCATGACGATGCTGATCCGGGTCCGGCCGTCGCCCAGGTCGGTCAGGGTCACGAATTCGATCGCGACATGTCCCGGCATGCCGTCCCACTCGAACGATCGCACGAAGCGCTCCGGGGCCGTGACCTCGCGATAGCGGCCCTCGAAGCCGTGCACGCCATGATCGCTGTGCTCGACGTAGCGCCAGTACCCTCCCCGCTCCAGCTCGTGCCGCTCGATGTCCAGCCGGTTGCCCCGGCCCCACCATTGGGCCACCAGCGCGGGTTCCGCATAGGCGCGCCACACCCGGTCTCGCGGGGCGTTGACGATCCGCTCGGCGTGGATTTCCCGCTCCACCGGCGTGGTGATCCTGGTTGTTGGTGTCGTTCCCCGCATCTCCCTACTCCCGGGTGCGCTCGAGCAAGGCCTCGAGTCGGTTGAATCGGTCGTCCATGAGCTGCTGGTACTTCTCGATCCACGCGGCCTCGTGGGCGAGCCGGCGGGGGCCGATGCGGCAGGTGCGGATCCGTCCTTCCTTCCGGGTGGTCACCAGGCGGGCCCCTTCCAGCACCGCGACGTGCTTCTTCATCCCGGTGAGCGTCATGGCGAACGAGTGTGCCAGCTGGGTGATCGAGGCGTCGGCGCGGCCCAGACGCTCCAGGATCCCCCGGCGGGTAGGATCCGCCACCGCCGCGAAGGCCGAATCGAGATCCGCTGAATACTGAACCATATGGTATAGTATACGAACGTCGGCGCGTCCTGGCAAGAGACCCGTCAGTCTTGGAGCGTTGCAGGGGGTATTACGGAGCTACGCCGACCCAGGACACTTCATATCGGCAGGCGGCGGCGCCCGCCGCCCGGCATGCGGTTTCCACCACCCGGACCCCTGTGGCGCCACACATCTCCAGGGCCCGCTCGTACCAGCCGATCACGGTCTGGCAGTCGGGGGCGCTGAAGGTCTCGGCGTCGTAGGTCGTGAGCACGCCGCTCCGGTCTCCGGTGCGCTTGTATTCGCGCCGCCCGGTCTCGTAGTAGAGCGCGTAGATGGTGCGGGCGCGTTCCAGAAACGCGTGGGGATTCCCCGGGGCCAGCAGACTCTTGTGCAGCGTCGCCAGGTTCTTGTTCGCGGACGCGGCGCCGAGCTGCTTGAAGAACGCCGGATCGCCATCGCCGCACACGGCCACGATGGCGTCGTCGAGCCGCTTGCCGATCTCGAACGGATACCAGCGCACCGTCAGGATCGACTTCAGCGCGGCCTGATCCTCGGGCGGCAGCGTCGCCCGAACCCGCTCGACCCCCGGCTCGCCGAAGCGCTCCCGGACGAAGGCGATGCGGGACTTCAGGATGGCGCCCTTGATCTGTTGCATGGACTGGAGACCTCCCGGGGACGCGCAATCGCAGCGCGTGGTGGAGTATGCGACGGTTCCGCGGCGTGCGCAACGTGGAGTCAGGCGCCGGCAGCGCGGCGCGACTCGACCACATCGGGGAGGATGGACTCCGGCCGGTCCTCGGAGCGCTCGAGGCAGATTGGGAGAAATATTACCGCCCTGACATATGCCCAGGCAGTAATAATTCGGCAAAGAGAACCGGCGCGGCCTCGAGGCCACCGCACCGCTTCGATCAGGGGAACAGCGGCGGTGGGATCCGTTTCCTGGTCGCCTGCTCGAAGGCATAGGCCAGCTCGATCAGCCTCGGCTCCGCGCACGCCGTCCCGGTGAAGCTCACGTTGAAGGGAGCAGGCTTGGGCTCGAACCCCGCCGGAAAGGCGTTGGCGCCGGTGCCCGCCGTCACCGGGACAAAGGCAAACGGTACCGTCACCGTGGGGTACCCGGGTCGAGCCCCGATGTTGGCACTGCTCACCGAGGGAAAGAGCAGCGCGTCCAGCCGGTTGGCCTTGAGGGCCGCGTCGATCCCGTTGGTCGCCGACAGCAGGATGTCCTTTCTTCGGTCCGCCTCATATCGCCCCCGATCCGCCTGCAGATCCATCTCGTCGGAGATGTCGAGGTTGGCCTGGCCATACTTGATCGCGCCGGCGCGCTGGTGGGCGATGTTCCATGCCCGCAGCTCGGCCAGCGTCTTGACCGGCGCCCGGTCCCCAAGCGACTTGAGCCAGGCATTGAAGTCCCGCTTCATCCCGTATTTGAAGGCGATCGAGCAGTCGGCGTCGCGCCCCTTGGCGTTGTCGAGCCCGCCGCAGGGATTCCAGTTGAGGAAGCTGCTCGCGGCGACGGTGTCGATCACGCTGGGGATGTCGGCGGGGTCGATGATCACGGCCCCCTTCTCCTTGAGCACCGTGATCGCGTCGTCCATGACCTTGCGCTGTGCGTCATTCAGGCCGCCGCGCGGGTTGGGACCCGCGATCCGATCGTAGAAGAAGGCGCGCGGGATCCCGATGCGGGCGCCGGTCAGGCCGTTTGCATTCAGGAACTTGGTGTAATCGCGCCCCGGCGGCGGCGGGCACTTCTTGGTCGCGGCATCGCCGGAGTCGGGCGTTGCGCTCTCCAGGGCGCCCAGCATGATGGCGGCGTCGCTCACGGTGCGGGCCATCGGGCCGGGGGTGTCCTGGTCCGCGGTGATGGGGATGACCCCGAAGCGGCTCACCCGCCCCACCGTGGGCTTGATGGCGGCCAGCATGTTCTGGTTGGCGGGGCTCAGGATGGAGCCGGAGGTCTCGGTGCCG
>DASYPZ010000023.1:0-9443 GCA_036006105.1 Gemmatimonadales bacterium | reverse complement strand
CGCGGGGATCAGGTAGAGGCCGTCATTGGATTGATAGGCGATCTGGCTGCCGTCCGGGGACCACCGGGGCCAGCGGAAGTTGCTGGTGGTGTCCGATGTGAGCGCCACCGGGCGACCGCCGCTCACCTGGCGAACGTAGATCTGCATGGCGGTGGTGGGGCCGGCCGCATAGGCGATCGAGGCGCCGTCGGGTGAGAGCGCCGGATCGACCTCGAGCCCCGGCTCCCGGGTGACCTGCACCGTCTTGCCCACGCTGATCACCGGCGCCTGTGCCGGCCGTCGGGTGAGCAGTACGACGATGGCCATGGCGGCCACAACCGCGACCGCGGCAACCCCGACGACGAGGGGCCGGAGCGGAGCGCGGCGGGCTCCGGCGCTCTCCGGGACGGTCAGCGCGGCGGCAAAGTGGGCGGCCGGGTTGAAACGGTCGGCCGGATTCTTGGCGAGCGCGCGGGTTAATGCATCCGCGATGGCCGGGGGCACCGCCGGCCGGAGCTGGGTGATGGGCCGCGCGTCGACGATGAGGTGCTGGTGGACCAGGCTCTCCGCCGTGGCGCCGCTGAACGGCGGCTGGCCGGCCAGCATCTCGTAGAGCACGCAGGCCAGCGAATAGAGATCGCTCCGTCCGTCCAGGTCGCTCTCTCCCGCCGCCTGCTCCGGACTCATGTACTGCGGCGTCCCGATCGACATCCCGGTCCTGGTCAGCGTCTGCCCGCCCGCCACGCTCACCGCCTTGGCGATGCCGAAGTCCGCGACGACGGCGTGGCCACTCTCCAGCAGGATGTTCTCCGGCTTGATGTCGCGGTGGATCACGCCCTTGCTGTGGGCGTAGCTCAGGGCGTCGGCCACTTCCCGGGTGATCCGGAGCGCATCGTCGAGCGGGAGCTGCTTGTCCCGCTTGAGGCGGTCGCGGAGCGATTCGCCTTCCACGAAGGGCATCACGTAGAAGAGAAAACCGTCCGCCTCGCCCGAGTCGTACAATGGCAGAATGTGCGGGTGCCGCAGGTTGGCGGTGGTCTCGATCTCCCGGAGAAACCGCTCCGGCCCCAGCGCGGAGGACAGCTCGGGGCGCAGCACCTTCACCGCCACCTGGCGGTGATGCTTGAGGTCCCGGGCCAGGTACACCGTCGCCATGCCGCCCTCGCCGAGCTCACGCACGATCTGGTAGCGGTCGGATAGTGCGGCGGCGAGACGGGCAGCCACGTCCGTCATCGGCCGGCCTTGGGAAGCTCCACCAGCCAGGCATCCGGCTGACTGGTGGTGACATTGCACACGATGCTCTTCCCGTCGTTGCTGACCATCACGCTGCCGTTATAACAGTGGACGCCGAGGGTCAAGAAGAGCGTCGGCGGGTTACCCGGCTTTGCAGCGCGCCAGATTTCTGTGTGCTCGCCGAACCGCGCGAGGTAGACCGCGCCATCCTCGCCGGTGCCCGCAATCCGGATTCCCTCCTGAGTGAGCGGCACCGGGGTCGACCAGGTGCCCGAGGCAAACCCGTATTGGGTCATCACCAGCTGCTGCTCGGCGTCGAGCCCCGCCACCGCGAGCCAGCCCTGCGTGATGAACCAGTGAGCGTCGGGAGTCTGCACCCTGGGAGCAGTGCCCAGGTCGCGCACCACCTTACCGGCGGAATCGCGGATGACGTAGTGGGCGGAGTCCCCCAGGCGCCAGAGCCAGCGGTCGCGAAAGATGGCGATGAACTGCCCGCTTCCCTTGCGGTCGATTCGCCGCGCCCGCCCATTGTCCAGGTCGATGGCCGTCATCACATCCTGGCGAGTGCCGGTGATCACGCGATGCTGATCGAACCAGTCCACCGCGACGGTGGGGATGCTGTCTCCGGTAATCGGATGCTCCTCGCCTCCGGCAAGTCCGATCCAGTAGGCGTTGAATCCCAGCGCATCCTCCCGGGTATAGGCGATCCGGCTGCCATCCGGGGAAAACTGAGGATCTCCCAGATAGGCATTGAGGGAGCGCACGAGGACCCGGGACGTGCCTGGCGTGGACGCGTTGACCACATGCTGTTCGTCCACCACCGGCCGGACCACGGCCATCAGACGGTCCCCGGTCCGGGTCGAGGAGAGCTGCAGCAGGGCCGGTAGCGCGGCCCAGAGCACCGAGGAAGGCCCGCGAAACCGGCCGGTCGCCGGATCGAGATCGTGGATGAGGATGTCTCCGGTCCCATACGCGCGGTTCACGTAGTAGGCGATCCTCGAGGGGCCGGCCCAATAGGCCAGCTCGAAGGTTCCCATCAGGCTGTCGGTGACCACTCCGTGCGCCGTCAGGAGGAATACTCCGCGATGGCCGCTCACCCGGTTCAGCACGAGGCGCGCCCCGTCGGGAGACCACTCCACCAGATCGTTGGGGTCCGCGTGGAGCTCGGGCAGGGAATCGAGCACCTCGCCCGAACGCACATCGAGGATACGCAGGGTGCCGAGGCGGACGGCGAAGACCCGCTGGTCGTCGACGAAGCCGAACGCTCTCGCGCCGCCGGTCGTCAGTTGCCGCGGTGCTCCCCCGGCCCGGGGAATTTCCCAGAGCCCCTCGGACCGGCCTTCCGGTGCACCCTCCAGGAGCAACATGGTGGCCGACGGATTCCAGCGAATGCTCGCGACCGAGCGGACCCGTGGCAGGACGATCTGATCCACCCCGCTCGGGACGGCCCGGATCAGCAGCGCTCCGGTGCACAGGGTCTCTTCGCTGTAGCTCCCGCTGACGGCGGCGAATTCGTGGCCGTCGGGGGAGAGAGCCGCGCAGCCCACGCCACCGGAATGGGTAAGACGAATCGGATGGAAGCCGATGATGGCCAGTGCGTCGGCGCGACGGGGCAGCAATCGCCCGACGACCATGCCGCCGGCCAGGGCCGCGACGCCGATGGCCAGCATGAGTGGAACCGAAGCGGCGGATCGCCGGAGCGTGGGTCCTCGGGGCGGCGTGCCAGTGGCGTGCATCGCGGCGGCAAACTCGGCCATCGTGGCGAAGCGGTCCGCGGGAAGCTTCTCCAGGGCGGTGCGGATCGCGACATCGAGGTGAGGCGGAACCGAGCGGCGGAGCTCCGAGGCGGGCCGCGGCTCATCCGTCAGCACCTTGGCCACGATCGCCTGCGCGGTCGGTCCCGTGAAGGGCGGCTCCCCGGTGAGCATCTCGTAGAGCACGCAGCCGAGCGCGTACACGTCGGTGCGCGCATCGAGGTTGCGCTCGCCCATCGCCTGCTCGGGACTCATGTACGTCGGGGTACCGAGGCTCATGCCGGTTTCGGTCATGCGGGCGCCGGCGTTCTTGCTCGCCGCGAGTGCTATGCCGAAGTCGGCCACCAGGGCGTGGCCGCCATGGAGGAGAATGTTCTCCGGCTTGATGTCGCGGTGGATGACGCCGTGCTTGTGGGCGTACTCCAGCGCATCAGCGGCCTCGCTGGCGATCCGGACCGCATCCGCCACCGGGAGCTGCTTCTCGCGGTCAAGCCGGTCGCGCAGCGATTCGCCGTCCACGAACGGCATCACATAGAACACCGTCCCGTCCAGTTCCCCCGAATCGTGCAGCGAGAGGATGTGGGGATGCTGGAGGTTCGCGGTGGTCTTGATCTCCTGGAGGAACCGCGCGGCGCCGATTATCGCCGCGAGCTCGGGGCGAAGCACCTTGAGGGCGACCTTGCGGTCGTGGCGGAGGTCCTGGGCCAGGTAGACCGTCGCCATCCCGCCCGCGCCCAGCTCCCGCTCGATCCGGTAGCGGTCGGCCAGAGCGCTCGCGAGTTTGGCTGCCGCGCCGCTGTCGGTCATTCAGCGGGGAAGCTTGAGCAGGGCATTGCCCAGCCCGGTGACGTACACCGGCCCGCCCCGCGCGCCGACGATGACGCCGGTGATCAGCCCCGGGAGCGGGGACCACGCCGCCGGCGTGATGAGCGCCATGCGCGGCTCCCCAGCCTGGCCCCGCCGGGCGAACTCGGCCACGACGCTATCCTGCGCGCGGGTCCGCGACTGCAAGGCGGTGTGGCGCGCTCCCGTCGCGGTGGTCACCACCAGCAGCTGATTGGACAGCGGTACCGCGGCCCAGAGGTGGCCTTGCCTGTCCAGCTCCAGGTTGTCCACCGCGGTGCTGTCCATAAATACCGTCCGCTCGCTCAGTTTCCCTTTCTCCATGTCGACCCGGTAGCGTAACACGCGGCCGCCGGTCGTTTCCGAGACATAGAGGAAGCCGGCCGCCTCGTCGATGGCCAGGCCGTTCGCGAAGAAGAGCGAGTCCACCATCAGCTCCGCCTTCGGCGCCGGATGGCCTTCCTGCATGCTGAGCCGGTACAGCGCGCCTTCGGGCCGCGGCGTGTCGACTGCCGCCCACATCCGGGCCTCGCCCGCCTCCGGGGTGTTGTGGGCGCTCTGGGTGAACCAGATGGCCCCCTTGGAGTCCCGTACCGCGGTGTTGATGCCGTAGGTGTGCTGATAGACCTTCTCCGCCGCACCGGAGTTCACGTCCACCCGATAGATCGCGGCGCCGAACACGTCGGCCAGGAGCAGGTGGCCGCCGTCCGGTTCCAGGCTGACCCCGTTGGCCCCGCCGGCATACGCCGGGGGACGATGGCTGTAACCCGCCGCCGCGAGGCCGCCGAACGGCTGGCTGGTTCCGTCCGGCACGACGAGGCGCAATCCACTCACCTGGTCGGTCACGATGAGGCGCCCGTCCGGGAGAGCGACGCCATCTTCGGGGCGGAACAGCGAATGATCTGCCGGGAAGACCATGGTGGAGTCGTAGGTCCAGGTCGGGAGGGCGGAGGCCTCGGTAACCGGCTTCTCGCCGCCGCCGGCCGAGCAGCCGGCGACGAGTATCAGGAAGGTAGTACTCGCCCCGGTGATCTTCATGGACTCCCTTTTAGAGAATGGCGGTCGCTCACGGCTTGCCCAATTCCATCACCCAGATATCACTCTGGTGATCCTCGACCGGGAAGTAGAAGCGGCCGTTGCCGATCGCAAAACTCAGACGGGAGGACGGGTAGATCGCCGGATCCAGCCGGGCCAGCTGCTTCGGAGCCCCGCCTGCGGCAGGCATCGACCAGAACGTGGTCGCTCCGGTCGGGTCATGGGCCTGGAAATAGACGAGCCCGGTGGAGGCCCACGCGATTGCTTCCGGAAAGGGTGCGCCCGGGACGGAAGCGTCGAAGAGGGTGCGCTCCGGGCCGGAATCCGCCGGCACGACCACGAGGCTCCCGCCGGTGGTTCCCGCGGTATAGAGAATGGACCGGCCGTCGGGCGACCAGGTGGGGAGCGTGCCCCCCGGCGCCCGTTGCACCGGCTCTCCCCACCGGCCGTTCGCGTCGCGCCGGACCAGCCCGATTCCGTTGCCGGTCTCCAGGTTCCCGAAGGCGATCGCATTGCCTGTCGGGGACCAGTTGGGAAGCGCCTCCTGCCGCTTCGTGCTGGTGACCTGTTGTTCCCCGCCGCCATCGAGCCGCATTACCCAGAGGTCCCGGGAGCCCGAGCGCCAGGAGTGGAACGCGACTTCCTTCCCGTCGGGGGACGGGCTCGGGAAGAAATCGTCGGCGGCATTGGTGGTCAGCCGTTCCGGTTCTCCCCCGGCCAGGGCGAGCCGGAAGATGTCGGAGTTGCCGGCCAGGTCGGAGTCGTAGAACAGCCACTTGCCGTCCGTGGAGACCGCCACCACCTCGATGTACTCGTTGTTGTTGGTGATCCGGGTCATTCCGGCACCGGTTCCCCCGGGAGAGGCGGGAATCGGCATCGACCAGATGCTCTTGCGAACGCTGAATTTCGAATAGGCCAGCCGGGATCCGCCCGGCGTCAGCGAAATGGTGTGCGCGCCCAGACCGGTGCTGAGCCGCACCGTCGGGCCACCGGTGTGGCCGTTCCCCGTGATCGGCACTCCGTAGATATCGCGAGGACCATCGCGGTTCGAGACGAAATAGAGCCAGCGTCCGTCCGCGGACCAGACCGGACTCTGATTCAACGACACCGTGTCACTCACCATCGTCAGGGTGCCGTCGCTCACCCGGCACAGCATGATCCGGCTGGGTGCCAGGTTGCCGAAAGTACTGGATGCGATCGAGTACGGGGAGTTTTGAGTGACGCAGGCCACGAAGGTTCCCTGGGGCGACCAGACACACAGCGACGGATCGGCGATGCGGGCCAGCCCATGCACCGACGCATCGACCTCGCGCAGCAGCAGGGAATCGCCCCGGGTGATCACCAGCCGCTTCCCGTCGGGTGACCAGTCCGCCGAGAGCACCGGATTCGTGAGCGTTCCGGGCAGCTCGGGCCGCGCCGGGCCGCCCCCGGCCGGCGCGCTCCACACGCCACCCCGGGAGAGAAACAGCACCCGGCTTCCGTCGGGGGACCAGCGCGGGTCGGTCTCCGCATTGGCGGTATCACCGGTGAGTGCGACTGCGCGCCCTTCTCCGACCGGCCGCACCATCACGTGCATCTTGAACAGCAGGCCGGCCGCGTAGGCCACCGAGCGGCCGTCGGGAGAGATCGCCGGGGTGACCTCGAGTCCGGGGTCCCAGGTGACGTGGGTTTCCCGGCCAAACACCAGCGGCAGCTCCGCGCGCCTGCCCAGCAGCTTGCCGCCCAGGTAGAACGCGGCGACGAGGGCGGCCGCGATGATCGCGAGGGCGGGAAGGCGGGACGATGGGACGGCGGGAGTGCGCCTGGTTCCTCTCCCGTCCTCCCGTCGTCCCGGCCTCCCGTCTTGCAACGCCGTTGCAAACTCCCCCGCGCTCCGGAACCGGTCGGCCGGCAGCTTCTGCAGCGCCGTCACCACCGCGTCTTCGACGTGCTCCGGCACGGAGGGTCGCTTGAGCCGGAGTCCGGGCGGCGGCTCGGTCAGGACCTTGGCCACGACCGACTGCGCCGTCGGCCCGGTGAAGGGCGGCTCGCCGGCCAGCATTTCGTAGGTCACGCAGCCCAGCGCGTAGATATCGGCCCGCGCATCGAGCTCCCGCTCGCCCATCGCCTGCTCGGGCGACATGTACTGCGGCGTGCCGAGCGACATGCCGGTCTCGGTCATCCGGGAGCCGCCGGTCTTGGCGGCGGCCAGCGCAATCCCGAAGTCCGCCACCAGCGCGTGGCCGCCCTGGAGCAGGATGTTCTCCGGCTTGATGTCCCGGTGGATGACGCCGTGCTGGTGGGCGTACTGGAGCGCGTCGGCCACCTCGCGGGAGATTCGCAGGGCCTCATCCACCGGGAGCTGCTTCTCCCGAGCGAGCCGGTCCCTGAGCGACTCGCCCTCGACGAAGGGCATCACGTAGAACACCGTGCCGTCGACGGTGCCCGAGTCGAACAGCGACAGGATGTGGGGATGCTGCAGGTTCGCGGTGGTTTTGATCTCCGAGAGGAATCGCTCCGCGCCGATCACCGCGGCCAGCTCGGGGCGGAGCACCTTGATGGCGACTCTGCGGTCGTGCCTGATATCCTGGGCGAGGTATACCGTCGCCATGCCGCCGGCGCCGAGCTCCCGTTCGATCCGGTAGCGGTCTGTGAGGGCGGCGGCGAGGCGCTGCAGGGTGTCGCTCATTGAGGCCGCCCGCCACCGGGAGCAGTGAGGAGGTCAACGTTCATGTTGAAGCGCTTGAGCACCGCCGCAAACCGCGGGCTCGAGCGCACTGGGTCGTACACCGGATCACTGGGGACGGTCACGAAGAGCAGGTCGCCTCCGGGCATTGCCGCCGCCCGCTCCATCGCCGAGAGCGCCCGCGCCGTGTCGTCCAGGCCGAGATAGATGCTCGCCATTCCCGCGTTCCGCCCCGGGGTGCTGGGCGGAAGCGCCTCGATCCTGGCGAGGATCGCGCGGGCTTCCGCCGGGGCCCCTCCTCGTGCGAGGAAGCGCGCGGCAATGCCACCTCGGCGCGGATCGTCCGTCACCAAAACGATCCGTCGCGCGACGGCCATCTGGTCCGCGGTGCGGCCGGTGAGGCGATAGGCAGCCCCCAGCAGGCTCAGGGCGGCGGGATTGGTCGAGTCCAGCTCGACGGCGCGCCGGGCCTCGGCGACAGCCTGATCGGGTTTTCCTGACAGCAGCAACGCGTACCCCAGATAGGCGGCGCTGAGCTGGTAGAGCGGATCGATCTGTTTGCCCCGGGTGAGCTCGCTGACCGCATCGCCGATGTGGCCGGTGGTGAGCAGCATGAATCCGAGCTGGTACTCCGCCTCCGGAGAATTGGGATCGAGCGCGATGGCCTTGCGCAGCTCCCGCTCCGCGGCGTTCCAGTCTCTGGTGTAATAACTGACCCCCAGCGCCTTGTGCGCCTCGGAGAGATTCGGGTCCAGCGCCACCGCACGCTCGGCCAGGGCCCGGGCCCGGGGCAGCAGCGAGTCCTGGTTGACCGGGAAGTAGTAGGGCAGGGCCCACAGGACGGTGGCCTCCGCCGCATACGCCCGGGCGAACATCGAGTCCCTAGCGATGGCCTGGTCCAGGAGTTCCGCGGCCTTGAACAGGCCGACTCCGCGCCGCCGGTAGAGGTACAGGCCCCTCAGATAGAGATCGTAGGCTTCGAGGCTGGAGGTGCCTACCCCGGCCTGGGTCGCTCCCGTCGAGGCGAGCCGGACCTGCAGCGCTGACACGATGGCCCGGGTGATGTCGTCCTGCAGCGCAAAGACGTCCTTCACCTCGCGGTCATAGCTTTCGGTCCACTGCACCAGCCCGTCCGACGCACTCGTCAATTGGGCGGTGATCCGGACTCGATCCCCCGAGCGCCGCACGGTGCCGTCCAGCACGCTCGCCACCCCGAGCGCCGCGCCGACCTCCGTGGCGCTCGCGCCCTTGCCCTTGAAGCGGCTCGCCGAGCTCCTTCCCGCCACACGGAGGCCGGGCAGCTTGGCCAGCGCGGTGGTCAGCTCGTCACCGATCCCTTCCGCGAAGTACGCGTTGGCCGTGTCGCCGCCGACGCTCTCGAACGGGAGCACGGCGAGGGACTTGGTCGAGGTTTCTCCGGCGCCACTGCGCGAAACCTTGCTCCGCACCAGGACGGCTCCGATGAGGACGAGCGCCAGCACAACCGCGACGCCGCCCACGACCGGCGTTGAAGCACGTCGTGGCGGGTTAGGCGTCGCGACCGCCGGGGCCGGGGTCCCCCCCTCGACCGGGCGGAGCGCCTCCGAGAACTGCGCCACTGGGTTGAACCGGTCCGCCGGCGCCTTCGCCAGCGCGCGCTGAAGCGCCGCGACCACCGTCGCGGGCACGGCGGGACGGTAGTTGGTCACCGGCGACGCGTTCACCGTCAGATGCTGCCGAACCAGCACCTCGGCGGTCGCCCCGGTGAACGGCGGCTGACCCGCCAGCATCTCGTAGAGCACGCAGGCCAGGGCGTAGAGGTCGCTCCGGCCGTCGACCTCCGGCTCCCCCGCGGCCTGTTCGGGGCTCATGTAGGAGGGCGTGCCGATCGACATCCCGGTCTGGGTCAGCGACTGGCCTCCGGCGGCCCCCACCGCCTTGGCGATGCCGAAGTC
>DASYPZ010000022.1:0-4604 GCA_036006105.1 Gemmatimonadales bacterium | reverse complement strand
TGCCCGGTACCGTCGAGGCGACCCTCCGGGGTGGTCTGGAGCTCTCCGGGCGAGGCCGACATCGGAAAGGTGCCGGCATAATGAATACTCGAGCCGGGTCCCGGTCGGATCCGCTTCAACGGAAATGATCCCAGACTGCGCATCCGGCGAAACAGGCGGCGCTCCTGCTGCTCGATCCGTTCCGAAACCGCCACCGCTTGCTGGTGGGTAATCGCGAGCCGCTCAGGCGTGCCGGCCGCGGCCGGCAGCAGGATTACCCGCTTGCCTTCGGCCGGCTCATCGGCGTGGTGCATTCCGAGGATGGTGAGCAGTGGCATCAACGCCCGCATCAGCTTCAGGCTCGACGGTGCCGATAACGGCGATTCCTTCATGAGTTTGAAGGTAAGCAGCGAGCGATAGGAATAGATGGAGACGTGCATCTCCGGCCAGCCGGTACCGGGCGGGAGAAAGGTGGCGGTGAGCTGGGAAAGGCTGTGACGGGCATCGGCGACATCCCGCCCGATCATGCCCGGATTGAGGCATGGGGCGTACGTATAGGGATTGCAGACGTAGGGGACCGACCGATGGTACAGACCGAGGGAGCGCAGGACGATGCGCGCGGTCCCGAACACCCCGGCGCCGAGCACCAGCGCACGAGCCTCGAATTGCTCCTCCCCGCCGTCGGGGCGCCGGCAGTACACGGTCACCCGGCCCGACGACTCGTGAAACCGGTGGACCAGGAGTCCGGGTCGATAGCTGAAATTGGGCCGGGCGATCAGCTCATTCAGGGTCCAGACCGGCCGATACACGGCGCGGGCCTTGTCGCTCCAGAAATCGAGGTCATCGAGCCGGTGCGGACCGCGGCCCTTCCACTCGCGGGAACAGGCCGCCAGACGGGTGACCCCGAGACGAAATCCCGAATCGAGATACCGGGACCGGTTTTCCCGGTAACGCTCCAGTATCCGCGCCGGCACGGTGTCCACCGGCAGCGCCGGCATCATGCTCTGGTGGAGACCCAGGGATTCGGTGAGATCGTCGTCGTCGCCACTGACCCCGATGCGCGCTTCCACCGCCGAGTAATGCGGGGCCAGGTCCGCGAGTCCGATCGGCAGGCCGGCCAAGTCGCCCTCGGTAAAGCGTCCGACCCCGGCGCCCCACGCGGCACCGAGTCCGCCCATGGCCAGGCTTTCCATCCCGGTGAAATTCGCGGATTCCACCGGGGTCAGTGCCGCGACGTCGCGATTGACGTATGCCCGGGGCGGCGTCAGCTGCGCCCCGACCCGGGCCGACCCGGACGGGACGCCCTCGAACCGATCGCCGAGAAAGTAGCGGTGCTGTCCCTCGTCGCTCCGTCGTATCTGGGTAAACGACCCGTCGGGTATCAGCGGTGCGTACACCTCGTCGCGCGATCCGACGTCGAGCATTTCGACCCGGTGCCCGGCCATGACCAGCGGCCAGGCGGCATGAACCGCACTCGGCCCGGAGCCGACCACGACCGCGTCGGTCATGCCGGGCCCGTTCACGTCCGGCGACCCACCAGCGCCAGGACCGGCAGACCCACCGCAAGCTGGAAGGCGGTGGTCATTCCGATGCCGAGGCCGAGTCCGAGGAGGCCAGGCCATCCGACCGTACGGGGGAGGAACTGATCAGCGTATCGCGGTGACGCCTCGAGGATCGCGGCCAGCAGAATGGCCTTGCGATGGAGCAGGGCCTCGGGCCGGGTCAGCGCGGCCGCGGCGTCGAGGCAAGGCAGGAAGACCGGATGCGCCATGGCAAAGTCCAGCACCGCCGCGTCACCCGGGTCGCGTGCTTCCAGTGGCAGGTGCGCATGGGCGGCCACATACCGTTCCACGAATTCGGACTCGACCGGCCGTCCCAGGATGTGGCGCCCGAGCGCCGCTGCCTCGGCTCGCAGCCTGGTGGGATGGGGATCTCGCTCGAGGGGCGCGGCACCGCTCACGCCGCGATCCGGTTTCCACACGATGGACAGAAGCGGCTGCCGGCCTCGAGGGCCGTCCCGCAGGAAACGCAGAAGGCCGGGCTGAGCGAGAGGCCACAGGACGAGCAGAACAATGCGTCGGGCTCCGGACGCGGACCGCAGGCGGGACAGGGCGGCGGTGCCGTCGCTCCGGCGTCACGGGCGGAACGCAGCTGCTGCAGTCGCGCGGCGATCATCGTCTCCGGATCGGCACTCGCGGCTTCGGCCTGGCCATCGTCCTGGTCCAGGGCGGAGAGCGCCTCCTTGCCGTAGCGCTCCCGCAGCATTTCGAAATCCTCGTCGGAGAGCTTGCCGGTGGCCCGGTCGAACTCGATTTCCTTGAGCGCCAGGAGGGCGATCCCGCTGCGGGTTTCCTCATCGGCGACGGGCTCGGGAGGCAGGCGGGCCGACTGGGCGCGCGAGAGCATCGGGGAGAACACCAGCCAGAGAACCAGAGCGCCGATCAGCAGCGCCCCAACCACTTCGAGGACCATCAGTCCTGCACTCGGCTCAGCGCGCGGCGGAGCCGCTCCCGATCCTCGGGCCCGGGATCCAGCGGCCGAGTCGCCTCGGAGGTAGCGGCCGCGGCCGCCACCGCCTGCATGCGGCGGCCCCGGCGCACCAGCATCACGGTCAGGGTGGAGGCGGCAAGCGCCACCACGACGCCCGGCACCAGGTAGCCGGCGAGGTTGAATCCTCGCGGCGGTGGCGCCATGAGGATCTGCTCGCCGTACTTGCCCACGAAGGCGGCCACGACTTCCTCGGGATTTTTTCCGGCCGCCCGGAGCTCCAGCACTTCCTTGTGCAGCGCGGGAGAGTAGGTGCAGGTGAAGTCGGTGGTCCGGCAGGTATAAATGTCGAGGTTGCAGCCGCAGGTGCAGTGGAGCCGGTGCTCCAGATCCTTCACGACGGGATCGTTGTCCAGGGCGGTCGCGGCGCCGCGTTGCTGCACCAGGTCCGGCCGATAGAGCGGATCCGCGGTGGCCGAGTCCCGCGCCGGGGTCTGACCCGGGAGCGCACGGACTCCGAACGCGAGCGCGGCGAGCGCGGTTCCGCCACGCTGCAGCAGGTCACGGCGCTTCACGCTTCGGTACCCACTCCGGCCAGCGGCGCCTGATAACCGGCCTGGATGTCGCTCCGCTGCCGGGAAGACACCAGCGGCCCTCCGGGCCACATGGTGATCAGCCCGCCGAAGATCAGGATCCCGGCGCCAATCCACACCCACGAGACCAGGGGATTGATGGTGATCGCGTAGGTGGCCCGGTCGGTGCCCTCCACCGAGCCGGCGTAGACGACGTACAGATCCTCCTGCAGATTGCTGCGAATTCCCACTTCGGTGGACGGCTCGAACGTATTCCGGTTGAAGCTGTCCACGTGCTGGCGCTTCTCCGAGGTGATCCGCCCGATCGATTTCCCGTCCTTCTTGACCTCGAGCGAGGCCGCGGAGACGAACCGATTGAGCTGGGGATACTGCGACACGCCGAGATGGGTCAGGTGATACACGTGGCCATAGGGGCTTCGGATGTCCGCGCTCTCGCCGGTGGCCAGGGTGATTTCCCTGGTGACTTTGAAGGCATTGCCCGCAAAGGCGATGATGTAGGTGATGATGCCCAGGTGCACGATGTAGCCGCCGTAGCGCCGCCGGTTGCGCGAGATGAGGTGGGTCAGGGCGAGGAGGGCGGACTCGCCGTGCATCCGGCGCCGGGCCCGAATTCCCCGCCAGAATTCCTGTCCCACCGTGCCCGCGACGAACCCCGCGAGGGACCAGGCCGCGAGAGCCCACCCGTCGCGGATGCCGGCACCCAGAAGCACACTCAGGACCAGCAGCCCGACCACCACCGGCGCGACGAACTGGCGCCGCAGATTGGCGGCGCTCGCCTTGCGCCACGCGATCAGCGGGCCGATCCCGGTCAGCGCCACCAGGAAAAGACCGAGGGGAATGTTGACCCGGTTGAAGAACGGCGGGCCCACCGTGATCTTGGTGCCCCGCACCGCCTCCGAGATGATCGGAAAGAGGGTACCCCACAGCACCGAGAAGGCGATGCCCACGAACGCGAGGTTGTTGAAGAGGAACGCGGCCTCGCGGCTGGCCATCGACTCGAGCCTGGCCTCGGGCTCCAGCAGGGGCCAGCGCACGTACAGCAGGGCGAAGGAAAGGATCGCCGCGATCAGCAGGAAGCCGAGGAAGAAATAGCCCACGTTGGACTGGGTGAAGCTGTGCACGCTGGCGATCACCCCGCTCCGGGTGATGAAGGTGCCGAAGATGCTGAGCAGGAACGACGCGACCACCAGCCCCACGTTCCAGCGCTTGAGCATGCCCCGCTTTTCCTGGATCATCACCGAATGCAGGAAGGCCGTCATGGTGAGCCAGGGCAGCAGACTCGCATTCTCCACCGGATCCCAGGCCCAGTATCCGCCCCAGCCGAGCTCGACGTAGGCCCACCACATCCCGAGGGTGATCCCCGCGGACAGGAAGAGCCACGAGAGGATGGTCCACTTCCGCATGGCGTGGATCCACCCGGTGTCGAGTCGCTTCGACAGCAGCGAGGCCACCGCGAACGCAAAGGG
The DNA here is from genome assembly GCA_036006105.1 of Gemmatimonadales bacterium. Classification (GTDB taxonomy): domain Bacteria; phylum Gemmatimonadota; class Gemmatimonadetes; order Gemmatimonadales; family GWC2-71-9; genus JABFSM01. The sequence goes on along the minus strand of DASYPZ010000022.1, from coordinate 79 downwards.
AATGGTGATGCTGATGTACCCCAGGTAGAGCATCGGGGGATGAATCGTCATCCCCGGGTTCTGCAACTGGGGATTCAGC
>DASYPZ010000021.1:0-1652 GCA_036006105.1 Gemmatimonadales bacterium | reverse complement strand
CTCCGCGCTCGTCACCGGAGCGGGGTTCCCCGCGGCGATCGGCTGTGCGGTGAACGAGGCACCGAGGTCGGGGAGGGTGACGGTCATGGGCCACGCCCGGCTGATGGCCCGGGTCACGATCTTCTCGGCGTTGGGCGACTCGTACGGGTCGCGGACCGGCACCGCATCGGGATAGACCTCGAGCCGCCAAAGGCCCGCGCGGATCTTGTCGAGAAAGTAGATCCCCTCGCCCGGATAGACGACCACCGGCGACGATCCGTAACCCGCGATGCGGGTCAGGGCCGCGGGATCCCTGGGCGCGGTCGTGGTCGAGCCGGCGTACAGGAATGCGTCCCGCGCCACCAGCTCGCCCAGGTTGGAGTCGGCGGACAGGTGAAAGTCGCCGAAGCTCGTGTTCCCCGGATACGCGCCATAGGAGATCATCCGGGGCAGGCGGTGCATCGCTTCCGCGGCGATGATCGCGCTCATCGCCTTGCGGGGCGTATACACCAGGTTCAGGTAGTGGGTCTGCCACCCCAGGTTGCGGGAGGCGGTGCCCAGCATGTCGTAGGCAAACATGAGGGCCATCTGGGTCCCGACCGACCGGAAAGTCCGCGCCATGGCGGGATACATCGTGCCGGTGCGGAGGTCGGGGCTGTCGAACTCGTAGACGATGCGCGGCATCCGGGCCAGTTCCGGGCGGAGCATATCGGGATACCCATCGGTGCTGCGGAGGTAATTCCCGGCCAGCTCGTGACCCGAGTTGAGCCCGGTGGGGTACCAGCCGAAGGTGAGGCCCTGCACCTTGGACTGTCGGATCGCCTCGCCGATTCGGAAGTCCTGGCTGACGTTGTAGAAGACCAGCTTGTTGCACCCGGTACTGCGCACCGCGTCGGTCAGCGTGTTGAGGTACCGCACCGATCCCGCCAGGTCTTCCGGATGGTGCCAGGGCTCGTTCACCAGCTCGATGAAAATGATCGCCGGTTCGTCCTTGAGCGCGACTCCGGTGTAGGGATTCACATGATTCAGGATCTGGTGGAGATAATTGACCTGGGCCGCGATCGCCGCCGAATCGGTGCCCATCTTGCCCTTGCCGAAGTGCCGGCCGAATCCGGGCGCCGAGGTGTCCGCCAGCGCGTCGGGCCAGTTGGAGCCGTAGAGCTGGATCGGGCTGAACAGCATGTAGATCCCCCGCTCCCGGGCCTTCGCGATCAGGTAGTCCTGCAGGTCCAGGTGGTCGTTGGCGATCAGATTGCCGGCGCTGTCGGACGCCTCCCAGTCACCCCAGAAGGTGAGCCGCATGCCGTCCCAGCCCATCCGGGCGAACTGGGCCATGTCCTCGTCGATCATCTTCTTCCGATCGCCGTGCACATAGCCGGCCGCGCGATAGTCCGACGCCGTGGGGAGGACGTAGTTGGCGCCGAAGAGCGTGACTTCCTGCTGGTTGTCCTTCCATCGGACCACCCCGGCCTTGTCGAGGTACACCACCCGATTGGCCGTCGCGGGAGCGGCCGCAGTGTGCTGCTGCGCCGGCAGCGGTGCCGCCAGGACGACGAACGCGGTTGCCAGCAACTCGAACCAGCGGAGAACGCGCATAGGACTCCTCATCGTGCCGGCGGGATAGATGCCGCTCCGCTGCCCGGGGTCACCGCCACGCTGATGCTGACCGGCGC
>DASYPZ010000020.1:0-5061 GCA_036006105.1 Gemmatimonadales bacterium | reverse complement strand
GCAGCTCGAAAAGCTGGCCATGGGCCTCATCATCTGTTTCGTCATGGTGGTCGCGGCCTTCAACATCATCGGGACCCTGACCATGGTGGTGTCGGAGAAGACCAAGGAAATCGGCATTCTCCAGGCCATGGGGATTACCCGGGGCGGCATCGGGCGCATCTTTCTCTCCCAGGGGGCGATCATCGGCGGAGTGGGCACCGCGCTCGGGCTGGCCGGCGGACTGGCGCTCGCCTTCGGGATCGACCGGTCGGGGCTGATCAAAATCGATCCGGCGGTGTATTTCATCGATCACCTGCCGGTGCACGTCGAGCTGATCGATGTGCTGGCCGTGATACTGTTCAGTTTCCTGGTGGCGGTGGTCGCCACGCTGCACCCGTCGCGGGCCGCCGCCCGGCTGACGCCGGTCGAGGCGATCCGGCACGAATGAGCGCCATCCTCGAAGCACGCGATCTCCGCAAGTGGTACCGCGGCGGGGACGGGGGGACCATCGAGGTCCTTCGCGGTGTCGAGTTTGCCGTGGAAACCGGTGAGTTCGTGGCGGTGACCGGAGAGAGCGGCTCGGGCAAGAGCACCCTGCTGCACCTGCTGGGGGCGCTGGATGTGCCCACCTCGGGGCAAGTGCGTCTGGGAGGCACCGCCTATGACGAATTCGACGCCGACGCCCTGGCGGAGCTCCGGAACCGGAGGATCGGCTTCGTGTTCCAGTTTCATCACCTGTTGCGCGACTTCACCGCGCTGGAGAACGTGGCGCTGCCGCTCCTGATCGCAGGGACCAATTCCGGTGAGGCGCAGGCGCGCGCCCGCGATCTCCTGCATGCGGTCGGGCTGGGCCAGCGGAGCGGTCACCTCCCGGCACAACTGTCCGGCGGAGAGCAGCAGCGCGCCGCGGTGGCGCGGGCGCTGGCGGTGCAGCCCGCGCTGCTGCTGGCGGACGAGCCCTCCGGCAATCTCGACGAGCAGAACGCCGAGCAGCTGCACGGACTCTTTTCGGGTCTGGCCCGCCAGTTTCGGACCGCGATGGTCATCGTCACCCACAACCGCTCGCTCGCCGCGCGGGCGGACCGGGTGCTGACCCTGTCCGAGGGCGTCCTGGCGCCGGCGATCGGCTCCGGCGCCGAGGTGCTGCCGGGATGAAATGCAGCCATTGCGGTGAGCGCGAAGGCGTGGTGAGCCTGACCCAGGTGAAGGAGGGTGAGGTCCACACCGCCTCTCTGTGCGCGCAGTGCGCGGCGGAGAAGGGCATCGAGACCGGCTTCGCCATGGCGGATACGCCGCTGGGAGGATTCCTGGCCAAGCTGGGCGAGAGCGCCGACCCGGATGCGCCGCTCCTGGCGGCCCTCGAGGTACGCTGCCCGGGCTGCAACGCCACGCTGCGGGATTTTCGAGAAACCGGACGGGTGGGCTGCTCCGAGTGTTACCAGGCGTTCGATGCGCCGTTGCGGGAGCTCCTGCGACGGCTCCACGGATCCACGCATCACACGGGGATGCAATACCAGCGCGGGGAGGCTCCCGCGCCCCGAGCGGAACCGGGCCGGACCGATCTGGAGCTCAAGGAACAGCTTCGGCGCGCGGTGGAAAGCGAGCAGTTCGAACTGGCCGCCGAGCTGCGCGACCGGCTGCGAGACCGGGAATGATCGATTTGAGCCTGCTTCCCGACGGCGGCATGGCCTGGCTCGAAGCCAGCGGCCCCGGAAGCCACCTGGTGGTCTCGACCCGGGTCCGCCTGGCGCGGAATCTCCGCAGTCACCGTTTCGCCTCCCGCAGCGACGGGCCGGAGCGGGAAGCGATCCTGGCCGAGGTCGAGGCGGCGGCGGCGGGCACCGAGGGACTGGGCCGCGCGGTCCGGTTCCGGGTCGACCGGCTGGAGCTCCAGGACCGGCGCCTGCTCCACGAGCGCCATCTGGTCAGCCGGGATCTGGCGGCTCCGGAGACCGCCGCCAAGCTCCGTCCGGCCGGCGGATTGCTGGTCCAGGACCACGCCAGCGTGATGATCAACGAAGAAGATCACCTCCGGATTCAGGCCCTGCGTTCCGGGTTCGCTTTGGAGGCCGCCTGGAGCCTCGTCGCAACGCTGGACGCCGAACTGGGGCAACGACTTGCCTTCGCATTTCACCCGGAGTTCGGTTACCTTACGAGCTGCCCAACCAACGTCGGAACTGGGCTCCGGGCATCGGTTTTGGTGCATCTTCCGGGGCTCGTTTTGACCAAGGAGATCAACAAAATTCTCCAGGCCCTGACCCAGGTCGGTTTGACCTTTCGAGGGCTGTACGGCGAGGGCAGCGAGGTGGTCGGCAATCTGTTTCAGCTGTCGAACCAGACCACCCTCGGCAAGTCGGAGTTGGAGCTGCTGGACCACCTCGGCAAGCTGGTCCGGCAGGTCATGGAGCACGAGGAGCGCGCACGCCAGATTCTTCTGCGCGATGCGACGGCGATCCTCGAGGACAAGGTCTGGCGGGCGTATGGGCTCCTCCGGTACGCGCGCAGCCTGTCGTTCGAGGAAACGATGAATCTCCTGAGCGGCGTCCGGCTCGGTGTGGGGCTCGGGCTCATCCCGAACGTCGGTATGTATGCGCTGAACAAGCTGCTGGTCTTCACCCAGCCTGCGCATCTCACCGCTGCCCACGGGCGGGGCCTGACCGACGAGGAAGTCCCGGTTCGGCGCGCCGCCTATGTCCGCCAGGTGCTGGAGGAGGAAGTGGGGCGTCGCGGGCCATCCGCACAGGCGCCTCCGACCCAGAGGTGAAACGGGAAGCATGAACGGCTACAACTTCACGGATCGCGTTCGGAAGGTGCTCCAAATGGCTCGTGAAGAGGCGGCCCGCCTCCATCACGAGTACGTCGGCACCGAGCATATTCTCCTGGGGCTCATCCGCGAGGGAGAAGGCGTCGCCGCGGCGGTCCTCACGAATCTCAACGTCGATCTCGACGACATCCAGCAGAAAATCGAGGAAACGGTCAAGAAGGGCAAAGCGGCGGCGGCGCCGGGCCCCGACCTGCCGTACACCTCGCGCGCCAAGAAGGTGCTCGAGCTGGCCATGACCGAGGCCCGCGAGCTCAATCACTCCTACGTGGGGACCGAGCACCTGCTGCTCGGACTGCTGCGGGAGGAAAAGGGCATCGCGGCCCAGGTTCTCACCGACGCCGGCGTGACCCTGGAGCAGTCCCGGGCCGAGACGCTGCGGCTGCTGGGCAGCGACATGCCGCAGCCCACGGCCGGCGCCGCCGCGCCGACCCCGCCCGCGTCGGCTCCCAAATCGGAAAAGAAATCCAAGACGCCGGCCCTGGATCACTTCTGCCGGGATCTGACCCAGCTGGCCGCCGAAGGCCAGCTCGATCCGACCATCGGCCGCCAGAAGGAAATCCAGCGGGTCATGGAAATCCTGGCGCGCCGGAAGAAGAACAATCCGGTGCTGATCGGGGAGCCGGGCGTCGGCAAGACCGCCATCGTCGAAGGACTGGCCCTGCTGATCGCGAGCGGGCAGTGTCCCGACGTGCTGCGGGATCACCGGGTGCTCAGTCTCGACATGGCCGCGGTCATCGCCGGGACCAAGTACCGGGGTCAGTTCGAGGAACGGCTGAAGGCGGTGATGAACGAGATCGCCCAGAGCAAGAATGTGGTGTTGTTCATCGACGAGCTGCATACCCTGGTCGGGGCCGGCGCGGCCGAAGGCGCCATCGACGCCTCCAACATGCTCAAGCCCGCGCTGGCCCGCGGGGAGCTGCAGTGCGTCGGCGCCTCGACCCTCAACGAATACCGGAAATACATCGAGAAGGACGGCGCGCTGGAACGGCGCTTCCAGGCGGTCATCGTCGATCCGCCCACGGTGGAAGAGACGGTGGAAATTCTCAAGGGCCTGCGCAAGAAGTACGAGGACCACCACCGGGTCACCATTCCGGATCCGTCGCTGCGCGCGGCGGCCGAGCTGTCGGACCGCTACATCACCGACCGGTTCCTGCCGGACAAGGCCATCGATGTGATCGACGAGGCGGGCGCACGAGCCCGGCTGGCCTCGCAGGCGCCGCCCGCGGAAATCGGGCAGCTCAAGGCGGACCTGGACAAGGTCAATCAGGAAAAAGAAGCCGCGGTGCGCGATCAGAACTTCGAGCGGGCGGCGGCCCTCCGGGACAGCGAGCGGGATCTGCAGAACCGGATCCGGCTGCGCCAGGAGGAGTGGGAGCGGGAGCGGCAGACCAAGCGTCCGGTCATCGGGGACGAAGAGATCGCGTTCATCGTCTCACGCTGGACCGGCATTCCGCTCACCCGGCTGCAGGAGGCCGAAACGGCGCGGCTGCTCCGGATGGAAGACGAAATCCACGAATCGGTCATCGGCCAGGACGAAGCCATCACCGCGGTGGCGCGGGCCATTCGCCGGAGCCGGGCGGGGCTCAAGGACCCCAACCGCCCGATCGGCTCGTTCATCTTCTCCGGCCCCACCGGCGTCGGCAAGACCGAGCTGGCCCGCGCCCTGGCCAAGTTCCTGTTCGCCGACCAGTCGGCCCTGATCCGGGTGGACATGTCGGAGTACATGGAAAAATTCTCGGTGTCCCGGCTGATCGGGGCGCCCCCGGGTTATGTGGGATACGAAGACAGCGGCACGCTCACCAAGGCGGTCCGCCGGAAGCCCTATTCGGTCGTGCTGCTCGACGAAATCGAGAAGGCCCATCCCGACGTCTTCAACATTCTGCTCCAGGTGCTGGACGAAGGGCACCTGACCGACAACTACGGCCGGGTCATCGATTTCAAGAACACCGTGGTCATCATGACCTCGAACGTCGGCGCCCGCGATATCACCCAGTCCAAGTCGCTCGGGTTCCATTCCGGCGACCGGGCCCAGTCCTTCACCAAGATCGCCGAGACGGTCAAGGACGAGATCTCGAAAGTCTTCAATCCCGAATTCCTGAACCGGCTCGACGACGTGATCGTGTTCCACCCGCTCGACAAGGAGCACATCGTCCAGATCGTCTCGATCCTGCTCGACGATCTCCGCAAGCGGGTCGGTAGCGAGGTCAGGCTCACGCCAGCCGCGACCGAGTTCCTCGTCTCGAAAGGGTACGACCAGA
>DASYPZ010000019.1:0-8794 GCA_036006105.1 Gemmatimonadales bacterium | reverse complement strand
CTTTCCCTACACGCCGCTTCCGGAGTTTCGCAGCCAGTTCCGGAAGCCCTGTCAACCTCGGAGCGCCCGACAATTGTACGACGCGGAGCTCGCGTATCTCGATCAGGAGCTCGGCCGTCTGTTTACCGAGCTTGGGCGCCGGGGAGAGCTGGACAATACCGTTGTCATCGTGACCTCCGACCACGGAGAGCAGTTTGGTGAGCGCGGCATGGAGGGTCACGGCAACAGTCTGTATTTCGCCCTCCTCCATGTGCCGATGATCATCCGGTTCGACGGGCATCTGCCGGCGGGCCGCCGCGTCCGGGAGGTGGTCTCGCTGCGCGATGTGGGCGCGACGATACTCGATCTGACGGGGACCGGGGGTCGCGATTCGTTTCCGGGGCGATCGCTGGCGCCGCATTGGCGGGGCGACAGCGCAGCCACCAGCCCGGCCGTCGCAGAGCTGGCGCGGAGGGAAATCAGGGACCCGACCTGGCCGATGGGAGAAGACATGCTGCTGGCGCTGGTGGAGGGCGACCTGCATTTGATCCGGGAGGGCCGGCGGCTCACCGAGGAGATGTTCCAGTTTCGGCAGGATCCGGCCGAGTCGACCAGCGTGGTCGGATCGGCCGAAGGAAGAGAAGCACTCCTCCGGATGCGGCGGACCATCACCCAGACCCTGATCGGCGACTCCCCCGACCCCGTCTACGCCGCGGCCAAAGCCAGGGAACGACAGGCCGCGCGATCGCCTTGACGATGGAGGTCGGCTGAAACGCACCGGGTTCGGACCCGGACCTATCAGATGTATCAGCTATGACACCTGCTAGTACGGTCACCCCCTCCTCTAACCCGCCGCCCCCGCTCTCGGTATGTTGCGGGAGCCCCGCAGGGACTTTCGTCCAGTAGTCGGACCGCCTTCGACGCCGGGAATCCTCCGGCCCGTCAAGGTGCACCATGATGCGATTCAGTTGGCGAGTCGCGCTCGTTTTCGCGACCCTTCCGGGGATGCGGCAGGTTGCCCAGCCCCCAGTGCCCGGCGGAGCCATCGCCGGTCATGTCCCGCAGACGCCGCCAATGCCCAACCTCGTCGGGCTTCCTCGCGACAGCGCCCTCGCCGTGCTCAAGAATATCGGCTTGCGGGGTCGCCTGACGACCGTGGCGTCGGGAGGCTCGAGCGGTATCGTGGTTCGGCAATCGATCGACCCGGGCGCGCACTACACTCGCGGTCAGATCGTCGAGCTCGCGGTGTCGAGCGGCTCCGTACCGCCACAGACGGATGATGTCCCCCGGAGGCCGGTTGCCGATTCTGTCACCGTCCCCGACGTCCAGGGCCAGGATCGGCTCGCGGCGGCCGTCACCCTCGCGTTTGCCAAGCTCGCGGTCGGAAGAACGGCCACGGTCCGGGATCCCCGGCGCGACGGCAAGGTCGTCGATCAGCGGCCCGGCCCGGGCACCAGGGTACCGGCACACTCCACCGTGGAACTGACCGTGGGCCAGGCCCTGCGCGTCAAGGTTCCCAATCTCATCGCGCAGAGCCGGGATGATGCGGCCAGGTTGCTTTCCGGGGCCGGCCTGCTGCTCGGATCGGTGCAGGTCGTCGCCACCAATCAGGGCCGGGGCCTGGTCAGCCGACAGGCGCCGCTGCCGGCCAGCACGGTGCCGGAGAGCACCGCGGTGGACATCACGGTGGAAATCTCCGCCCTGGTTCCGACGCCGGATGTGACCAGGCTGCCGCTGCCGCGGGCCCGGCACCTCCTCGACTCGGCAGGGCTCGTCGCCGGTCCGATCGATTCCACCGAAGCGGGTCCTCCGGTGGATCTGGTCCTCACCCAGAACCCTGCCGCGGGACGGATGGTGGCGCCGGGAAGCCGGGTGCGCCTCCAGGTCTCGACGCTCAGCCGAGTCGTTCACGTCCCGAATCTGAGAGACAGCTCGGTGCGAGCCGCGGCGCGCATGCTGGGTGATTCGGGCCTGAAGCTCGGCGCGATCGACTCGACTCCGCGCGCCGGCGCTCCGGGCCGGATTCTTTCGCAGGGCCCCATCGCGGACGCGCTGGTCATCCGGGGATCCTCGGTTTCGGTGCGGATCTCGAGTGCCCCGACCCCAGGCACCGCGGTGGTGGATACGCCGCCTTCGCCGTCGTCTCCGCCTCCGCCCCGGTCCGGGGTTCGGGTTCCCCTTCTGGTCGGCCGGACCCGCGCCGAGGCGGAGCGGCTGGTCGCCGCGGTCGGGCTCCGATTCGGACCGGTGACGACCGTCCCCCGCGGAGGGACCGACACGGTGCTGGCGCAGGATCCGCGCTCCGGCACGACGGTGGATTCGAGCAGCGCGGTCGCGGTGCGGGTGGGCGGCGGCACCCAGCCGGGCGATTCCGTCACCGTACCCGACGTCAGGCACATCGCGGCGGGTGTCGCCGAATCGGTGATGCGAAGCGGCGGGCTCGGCGTGACGCGGGTCGACACCACCGCGACCAGCGCCGACGCCGGACGGGTGGTGCTGCAGACGCCGGCGCCCGGGGCGAGAGTTGCCGCCGGCACCACGGTGCGGCTGGCAATCGGGGTCTGGGTCTGGCCTCGCTGGCTCAAGGTACTGGCAACGATTTTCGGGCTCGGCGCGCTGGCCGGTGCCTTCCACCGGTTCTCCAAGAGACACGACCGCAGATTGCGGAAGCGAATGAATTTCGTGATGAGGACCGACCCTGGTCAGCAGGAAATCCCCGGCAACATTACGCCAACGGGCAGTCCGGCACTTGGCCTCGAGGCACGCTCGGATTCCGGCACCCAAACCGTCGAAGGAGAAGAGACATGTCCGAATCCGAGGGTCTCGAGTTCGGAATCCCGAAGGGCGAGCTCAAGGTGGATGCGCTGTTTCAGGTGCTGGCCCGCGCCCTCGCCCAACTGGGCAAACTCCACCCGACGGCTTCCGCCGCGTTCTGGACCGGCGCCGCGAAGGAGCTGGTGAATATGACCCAGAATCTGACCAAGGTGTCGCTCGGCACGATTCTGGTCGGGGCGTGGAAGAGTCACCGCCGATTCGCCAAATACACCGATCCCGCGCAATTCCCTCCGGGGAAAATCGGCAGGGAACCGCTGGTGAGTCATCACATCACTTCCACCCACCATCCCTACATCGACATCACCGTTGACGGGAATTCCGAGGGAAAGATCGAATTCGAGCTGGAGCTGGATGTGGCGGTGGAGGGCGGCACCCTGGTGATCGAGAACAAGCGATTCATGCGGATCGAGGGGGGCCGGGTCAAGGTGACCGGCAAGCTGACGTGCGAGAAGGTCGTGGTGGTGGAGAAATCGTCGCGCGACTTTGCCTGGACCGATGGGTTCGCACTGGGCGGTGGGGCGGGCATTCCCATCAGCGCTGTGGTACGGTAGGCGGCGGGCCGGCCGAACCCCTCGATCAACAGCCGCCTGATTCGCCGGGCGGTCCTGGTGTTCGTCGACTCAGAGCTCGAGCCCACCCGCCCGGAATCGTCGCAGGACGCCCGCCTCCCGAACCAGAATGGAGATGTTGTAATAGTCCCGGGGAACCGATTCCCGAATGTGTGACGCCGTGGCTCGGTATACCGGAATGTCCCGGCTCTCCCCGGGTTTCAAATCCACCACCAATCCGAAGTTCGCGCAGGACACGTTGGGGGCGGGATGATTGTCCCACTCGGCGCCGTGGCGACCGACGCCTTGAACCCCGAAGGCGCACACCCCGAACTCGACCCGCGCGGCGGTGCTCCCCTGATTCCGGAAGGTGAGCCGCACCTGCACAGTGTCGCCGGAGAGCTGGGACTGGCCGGCGAGCGAAACGGTCCCGGAGACACTGAGGTTGTGCCAGGGCCAGTCGTCGGTGCTGGGCGCAGTCGTCGAGCCACAGCCACATGCGAGGAGCGCCACCAGCAACCATCCAGGTCGTGACATGCACCGACCTCCCGAGCTTATGGGCTCGTAAGATTTGCGGAACCAAGTTTCGAGATAGGGTATTTCGCTGGCGATGCTCACCTGGTCCGACCCCGACAATTCCGGGAGGCCGGTCAGCAGCTGTATCGTAACCGCAAGGGAAATGCCCAAGCATTTCCCGCAGGGTGACTATTGAATGAATGGATTCGAGTGACGTAATTCCGGCCGGCTGATCTCACCGGCACACGAATATAATACCCGGGCGTTGCCCGCCACGACAAACGAAAAGCCCCGCCGAGCAAGGGTCTCGGCGGGGCCGGGATTTTCGTCGGGTCGCCCTACTGAGGACCGACCATTCCGACGATCCCGTGCTGTTCGTCCTGGACGCCGGCCGCGTAGTACAGCGTGCCGTTGGTTCCAGTCACCAGCGCCCAGAGTCCATCGACCTCGATTTCGCCGGTGGCGCTCTTGAGCTGGCCTACGAAGTTGCCATCCGCCGCATTGAAGACGTTGATTCGCCCGTCGCCGAAGTTGCCGATGAGAATCGACCCGGCGAAGCTGCCGAAGTTCGCGGGCGCGACGGCGATGGCCCACGGGGCGTTCAGGGTCCCATTGGACGCGAACCGCTTGATGAACGTGCCATCGGAGCTGAACACCGAGACATACCCGTTGCCGGCGCCGGCGACTTCATCGCCGGTGGCGGGATCGACCTTGGCGAAGGCCACGTACAGATTGCTGCCGATGCTCTGGACATTGAACGGGCCGTAGTCCGACGGGACTCCCGGATCGGTGAACGACTTGACGAACGCGAAGTCCTTGTCGAACATGTCGACCGCGTTGTGCTTGAAGTTGGCCGCGAAGAGCACATTGCCGATCATCGCCAGGCCCTTGTACGAAGCATCGGCGCCGGACCGGTCGGCGACGACCACCGCCGCGGTGCCGGTGGACTGATTCCAGCCCGAAATCACACCGTCTTCACCGGCAAAGAGAAAGGCCGCCGCGCCGGAGCCCGGAATGACGAAGTCGGTGGTGCTGTTGAAGACGATCCCCGTGGGGGCCCCGCCGGTCGCCGCGGTGGGCGAGGGGATGGTCACCACCAGCGGGACAATGGTTCCCGCCGGATCGTAGACGGTTGACGTACCGCTGTGGTTGTTCGCGACCCAGATGAATCCGTTGGTTCCATTGATGGCAATGCCCCAGGGATTCTTCAGATTCGCGTCGATGGTGGGTGCCAGACCCGCTCCGTCGGCGAACAGGGGCGTATCATGGAAGGTCGGCGGAGGTGGATTATTGGTGGTGGAGTCGTCGCTGCAGGCCGCTGCGGCGAGGGCTCCGAAGGTCACAAATGCGGAATAGATCGGAAGTCGCAACGCTGAATGTGCCACAAGATGTCCTCCGTTCTGGCGTAGGGGTCCCCCAGAACCGGATGAAATACGCCCCCTGCCGCGGTCCCGGGCTCCGCGGGGTCGGCACACGCCATTCACCCGCTCAGTTAGCGATGACGACCCTCCCTTCGCGGACATGCACGAATCAAAGTCGAACAGTCTATCTTTGTCCGATTCTCGTCCTTACATCGTGGAGTTTCCTCGCCGATGATCTCGCTCGCGCTGCTTCTGGCGTCCGCCGCATCACCCGCCGCCACCACCGACACTACGAGATACACCGTCCTGAATCACGGGCGGCCCGCCGGAGATATGCTGGTGGTCGCGGCCGGAGACTCGGTGGTGGTCCAGTATCACCACGTCGACCGGAATCGAGGACCGCGTTACGAGACGCGATACGTCACCTCGGGCGGGAAGGTCGTCGGCGGCCGCGTCTGGAACCTCCCGCTCAACGATCCCCCCGCCACCATGGGTGTGCCCGCCGACCGGTTCGAAGTGGTCCACGATTCAGTCTTCTGGCATGGATCGGGAAAGGACTCGGCCCGGAGCGCGCCCCTGGCGCCGAACACCTTCTACGCGCTCTCCAGCTCCACGGCCTACGATCAGGCCCTGCTTGCCCGATTCCTGCTCGGGCGGCCGGATCACTTCGCCCGCCTGCTGCCGCGAGGAACCGCGCGACTCGAGACCGTGGGTGACACGGTGGTGCGGACCCGGCTGGGGCGTCAGCATCTCCGCCTGGTGATGATGCGGGACACTACCGGGGAAGCGAGCGGGGTCTGGCTGGACGACCGGAACCAGCTCTTTTCCGATGAGGCGGCAGGGTGGTTCATCACCATCCGGCCGGGAGGTGAAACGGCGCTGCCGGCGCTCCGGAAAGTCGAGCTGCGCTATCGCGACGCCGAAGGCGCCGCGATGGGCCGCCGGCTCGCGCCAGCGCCGAGCAGCGCGATTGCGATCACCGGGGGCGATCTGTTCGACAGCGAGCGCGGGGTCGTCCTGCCGCACAGGTCGGTCCTGATCCGAGGCGACCGGATCGTCGCGGTCGCGCCGGCCGATTCGCTTGCCATTCCCGCCGGGGCGACGGTCATCGACGCGACCGGCAAGACGCTCATGCCGGGCATGTGGGACATGCACTCCCATTCCTTCAGCACCAGCCAGACGACGAGGTCGCCGCAGGATCTGTCGCATGGGATCACCACCATTCGCGATCTCGCCTCCGACATCGATATCGCCACCTCGCTGCGGGACCGCTCGGCGGCGGGCACGCTCGCCGCTCCCCGGGTGGTGCTGGCCGGTTTCATCGAGGGCCCGGGACGCTGGGCGGGGCCGAGCGAAGCGATCGCCGCCACCGAGGAGCAGGCGCTGGCCTGGGTCGCGCGATACGATTCCCTGGGCTACAAGCAGATCAAGCTCTACAACCTGGTCCAGCCCGACCTGGTTCCGGCGATTGCCCGGGAGGCGCACCGGCGTGGCATGCGGCTCAGCGGTCACGTGCCGCGGGGACTCTCCACCTCGGCGGCGGTGCAGCTGGGTTTCGACGAGATCAATCACATCGCCTTTCTGATCTCCACCTTTTACCCCGACTCTCTGTACCTGCCGCGCATGCGGGCCTACTCGGCGGTGGCCTCGGCCATGGCGCCCCGCTTCAACGTCGACAGCCCGGAATTCGGGGCCATGCTCGAGCTGTTCAAGCAGCGCGGGACCGTCATCGATCCGACCGTCAACCTGTGGCTCTCGCCCCGCGCCCAGGGTGGGGTACCCGCGCCCAACGTGGGTATCCCGGTCCCGGCCAGTGATTCGCTGGCCCAGCGGTCCGACGAGACGCTGCTGCGCATCGTCAAGCGACTCTACGACACGGGCATCACCATCGTGCCCGGCACCGATGGATCCAGCTACAACTCCGAGCTGGAGAATTATGAGCGGGCCGGAATTCCCGCCGCCCAGGTGCTGCGTATCGCGACCATCGTTCCGGCGCAGGTGATGAAGGATGACAAGGACTACGGCAGCATTGCGGTCGGCAAGGTGGCCGATCTGTTCGTCGTCGACGGGAAGCCGGCCGAACACGTCGCCGATCTCCGCAAAGTGGAGCGCGTGGTGCGCGCGGGCAGGGTGTACGACCCCAAGGCCCTCAAGGCGGCGGCCGGCCAGGAGTAGGTGCCGGAGGGCAAGTTGCCCCGTCCGTCTCGCGGGGCCAAGTTAGATCCCACGGAGGGGTGAACACCCCTCCGTCACCACACACCGATCCCTCCGCCGATGAGTCCACGCATGCTCCCGTCTCGTTCTCTCGCGTTGCTCTCATTTCCGGCCATGCTGGCGCTGCTCTCGGTCGAGCCGGCCGGCCGGACCGGACCGACGCCGCACTCCCAAGCGACCGGGATGGCACGCCCGATCGTCCTCGACTCCACCCTCCTGTCCTCCTATCGCTGGCGCAACATCGGGCCCGACCGGGGCGGCCGATCGATCGCCGTGACCGGGGTGAAGGGGCGTCCCGCTGAGGCCTACTTCGGCGCGGTGGGCGGCGGACTCTGGAAGACGACCAACGGCGGTGAGGACTGGGCGCCGGTGACCGACGGCCAGGTCAACAGTGCCTCGGTCGGGGCCGTGGCGGTGAGCGAGACCAACCCCGACATCGTGTACATCGGCATGGGCGAGACCTGCATCCGCGGCAACATCATGCCCGGTGACGGCGTCTACAAGAGCGCCGATGGCGGGAAAACCTGGACCCATCTCGGCTTCACCGAATCGCACGGTATCGCCAAGATCCGGATTCATCCTACCAATCCGGACATCGTGTTCGTGGCCGCGTTCGGCAAGTTCAGCGTGCCGAATCCGGAGCGCGGCGTGTTCAAGAGCACCGATGGCGGCAAGACCTGGCGCAAGGTCCTCTTCCGGGACGACAAGACCGCCGCCATCGATATTTCGATCGACCGCAACAATCCCAACGTGATGTACGCGGCGCTCTGGGAGGCCTACCGCAAGGAATACCAGATGTCGAGCGGCGGCCCCGGCAGCGGCCTGTTCAAGAGCACCGACGGCGGAGAGACCTGGACCGAGATCACCCGCAATCCCGGGCTGCCGGCGGGGGTCGTGGGACGGATCGGCGTCGCGGTCTCCGGGGCAAACTCCAACCGGGTCTACGCGCTGATCGAGAACGATCACGGCGGGCTGTTCCGGAGCGACGACGCCGGCGCCACCTGGACGCTGGTGAACGACAAGCGCGATATCCGCCAGCGGGCCTTCTACTACACCCACGTGTTCGCCGATCCCAAGACCGCCGACGTGGTCTACATGGAGAACACCTCGATCTTTCGCTCCACCGACGGTGGAAAGACCACGACCAACGTCGGGAACGGGACCCACGGCGACTTCCACGATCTCTGGATCGATCCCGAAGACCCGACGCACCTGGTGGTCGGCAACGACGGGGGCGGCGCGTCCTGGTCCATGCGCTTGGACATTACTCCGGATCGGAGTAGATTGCGACTACTCCGGATCGGAGCAGTGCCCCGGAGGGCCAGCATGGAGGTGCGGCAT
>DASYPZ010000018.1:0-13048 GCA_036006105.1 Gemmatimonadales bacterium | reverse complement strand
GCGGGAACGGGGGCACAAGGTGGAGCGGCTCGACGGGGACTCGGTGCGGGACATCTTTCCGGCCACCGGTTTCACCCGTCCGGAACGGGACGCCCACATCCGGCGGATCGGATTCCTCGCCGGGATGCTGGAACACAATGGCGTCTGGGTCGTGGCCTCCTTCGTGTCTCCCTACGAGGAGTCGCGCCAGTTCGTCCGCAGCCGCTGCCAGCGATTCGTGGAGGTCTACGTGGCGACATCGCTGGAGGAATGTGAGCGGCGCGACGTCAAGGGTCTCTATGCCCGCGCCCGGCGCGGGGAGATCGTCAATTTCACCGGCGTGGATGATCCCTACGAGACGCCCGTGCACCCCGAGCTGCAGATCGACGCCGGGACTCTGTCTCCGACGGCATCGGCGAAGGCCGTGCTGGACTACCTCGATCGCCGCGGCGGCAAGGCGCTCTGATGGACCATCTCGACCGTCTCGAAGCCCAGAGCGTCTACATCCTCCGCGAGGCGTACGCCGCCTTTCCGGGTCTCTGCATGCTGTGGTCCATTGGCAAGGACAGCACGGTGCTGCTCTGGCTGGCCCGCAAGGCGTTCTTCGGCCACGTGCCGATTCCGCTGGTGCATATCGACACCTCGTTCAAGATCCCGGAAATGATCCGGTACCGGGACCGGATGGTGGCGGAATGGAAGCTCACCATGATCGTGGGGGAGAATCGTCGGGCCCTCGACGCGGGGCAGACCTTCCCCGGCGGGGCGGTGGACCGCATCAGCTGCTGCGGGCTCCTCAAGACCGATGCGCTCAAGCACACTCTCGACGGCTCCTGGCCCCGGCGCCGATTCCGGCACGACATCGGCGCCTACGAGACCGATCCCCACCCGGAGCCTTTCACCGGGGTGATCGTCGGGGTCCGGGCCGACGAGGAAGGCAGCCGGTCCAAGGAGCGTTACTTCTCGCCCCGGACCGAGCGGAGCCAGTGGAACATCGGCGATCAGCCGCCGGAGTTCTGGAACCAGTTCAATACCGATTTCCCGCCCGGGACCCACGTGCGGATTCATCCACTCCTGGACTGGACCGAGCTCAACGTCTGGGAGTACATCGAGCGGGAGAAGATTCCTACGGTCTCGTTGTACTACGACCAGGGCGAGGGCAAGCGCTACCGTTCGCTCGGCTGCGCGCCCTGCACCCAGCCGGTCGTATCCAATGCCAAGACGGTGGCTGATATCATCGAGGAGCTGCGTTCCGGTCGTTTTGCGAACATTGCCGAGCGGGCCGGCCGGGCCCAGGACAAGGACGACGGCGGTGGTCTAGAAACGCTGCGGCGCAGCGGATATATGTAGTCAGAGGCCCAACCCGCGGGCCAGACGCACGCCCAGCGCAATCGATACCGCGCCGGCGACCAGGACGGGCCACGCCGGAATGCTGATCCCCGTCAGCAGAGGTCCCAGCAACAAGGCGCCCGCCAGCGCCAGCACTGCGGTGATCACCCGACGGTGAGTGGCCAGACCCAGCAGCACCAGGGTGGGGAGGGCGGGCAGCAGGGGCAACCACCAATTGTCCGATCCGGCAGCGAACTCGAACGGCAGGAATCCAGTCCAGAAGAGGTCCGGTGAACGCCGGAGCGAGCTCACCCCAACCCGCCCATCGTACGTGGTGGTGAGGACGATCCGGCGCTTGTTTTCGGCGAGCGTGATCCTCACCGTGTCGCCCGCTGCGCCGGGGAGTCCGTCCTCCAGCCTCACCCACGGACTTCGGAGCGACACCGTCCCGGTTTTCGCCCGGAAGTGGGCCTGGAGGCTCCGCCCCCGCTGCCAGACCCCCACATATTCATCCTGTTTTCCCCCGATGACCGACACGACTTGGCTCCGGAACCGTCCCTCGGCGGAGCCGCTGATGATCGTCGCGGCCAGCCGGATGGTATCCGCTCCCGCCAGGAGATCCCGCAACCGCTCGCCTTCCGGGAGACGACCGTCCGGGATCGGCATCTGTTGCACCGAGAAGGCCAGGACCCGTCCGGTGAACTGAACTCCATTGAACTCATGGCCCCATTGGCCCCACATCGTGCCGGTGACCGGAGGCGCCGGCAGAACGAGAAAGGAGCCGACGACCCACGCGGTCACCACGCTCGCCGCCACGAACGGTGCCAGGAGTCGCCACCAGCGGGCCCGGGTGCTCCATCGGGCCATCATCATCGTGGCGAGGGCACAGCCGAGCCCGTTGGTGACGACATCGTGCACCGAGGCAAATCGTCCCGGGATCACCCACAGCTGGGCCAGCTCGATGCAGGTACTCGAAACCAGGCCGATCGCGATGGCCACTCCGGGACGAACCCCGAGCAGCGCGAGCCCGAGCCCGAGCGGAAAGAACAGGATGATGTTGAGGAGGAGATCGGTTGCGAGGTAGCCGCCCTCCAGGGTCGGTGGAGGGCCATGGCTCGGCCGGAGGGTCAGGAGCGCGATGGCGAGCGATGCGAGGAGGGTGATGACACCACCGGCTCGGCGCGACGGATCCGGTGCGCTCACCGCCACGCGAATCGCCGGAGCACGGCGGGCTCACCTTCGATCGCGACCGCACCGCGGAACCCGGCTCCCGGGTCGCACGAATACACCCGCCACCGGCCCGTCGCCTGCACGTCTCTCCGATCCACCAGCAGCGCGGCGGGCTGGTCCGGATCGGCCACCATGTCGAAATGATCCAGACCATGGATCACCCCGTCGCCCCGGCCCTTGAGGTAGGCCTCCTTCTGGGACCAGAGGTGAAAGAAACCGTCACGCCACTTGGCTTCCGGGAGCCCGAGCAGGGCGCGCCGCTCCGGGGCCGAGAAAAAACGCTCGGCGATGGCTTCCACCTCGACGTCGCGATCGATGGCCTCGAGGTCCACCCCGACGCTCTGTCCCGCGGCGAACGCCGCCAGGCCGAGGTTCCTGGAGTGGGAGAGATTGAAGCGGAGGCCGCCGGACGATGCCAGCTCCGGCTTGCCGTCGCGGCCGGCGCGAAACGGCTCCCGGCACGGTCCCCCGCCGAGATAGTCTCCCAGCAGAGCGCGGAGCGCGGCGTGCGCGGCGATGAACCGATTCCGGTCGATCTCGAAATAAAAGCGATCGGCGCGATCGTTCTCGTCCGGCGTGAGCAGCCGGCGAAGGGCGGGCAGCCGTTCCACCGGTGGGTCGAGCCCGATCCGCCAGACGTGCAGCTCTCCGGGAACCAGGGTGGGCCGGACGTCCGGGATCGTCCACCCTGTACCGCCTGAATCGGTCACCCGGTCGTCTCCGCGCGGACCCGGGCCACCGCCGCCGCCACGCACTGGGGCAGGGCGCTCAGCAGGAATCCGTGGTGGGTGCCGACGATGAACTCGGTGCACAGCTTCGGACTGATGCGATTCCACCCGCGGGACGGGTCGGCTCCCTGCTGTCCCGAAGGCACCGCCCGTACCAGGTCGATGCGGCCGGCGTACGGCGTCGGCATGTAGGCCAGCATGGCACGATCGTGCGCGGCGAGCACCTGATGGAGTCCACCCATTACCGGCGCCGTGGGCGCACTCTGCGTCGGAGCCGGTGTCCGGCTCCGCTGCCACCGGCGATAGCGGCGCCCGAGGAAACGAAACGGGAAGCCCGCGAGATAAAGGAACAGGGGCCACGGCGACAGCCTGCCGATTCGGCGAAGCCGCGCGGCGAGATAGGCCAGCAGGGCGTCCTGGGCCATTGCGGTCTTGCGCGCCTTCCGGGTCACGAATTTGAGCAGCGACCAGATCCACAGGTACCGCACGTTGTAGATGCTGGTGTCGAGCACCAGAAGGAGGCTGACGTCCTCCCCCTCGGCCCGAAGCTGCCGCGCGATCTCGAGCGCCACCAGTCCACCGACGCAATACCCGGAGATCATGTAGGGCCCGGCGGGCTGGACTCGCCGGATGAACGGCAGATGCAGGCGGGCCATCCCCTCGATGGTGTGGGATCCGGGAGCATTGTCCACCGGCCGGGGCGGAAGCACGTAGAACCCCTGGTCGGCCGGCAGGGCGCGCGCGATTTCCCGGGCATAGAATCCACCGCCGGTCATGTCCCCGTGCAGCAGGAACAGGTCGGGTCCTCCGGCGCCCTTGCGAAGCTCGATGATATCGGGCAGTCCCTTGGGATCGGTGTTGCGCAACAGGTATTGCTCCAGCTTCGCGATGGTGGCGCCCTCGTACAGCGCGGTGATCGGGAAGCTGAAGCCGGTGCCGCGATGCACCTCGTCCACCATGCGGGCGGCCAGCAGCGAATGACCGCCCAGGTCGAAGAAGTCGTCGTGCAGTCCGATCGCCCGGCCGGGGAACAGGCTCTCCCATACCGTGAGCAGTGCGGTCTGCAGCGTGGACGGCGTGGTCCGCTCGTCCTTCGGCGAGGTACGGAGTGGAGGCGGGGGGAGAGCCCGTCGATCCAGTTTCCCATTGGGGGTGAGCGGGATGGCCGCCAGCGGCACGAGGCTGGTCGGGACCATGTACTCGGCGAGTGTCGCGCGGAGCGCCGCCCGGAGATCGGGTTCGGCCAAAGGAGTATCCCCGCGCGGAACGTAGTAGCCCACCAGCTGCTTGCGACCCGGCTCGTCTTCCCGGAGGATGACCACCGCCTCGCGTACGCCCGGGCACTTGCTCAGGGCGGACTCCACCTCGCCCAGCTCGACTCGGAATCCGCGGATCTTGACCTGGTGATCGGTGCGCCCCAGAAACTCGAGGGTTCCGTCGGGGAGCCACCGCACCCGGTCGCCGGTGGCGTACATGCGGGCGTCCAGGCGCGGATCGAACGGGTCGGCGAGGAACCGCGCCGCCGTGACCTCCGGCAGATTCAGGTATCCCACCGCCAGCCCACGGCCGCCGATGTACAACTCCCCCGGCAGACCGATGGGGACCGGTTGCCGGGCCTGGTCGAGGACGTAGGCCCGAGTGTTCTGCAGGGGCCGGCCGAGCAGGAAGTCGCCCGGGAGGTCGTCCGGATCGGCCGGTGGCTCCCAGGTGGTCACCACACAGCTGGTCTCGGTAGGGCCATAGGAATTGATCAACCGGACCTGCGCCGGGGCAACCTCGCGCCAGCGGCGGTAGACCGAGCCCAGGCCCTTCTCGCCGCCGATGATGACCAGCCGAAGACTGCCGGGCACCCGGCCCTTGCCCTCCGCCATGGTGTTGACCCATTCGTGCCAATGCGCGGTCGCCAGATCCAGCACGGTGATGCGTCGCTCGATCAGCCAGCGCTCGAAGTCGGGACCCAGCAGCGGCAGGTTCCGGGGTCGCAACACCACGGTGCCCCCGGCGATCCAGGTCGGCAGCATCTCTTCCATCGAGATGTCGAAGCTGAGCGAGGCCAGCTGCGCGACCCGGTCGGCCGACGTCGTTCCGGCCACCGCGATCATGCCGAGGTTGTGATTGACCAGGCCCCGGTGCGGCAGCAGGACCCCGCGGGGCCGTCCGGTCGAGCCCGAGGTGTAGAGCAGGTAGGCGGTCGTGTCGGGGCCACCCTGGCGGGGCAGCGGCGTCGGCGTCTCGGCATCGATCTCGTCCCAGTCCCGATCGAGACAGACGATCTGCGCGGCGCGAGTGGGCAGGTCGCCCACCAGGGACCGGGACGTCAGCACGACCGGGGTGGCCGCGTCGGAAATCATGAATTCGAGGCGCTCGACCGGGTAGGCGGGGTCCAGGGGAAGGCACACTCCGCCGGCCTTGAGTACGCCGAGGAACGCGACCGGCATGTCGAGCGAGGCTTCGAAGCAGATCCCCACCGGGACGTCGGGTCCGACCCCCAGGCGTCGCAGGTGACGGGCAACCCGCTCGGCGCGGCGGTCGAGCTCGGCATAGGTCAGGCTCGCGTCGTCGAGCTCGACCGCGACGGCGTGCGGCGTTCGGCGGGTCTGCTCGCCGATCAGGCCATGCACGGTGGCTCGCTCCGGCACCGGCGCATCGGTGGCGTTCCAGTCCACCTGGACCAGCTGTCGCTCTTCCCGGTTCAGCAGGGACAGCTGCCCGAGGGGGCGGTCCGGCGCGGTCAGCGCCTGGGTGAGAAGCCGCTCATAGTGGTCCAGCATCCGGAGCGCGGAGGATTCCTGGTACAGGTCACTGCGATACTCCAGCGTCGTCCGGAGCTGCCCGTGCTGGTCGACGACGGTCAGGCTGAGCTCGAACTTGGCCCACCCGGGATCGAACGCCTGGGAGAGCGGCGTCAGTCCGGCCAGAGAAAACCGGGGGCCGGCGTCACCACCGGCAAGGGTGAACGAGGCCTGGAGCTGGAGCGATCGTCCGCCACCCTCGTTGCCGATGGTCAGGGCCATCAGCTCGAACGGCACCTCGCGGTGGTCATCCGCGGCCAGGCTGGCGCGACGCACCTGCGCCACCAGGTCGAGGAAGGACACCGCCGGTGCGGGCCGGGACCGGATCGGCAGCGTATTGACGAGGTACCCGATGACTTTCTCCAGCTCCGGGCGCTGCCGCTGCGCCATCGGCACGGCGACGAGCACATCGTCCTGGCCGGCATATTTCGCAAGCAAGGCGTGAAACGCGGCCAGCAGGACCATGAACGGCGTCGCGCCGGTATTCGTGGAGAACTCCGCCAGCCGGGCGGACAGCTCCGGCGAGAGCGACCGGCTCACCCGGGCTCCCTCGAAACGCGGGAGGGCCGACCGGGGCCGGTCGGTGGGAATTTCCAGCAGCTGGGGCGCGTCGGTCAGCTCGGTGCGCCAGTACGCCAGCATGCGCTCGAGTCGATCTCCGGAGAGCCAGGCTCGATGCCAGACCGCGTAGTCGGCAAACTGCAGCGGCGGGACGGGAAGGGTAGCGTCCCGATGCGCGAGGGCGGCCTCATAGTGCGCGGCAAGCTCGGTCTCGAAGATCGAGCGCGACCAGCCGTCCGAGGCGATGTGGTGGGTCACGATGACCAGGATCTGCTCCCCGTCCAGCACCCGTACCACCGCCGCGCGGAGCAGCCGGCCGGAGTCCAGTGCCAGCGGTGCTCGAATCGCCTCCGTGATGGCGCGGTCGGCTTCACGGTCCTTCGCGGCCGGCTCCGCGCTCACGAGATCGATTACCGACAGCGGTACGGAGAACGGCGCGCGAACCTGCTGCTCCGGGCCACCGTCTCCCGCGACGAATGCGGTCCGGAAGATCTCGTGACGGACCACGATGGCGTCCAGCGCCCGCTGCAAGGCGTCGAGATCGAGCTTCCCGCGGAGCCGATGTACCCGGGGAAGATTGTAGGCCGCGAGGCCCGGAGCGCCCCGATCGAGGAGCCAGAGCAGCTCCTGGGCGTGGGTGAGCGGGATCCGGGCGTCCGCGGCGCGGCGGGGGATCGCGTCGCTCCCCGAATCTGGGACGCCCGCCTGCTCCAGCCGGCTGCGCTGCTCGGGCGTGAGCGTGGCCAGGCTCTGCTCCAGCCGCCGGCGCAGCTCGCTGGCGCGCGAGTTTCCCGGACCGCCCCCCGTCATGGCGCGTCCCCCGGATTGGAGACGGCAGCGACGGCGGCCAGCTTGAGCTCCAAATCCAGGATTTCCGCCAGCTCCGCCACGGTGGGGGCCTCGAACAGGGTGCGCAACGATAGCCGCACTCCGAATTGCTTCGCCACCCGGCCCAGCATCCGGATCGCACTCAGCGAATGGCCGCCCAGCGCGAAGAAGTTGGCGTCCCGCGCGACCCGTTCCTGCTTGAGCACCTCGGCCCAGATCGCCACGAGTGGCGCCTCCAGCGGCGCCGGCGGCTTGAGCACGAGGGCCAGCTCGGCGATGGTCGGATGCTCGAACAGGGTACGCAGCGCCAGGCGGGTGCCGTATTGTTTCGCGATGCGGCCCAGGAGGCGGATCGCCAGCAAGGAGTGTCCGCCGAGAGCGAAGAAGCTCTCCGTGCGTCCGATCCGGTCCCGCTTCAGGATGTCCGCCCAAAGACGCGCCAGCTCGATTTCGGTTTCGCCGGACGGCTGGTCGGTGTCGGTGCTGGTGCCTGGCTCGGTCCAGGGCGGGAGCGCGGCGCGATCGACCTTGCCGTTCGGCGTGAGCGGCGTGCGCTCCAGCCGAACCCAGGCGGCCGGAATCATGTAGGCGGGGAGCAGCGCTTCGAGGTGCGAACGCAGCGCGCCCGGCTCCACCGGTGCCGCCGCGACGAAATATCCGATCAGCGATTCACCCTGCAGCGCGACCACCGCCTGCTGCACCGAGGGATGTCGCCCCAGCACCGCCTCGATCTCCTCCAGCTCCACCCGATAGCCACGCACCTTGACCTGGGTGTCGATGCGTCCGAGGAACTCCAGGTCTCCGGTGGGGAGCCGGCGGACCCGGTCCCCGGTTCGATACCAGCGGAGTCCGGGACTGCGTTCATCCGCGACGAACCGGGCCGCGGTGAGATCGTCCCGCCCGAGGTATCCCCGTGCCACGCCCAGCCCGCCGAGCCAGAGCTCCCCGGGAATTCCGATAGGCAGACACTGCCCTCGGGAATCACGGACCTCGGCGCGCATGTTCGCGATGGGCTTTCCGATCGGGACTGTTGCGGTCCCCTGGCGGGGCGGTGTCCCGCGCTCCAGTGGGTAGGTACAGGCACCGACCGTGGTCTCGGTCGGCCCGTAGTGATTCATGATCCGGCACCCGCCCGCCGCGCCGATCTGCTCGGTGAGGTCCCGAGGGCATGCCTCTCCCCCCAGTACCAGCCAGCGACGGGGCAGATGAGCCCGCTCGATGCTCGGGCCGAGCAGCGCCCGCAGGTGACTCGGCGTGATCTTGAGCAGGTCGACGGGATGCGACGCGGCGTACGACTGGAAGCGCGCCGGATCGGTGGTGATCCCATCGGGGAGCAGATGCAGCACCCCGCCGCTGGCGAGCGCGGGAAACACCGCGGTGTGCCCCAGGTCGGCGGCGAGGGTCGAGACACTCGCGCAGTGCCACGCCTCCCCGGTCCGATCCAGCGGAAGCCCGAGCTGGTCCGCGATGGCGCGCACGTAATGCACCAGGTTGGCGTGCGTCACCACCACGCCTTTGGGCTCCCCGGTGGAGCCGGAGGTGAACAGGACGTAGGCCGCGTGCTCCGGCAGCGCCGAGCTCGCTGGCGGCTGGCCCGGACGCGACCGGAGCAGGTCACGGTCCCGGTCCAGGTCGATCAGCGCGGTCTCCGCGGGCCACTCGATGGGGAGCCCGGCCGTGGTGATGATCACCTTGAGACCGCTGGCGCGAGCGATGCTGGAGAGGCGCGCCGCCGGCTGGTCGGGCAGCAGCGGGACATAGGCGCCCCCCGCCAGGAGGATGCCGGTCATGCCGCAGATCAGGTCGGTGGACCGCTCCAGACAGAGACCGACGCGATCCTCGGGCCCGACGCCCCGCTCCTGCAGCAGGTGCGCGATCTGGCTGGACCGGGTCAGGAACTCGCCCCAGGTCAGCGTCGCCTCGCCGCACACCACCGCCGTGTCGGTGGAGCGCCGGGGCGCGCCCGCTATCAGCGCTGCGATCGTCGCCGGGGCTCCCAGCGCTTTCGTAGTGTCGTTCCAGCGGGCGAGGTCGGCGGCCTCCGTCGTCGTGAGCAGCGGGAGCCGGGACACCGGACGATCGGCATCCTGGACGACGCCCGCGAGCAGTGTGGTGAGGTGACCCAGAAACCGCGCCGCCGTGTCGCGCTCGAACAGATCGGTGCGATAGTGCAACGAGAATCGGACGCCCTCGGGCCGGTCGATGAGAAACAGCGTGAAGTCGAACTTCACGCTCCCATGATCGAATCCGAACGACGCAATGTCGAGCTCCGGAAGCCGGCGTCCGGGATTCGCGTCATCCACCTGGGTAAAGACCGCCCGGTAGAGCGAGCCGTCCGACAGGTGCTCCGCCTCGCGCAGGTCGGCGGCCAGCGTCTCCAGCGGTACGTCCTGATGCTCGTAGGCGTCGAGGCAGGTGGCCCGCACCCGGTCCAGGTGCGTGGTGAAGGTCGGGTCGTCTTCCAGACGCGCGCGAAGCACCAGGGTGTTCGCCACATACCCGATCAACCCCTCGGTCTCCGGTCGCTCCCGGTTGGCGATCGGGGAACCGACCAGAATGTCCTCCTGGCCGCTCCAGCGGGACAGCAGTGCCTGGTACGCCGCCAGCAATACCATGTACAACGACGCGCCGCGGCGATGCCCCAGCTCCCGCAACGACGCCACCAGGGCCGGATCCAGCCCAATGTTGACCCGGTCTCCTTCATAGGACGGGGCCGCGGGTCGAGGCCGATCGGTCGGCAGCGAGAGCACCGGCAGCGGTCCCGCCAGCTGGGTACGCCAGTACGCCAGCAGCATCTCGAGGCGATCGCCGGAGAGCTCGTCCCGCTGCCACGCGGCAAAGTCTCCATACTGGATCGGGAGGTCGGGAAGCTCGGGTTCGCGGCCGGTCCGGAAGGCCTCGTAGCAATCGAAGAGCTCCCGGAACATGATCGCGCCCGACCACCCGTCCGACGCGATGTGGTGGGTGGTCAGCACCAGGACATGATCGTCGTCGGCGAGCCGGATGAGATAGCTGCGCAGCAGGAGATCCCGGTCCAGGTTCCAGGGCCGGCGGGCCTGGGCCCCGACCAGCTCCGTCGCCTTGGTAACCCGTTCCTCTTGCGGCAGCGCCGAGAGGTCGAGCGTCTCCAGCTCCGTCGGCCGCTCGGCGGCCACGATCTGCTGCACCGCTCCGTCGCGCTCGCGGTAGGTGGTTCGAAGGATCTCGTGCCGGGCGATCAGCCGGCCCAGCGCGGAGCGGAGTGCCTCGACGTCGAGCCGCCCCGTGAGTCGCCGGGCCCTGGGCACACTGTACGCCGTGAGCCCCGGGTGCGCCCGGTCCAGCAGCCACAGGACTTCCTGGGCGAAGGAGGCGGGAAATGCGTAGCTCTCGGACATCACTTGCCGGGTTTCTCGGCGGCCGGTTCGAGCGCCACGCGCGCCCGCCGGGTGATGCCGGGTTCGGATTTCGGGGGGTGCTCCGGGCCTCCGTCGGCCGCCGGCGCGAGCAGCGGGGCGAGCCGGGCCACGGTCGGATGGTCGAACAGGGTTCGGAGCGGCAGGCGCACGGTAAACTGTTTCGCGATGCGCCCGAGCAACCGGATTGCGAGCAGGGAATGCCCTCCCAGCGCGAAGAAATCCTCGTCGCGGCCGATGGAGTCCCGCTTCAGTACGTCCCGCCAGAGCGCGGTGAGCGGCTCCTCCAAAGGATGCCTGGGCTCCAGCACCACGGCGAGACGGGCCACGGTCGGCGCGTCGAACAGTGCCCGCAGCGGAAGCCGGGTTCCGAATTCTTTCGCCAGACGGCCCAGCAACCTGATCGCCAGCAGCGAATGTCCCCCCAGGGCGAAGAAGTCATCGTCCCGGCCGACGGTGTCCCGCTTGAGCACCGCGGCCCAGATCGCGGCCAGGCGCGTCTCGGTAGGTCCTTGCGGAAGCGCTCCGCCGGGCGTGGCCCCATCCTCAATGGACGGTTCAACCAGCCCACGGCGATCGATCTTGCCGTTGGGACCCAGCGGCAGGGCCTCCAGCCGCACCCATTTCGCCGGCACCATGTAGTCGGGCAAACGATCTCCCAGCCACCGCCGCAGCGTCTCCGCCTCGACCGGGGTGTCTCCCGCCGTGTAGGCGATGAGCTGCGAGTCGGCTCCGTCGTGCTGGCGCAGCAGGACCGCCGCCTGCCGCACCATCGGGTGACCGGTGAGGACCGACTCGATCTCGCTCAGCTCGACCCGGTAGCCCCGGATCTTCACCTGGTCGTCGGCGCGGCCCAGGAACTCGATGTCCCCGGTAGCGAGCCTGCGGACCCGGTCGCCCGTGCGGTAGAGACGGGCGCCGGGCAGATCGGGGTCCGGAAGGAACCGCTCGCGGGTGAGCTCGTCGCGATGCAGGTAGCCCTGCGCCACGCCCGCGCCGCCGACCAACAGCTCTCCCGGTATCCCGACCGGCACCAGCTCTCCGTGTCCATCCCGAATCATGGCGCGGGTATTGGCAATCGGCGTGCCGATCGGGACCGAGGCGGAACGGCCCCGGGTGGGATCATCCTCGATGATCTCGTGGGTACAGACCCCGACCGTGGTCTCGGTGGGTCCGTAGTGGTTGAGAACCCGGCAGCCTCCCGACCGAAGTGCTTCATCCGCAAAATCCCACGGGCACGGCTCGCCGCCGAACACCAGCCACCGCCGGGGGAGCAGCGCCGAGAGATTGCCCCCGGCGGAAAGAGCCCGGAAATGGTTGGGGGTGATCTTGAGCAAATCGATCGGGTGCTCCGCGACCCAGGCCGAGAACCGCGCGCCGTCGGTCGTCGCCTCGGCGGGAATCAGGTGGACCGTGCCTCCCGAGCACAGGGCCGGGAACAGCGCGGTGTGGCCCAGGTCGGCGCCGAGGGTGGAGACGGTGGCGCACTGCCACGGCTGGTCGCTCCCGCCGAGATCGAGCCCGAGCACCCGGGCGATCGCGCGGGTGTAATGCACCAGGTTGGCGTTGCTGACCGCCACGCCCTTCGGCACGCCGGTCGACCCCGAGGTGAAGAGCACGTAGGCCAGATCTTCCGGGCCGGCCCGCGGACCCGGGTTCTGGTCGGATTCCACCGCCAGCGCGGGTGCATCCGCGTCCAGGCAAATCGCCGGGATGGTCGCGGGGAGAATCCCTCGATACGCCGAGCTGGTCACCACCAGCCGGGACCCGCTCTCTCCGACCTGCTGAGCCAGTCGGGCGGCCGGCAAGTCCGGCACCAGCGGAACGTAGGCCCCGCCCGCCTTGAGAATGCCCAGTAGACCGGCGATGAGATCGGTCGAACGGTCGAGGCAGAGGCCCACGGTGACACCCGGGCCCACGCCTTCGCGAATCAGCCGATGCGCCAGTCGATTCGCCCGCGCGTTCAGCTCGCTCCAGGTGAGCGCACCGTTGCCGGACCGCACGGCAATCTGCGCCGGTACCCGGGCGGCGTGTCGTTCCACCAGAGCGGCCACCGTGACCGCAGGCCCCTCGTCCCACGCGGTGTCGTTCCAACGCGAGAGGTCTGCCCGCTCGTCGGGGGTGAGCAGGGGCAGCCGGGAGACCCGCATGGAGGGATTGGCGGCCGCGCCCGTGAGCAAGGTGGCCAGGTGACCCAGGAACCGGGCCG
>DASYPZ010000017.1:0-22354 GCA_036006105.1 Gemmatimonadales bacterium | reverse complement strand
TCCAGCAGATCGGCCTCGTGACTCAGCACCAGATTCAACGCCGCATCGGGATCGCCGCCGGCGAAGCGCCAGATCAGGCGCCGGATCGCGGGAGGATCCTGGGCCAGGTCGCTCCGCTCGAGCGTCAGAGTCTGGCCCTTGGTCCAGCCGCTCAATCGATAGGGCCCGGAGCCGATCATGCGTTGGGTGCTCTGGGAGCCGGCCCAGCGACTCCGCGGAATCGAATCCCAGATGTGCCGCGGGAGAATCCGCACGTGCCAGGTGGCGTCGTACCACTGCTCGGCGTCGGGCGCGGCAAAGTGGATCAGGACGGTGGAATCATCTTCCGCCTTGGCATTGATGCGGCCGGCCACCACCGGGCGCGCCTGGGAGTCCAGGGTGCTGTCGGCGTAGGCCGTGAAGGAAAAGACCACGTCCGCCGCCGTAATCGGGGTGCTGTCCTGCCACCGGGCTCCCCCTCGAAGGTGGAATCGAAGGGTCACCGGGTTCACCCGTTCCCATCGGGTGGCGAGGCGGGGAGCCAGCGCCGAGCTGTCCAGGGGAGAGCCGCCGCCGCGAAGCTCGGCCAGCCGCTCATATATAAGGTCGCTCACGTCCCGCTCGGCCGACCCGGCGACCAGCGGGGGGAGGAGCGCGTCCGGCTCAACCACTGAGGCTATTACCAGGGTGTCACACCGGGCGCAATTCGACCGATTTCCGCAGGCGGCCAAAGCC
Source organism: Gemmatimonadales bacterium (assembly GCA_036006105.1). Lineage (GTDB taxonomy): Bacteria > Gemmatimonadota > Gemmatimonadetes > Gemmatimonadales > GWC2-71-9 > JABFSM01. Next base: position 21,640 of record DASYPZ010000017.1, on the reverse strand, counting down.
AGAATCAGCGTACCCAGGGCGATGTGGTGCGGTCGAGCCACACAGTGGCCGACAGTCGGTCTTCGGATGCGCAGCCAGCGCTGTTGGCGGGTCAAAGTCATGGGATGGCTCTTTCTCCGGTGCACGGAGCTGCGCGACGCTTAAGACCGTCACGGCAATATGCTTAGCCTTGCACCGCTAGGAAACTGTACGGAATTTATCGAGCTTACTCATTGTGGGCACAGGAGTTGCGATACTTTATGTCCAGAAGCTTGACATAACAATACACCGGAGATTGCGCGCGTGCGAGCCCACAGATCGTTCTTCACCGTGATGGTAGCTGGAGTTCTCGGCACGGCAGCGTGTTCGGGAATCACCACGGCGCCTTCGGAACCCGAAGCGCAGGCCCCCCAGTTGGGCCTGATCAGCAATCTGCTCTCCGCCACGTTGCTCAGCTGCTCCCCGCTCCCGGCCGCGTCGGGAACCGCCACGATCGGAATCGAAGGCGGCGTCGTCCGGGTTGGACCGCACACCCTGGTCATTCCGCCGGGCGCCCTGGCCACGCCGACCGCCATTCGGGGAGATGTGGTGTCCGGGTCGGTCAACTCGGTGCGCTTCTCGCCGGAGGGCCTCCGATTCGCCAAGAGCGCCGCGCTGACCATGAGCTACAGCAATTGCTCCGGTCTCGGCATGCTGCTCCCGAAGCGGATCGTCTACACCGACGAAGGCCTCAATCTGCTGGAGATTCTGAAGTCGATTGACTTGTCCTCTCAGCGGCTGGTGACCTCGCCCCTGCAGCACTTCTCCAGATACGCGATCGCCTACTGACGATGGACGAACCGCTGTCCCGCCCTCCCGCCAAGCTTCCCCACCCGGAGCTTCGCCCAGCCGGCGATCTGCTCCGGGCGGGACGAGCCCACGACCGCGCCGGCCGACTGGACGACGCGGTCGCGGCGTATGAGAAGGCGGTCCAGATCGGGGAGACGAGCGGCGAGCGGGCGGTCCTGGTGGAAGCCCAACGGCGCCTCGGGGTAGTTCACTATCGGCGGAATAATCCGGTCGAGGCGAAGGAGTTGTGCCGGAAAAGCTATTACGGCGCCCTCGCCATGGGCGACCTGATCCTGGCCGGTGAGGCGCTCAATTCCCTGGGTGGGTTCGAATTCGAAGCGGGACACATGGTGGCGGCCCGCACCACGTATGAGAAGGCGCTCGAGCTCGCCTTTTCCAGTGAGGAGCTGCGCGGGCGGATCGAGCAGAACCTGGGCAGTATCGCGACCCTGCACGGGGATTACGCGCTGGCGCTCACCCACTACCAGCGCTCGCTGGAGGCGTTCAGCGAGGCCATGGACGAGCGGGGCTGCGCCCTCGCCTACCACAACCTCGGGCTGATCTCGACCCACCAGGGTGATCTCGAAGCGGCCGAACAGCATTACACCCGAAGCGCCACCATCGCGGCACGGTTCGGGGACGTGCATCTCCAGGGCCTCTGCAATCTCAACCACGCCGAGGTGTGCCACAGCCGGCAGCAATACGGCGACGCGTTGCGCCGGGCCGAAGTCGCGCTGGACATCTTCGAGCAGCTGGGCGCCCGCATGGACAAGTCCGCGGCGTACAAGGTCATCGGGATGGTGTTTCGGGATACCGGGCGCCCGGTGCTGGCGGAACAACGGCTGCGGGCCTCGGTCGACCTCGCGATGGAAACCGGCTGGGTCCTGGGTCAGGCGGAATCCTCGAGAGAGCTGGCCCGGCTCCATCAGATGGTCGGCCGCAACCAGGACGCCCTGGTCCTGCTCAACTCGGCCCACCAGCTGTTCAAGGGGATCGAGGCCCGGGTCGAGCTGGTCGACGTCTCCAAGAAGATGGGGACGCTGGAGGAGACCTTCCTCGCCGTGGTGCGGGAGTGGGGCCTCTCGATCGAATCCTCGGATCCCTATACCTTCGGACATTGCGAGCGGGTGGCCACCTACGCCGTGGCGGTGGCCGAGGCGCTCGGGCTCGACGACATGCAGAAGACCACCCTGCGGCTGGGCGCCTACCTGCACGATGTGGGCAAGGTCCGGGTGCCGCACGAAATCCTGAACAAGCCGGGGCGGCTGACCGACGACGAATTCGAGCAGATGAAGCTGCATACCATCCACGGGGTGGAGCTGCTCGCGGGCGTCGAGTTCCCCTGGGACCTCAAGCCCTTGATCCGCTGGCATCACGAAAAGCTGGACGGCACCGGCTATCCCGATCGCCTCCGCGGGGACGAGATCCCCCTCGGGGCCCAGGTCATCTGCATCGTGGATGTGTTCGACGCCCTGACCACCACCCGCAGCTACCGTCCCGCGATGACCCGGGAGGTCTCCCTGGCCGAGCTGGAACGGTGCCGGAAATGGTGGCGGCCCGACGTCTTTCAGGCCTTCATGAGCTCGGTGGGCGCACCAGGCTGGCAGGACCGGGCCCCCGCGGTCGTCTGACCCCCGCGGAGCGGCGACGCCCCTCCCCGACGTTTACATTTCAGCACATGCCGTCCCCCATCGCCCTGGTCACCGGGGCCACGCTGGGTATTGGCCGGGCCACCGCCTTCGCCCTGGGCCGAGCCGGGTATAAGGTCGGTGTCTGCGCCAGGACCGCCGCCAACGTGGAGGCGCTGCTCCGGGACCTCCGGGCCGAAGGGATCGAGGCCGCCGGCGCCGCCGCCGATGTGGCCGATCCGGCTGCAGTCGAGGCCCTGGTGGCGCAGGTCTCCCGCGCCCTGGGCCCCGTCGATACCCTGATCAACAACGCCGGCATCGCCCGGCTGGCGCCGTTCGCGGAGCTCAGTCTCGACGACTGGGACGCCACCATGGCGACCAATCTCCGCAGCCTCTACCTGGTGACCCGCGCGGTCCTGCCCGGGATGCGCGCCCGAAAGCACGGGTTCATCGTGAATGTGGCCAGTCTGGCGGGCAAGAACGCGTTCGTCGGCGGCACGGCCTATGTCGCGTCCAAACACGCGGTCCTCGGATTCAGCAAGACGCTGATGCTCGAGGTCCGCAAGGACGGCGTGCGGGTCCTGGCAATCTGTCCCGGGTCGGTCGACACTCCGCTGATGCACGGCCAGGCGGTGCTCAACCCGAACACCGACGCCATTCTGAAGCCCGACGATGTCGCCCAGGCGATCCTCGATGCGCTGCGGATGCCGTCGCGCGCACTGGTCAGCGAAATCGACCTCCGGCCGGCCAACCCATGACCGAGATTTCCGGCCATCGTCCCGCGGTGCTGATCGATCGCTGCATCTGCCGCAATCGGCGCTTCGAGGACCTGCTCCCCGAGGCGCGCGAGCACGCCTGGAGTCTCAACACGCTGATCCGGACGACCGGGTGTGGGGGACAGTGCGGCCTCTGCCGCCCCTACCTGCGCCGCATGCTGGCGACTGGTGAAACCGCCTTCGATCACCTGCTGCCCCCCGATCCGGAGTGACACCCTCCGACCCCCGCGACCCGAAGCTGCTCCCTCCACCGGAGCCGGAAACGGCGTGGGAGCAATTCCTGGTCGCCCTGAACCGCCCGACTCCGCTCACTCTGCTCGCCATGTCGCTGGGATGGGCCGGGGTGTTCTATGCCTACCAGGGCAGCCGGCTGGGCGTGGTGCTGGCGGGGATCTGCACGCTGGGGGGTCTGTTCGCGGTGCGACGGGGCCGCAACCTGGGCCAGCGGCAACGGGCCCGGCTCGAGGGCGCGATCGGCGCGGCCGCGGCCCGCAACCGCGAGCTGGAAGTGCTGCGCCGCCTGGGATCCACCCTCCTGGGCGTCCGCACCAGCGGGGCGTTGCTCGAGGAAGTGGTGCAGCTCGCCTCGATTCTGCTGCAGGCCGAAGGCAGCGCCATCATGCTGCTGGCGGAGGAGGGCCGCTTCCTGCGCGTGGCCGCCGGCGCCGGGCTGTTGCGCGGCGCCGCGGGCAGCCTGCTGCCGATCGACAAGTCGCTGGCGGGGTGCGCGGTCCTGAGCGACCTCGCGATCACCAGCGACGACATGGAGCATGACCCCCGCAATTTTTCCATCGATACGCTGCCGGCGAACCTCAATCGAGCCGTCTGCGTCCCGCTGCGCTCCTCCGGCGTGGTGATCGGGGCCGCCTGCGCCTATAACCGGCTCGACGGCCTGCCGTTCGACGAGCATGATACCGGCCTGCTCACCGCGCTGGGAGAGCAGGTTGCCGTGGGCCTCGACCGGGTCACCATGCTCGAGGAAACCCGCCGCAACGAACGGGAGCTGGCGGAAAAGAACCGCGAGCTGGTGCGGGTGACCAAGCTCAAGGACGAGTTCCTGGCCAACATGTCCCACGAGCTCCGGACCCCGCTCAACGCAATCATCGGGTTTTCCGAGCTGCTGCTGATGCCGGGGTCCGCGGCGCTGGACGAGCAACAGCGGGATTTCCTGGAGTCCATCGCGCGCAACGGCCGCCACCTGCTGGGCTTGATCAACAATATTCTCGATCTCTCCAAGATCGAGGCCGGCCGGATGACGGTGCACCTGGCCCGGGTCGATTTGCGGGACTCGATCCAGGGCGCGGTGACCGATACCGGGAGCCTCCGGGCCGCCAAGCGCCAGGCGGTGACCATCGACGCCGGCAGCGAGCCCCTGTTCGTGGTGGCCGACCATATCCGGGTGCGCCAGGTGCTCTTCAACCTCCTGTCGAACGCCTCCAAATTCACCCCGGACGAAGGGACGGTCAGCCTCTCGGCGCTGCGCACGCCGGTGCCGCTGCCGATCCCGGCCGATCGCGCCGGTGACCAGCCTCGTTTGGCCAGCCGCGACGCCGTCTGGGTGTCGGTCCGCGACAGCGGCATCGGCATTCGTTCCTCCGACATGAAGAAACTCTTCCAGGTGTTCAGTCAGGTCGATGCCTCCGCCAGCCGCCAGCAACAGGGCAGCGGCCTGGGCCTGGCGCTCTGCAAACAGTTTGTGGAGATGCACGGCGGGACCATCGGCGCGGAGTCGGTGTTCGGTGGGGGCAGCACCTTCTGGTTCATCCTGCCGGTGGAGGGGCCGATCCGAACCCCGGCGTGAGGACCGGCCCGCCAGTTGGCCCCTCCGGGCGGGCCGGGCTACATTGGGGGCCATGGGAAGATTCCCGCTCCGGCGGTTGCTGGCCTCGGCGATGCTGTTCGTCGTGGGCGTCGGGGGTGGCGGCATGCCCACCCTGGATGCGCTGGTGTTCCACGGGCCGACCCGCCGGGCCGAATCCTTCCGTTCCCACTACGAAGCGTCCGGCTCCTGCCACGCCGATGGGTGCAGCATCCGGTCCGATGTGCAGCCCGGGACCATGGGCGACCGGTCTCCCCAGGCTCCCCTGGTCGTCGCGGTCGCCCTGGTCGCGGCCGCACCGTTCCGCGAGTCGGTCGTCGGCGTCTCGGTCTCCCTCCGCTACCTCTCCAGAGCCCCTCCGCGCACTGCCTGATTCCCTTTTTGTCTGAGCGATCCGGTCCATCCCGGACGGACCGCTAGCCAACACAGAGGAGCAGCATGCGACACCTGACTTGGGTGTTCGCGCTGGCGTCATTCGCCGGCGCGGCATCGGCTCAACAACCCGACTCGACCCGACGGGCGCCCGATCCCACCGGCCCACCCCTGGTGCCGGATTGCGTCCGGCCCACGCCGCTGGCCGCGGGAGCGGTGGTGCCGGATTCGGTGTGCCTGACGCGGGAGGCCGCGCTGGCCGCCGCCGGAGTCCGGAATCCCCAGATTCGCGCGGCCCAGGAGCAGGTCGCCCAGGCGCGGGCCCGGCGGGTGCAGGGCATCGCGATTCCGGATCCCCAATTCGACGTGGAGTTCAACGAGGCCACCGGATTGTTCGGCGGGGGGCGGGCCACCGACCGGATCGTCGGCACCACGCTGCAGGTTCCGTTTCCCGACAAGTTTCGCTTGCGCGGACGGATCGGCAGCGCGGACGTGCGGTCCACCGAAGCGGCCCTGCTGGCCTTGCAACAGGGCATCGCCGCGACGACCTCCCAGGTCTACGACTCGCTGCTGGCCGCGCTCCGTCACCAGCACGATCTGGAGCAGGCCCGGGCGCTGGCCCAGGATTTTCTCACGAAGACCGATGCGCGTTTCGAGGGCGGGAGCGCCGCGCGCCTGGACGTGATCCGGGCCCGGGTCGACGTGGCGCAGGCGGAAAACGATCTGATCACCAACGCCCGCGACATCGTGAACGCCCGGGCGGCGCTCAACCGACTGATCGACCGTCCGCTGGGCGCGCCGCTGGCCGTGTCGGATTCCCTGGTCCTGCCGCCGCCGCTGCCCGCACTGGAGCCGCTGGAGGCGGCGGCCTTCGCATCGCGGCCTGAGCTGGCCGGACTGGCGCGGGAGCAGGAAGGCGCCAAGGCGACCACCGCGCTGGCGCGGGAATACTGGCTCCCCGATTTCATCTTCGGCATCAGTAAGAACTACGCCGATCCCGGGCCGGGGCTCTTCTCCACCGGCATCTCGCTCCCGTTGCCGGCGTTCTTCTGGCAGCACTCCAAGGGCGAGATCGCGGAATCCCATCATCGCGAGCTCGAGCTCGCCGCCTCCTATCGCGATCTGCGCGCCGAGGTCGGTCAGGACGTGCGGAGCGCCTACGCGGCTGCGTCCACCGCGCTCCGGCAGGCGGTGTTTCTGCGGGACAACCTGCTCCCCTCGGCGCGGGAGGCCTATCGTATCGCCTCGGTGAGTTACGGGCTGGGCGGGGCCTCCGCGCTGGAGGTGCTGGACGCGCGCCGGGTGCTCCGCGACGCCGAGAGTCAGTACACCGATGCACTGGCGGCGGCCAGCATGGCCCGCGCCGATCTGCAGCGCGCCGTCGGCGCGCCGCTCGAACGCTTCGAGGCCGGAGGGCCGCGTGGTCAATAGACTGGTTGGTACCGCGGGAGTCGCCGCGGCGCTTCTCATCGCCGGGTGCGGCCGCCGTGCGGACGTCGCGGACAAGCCCGCCGTTCCGGCGGACAGCGGCCGGATCACGGTGGATTCGGCCCAGCGCGCCCGATTCCGGATTGCCGCCATCGATTCGGCCAGCTTCTCGCCGACGATTCTCACCACCGGCACCGTCGCCTTCAGCTCCGACCGGTCGACCCAGGTGTTGGCGCCGATGTCCGGTCCCGTGGTCCGGATCCTGGTGAAGCCGGGCGAGGTGGTGCACGCCGGCCAGGCGCTCGCCACGGTCTCTTCCCCGGATTTTGCGGCCGCGGTGGCCGCCTTCGGCAAGGCCCAGGCGGTCTGGCGTAACGCGCAGCGGATCGCGGAGCTGGATGAAAAACTCTTCGCCAACGACGCCTTGGCGCGGCGGGAGCTGGATCAGGCCCGCACCGATCTCGCCGGCTCCGCGGCCGATCGCGACGCCGCGCTCATGCAGCTCAAGACGCTCGGCGTGGACTCCGCCGCGGTCGAGGGCATTCGGGAGGGCCGCGCCAGCGCGCCGGTCCAGGCCATCATCCGCGCCCCGATCAGCGGGACGCTGGTCGAGAAACTGATTTCCCCGGGGCAGCTCCTCCAGGCGGGAACGACGCCCGCGTTCACCATCGCGGATCTCTCGGTGGTCTGGGTCCTGGCCAATGTATTCGAGCGGGACCTGCGTGACGTGCGCCGAGGCGAGCACGTGGCCATCGCCACCGAGGCTTCACCCGACACATTGACCGGCGTGGTGGACTACATCGCGGCCCTGGTCGATCCCTCCACCAAGGCCACCTCGGTCCGGGTGGTGGTGCCCAACAAGCGGGAGCTGCTCAAGCGGGACATGCTGGTGCAGGTGCTGATCCAGTCGGCCTCGCGGCGCCGGGGACTTCTGGTGCCGGTGGCCGCCGTGCTCCGCGACGACGAGAACCTGCCTTACCTGTTCGTCGCGATGCCGGACGGGAGCTTTGCCCGGCGCCGGGTCGAGCTGGGAGGACGGGTGAACGACACCTATGAGGTCTCCAGTGGCCTCGGTGCGGGCGACAAGGTGGTGATCGACGGGGCGCTCTTCCTCCAGGCTTCGGGCCAGCAATGACCGAGCCTCTCGACCCCTCCGTCAGCCGCGGTGGCCGGGCGGGCCGCCATTCGCTGATTCACCGGCTGGTGGCGATTGCCCTGGAGCAGCCGCTGCTGGTAATTCTGGCCGCGCTGGCCGTGGGAGGCATCGGGGTCTGGTCGTTCCTGCGCCTTCCGGTGGACGCCTATCCCGACCTGGCGCCGCCGATGGTGGAGATCGTCAGCCAATGGCCCGGCCACGCCGCCGAAGAGGTCGAGCGCCTCATCACGGTGCCGATCGAGACCGAAATGAACGGCCTGCCGGAGCTCGAGGTGGTGCGTTCGATCTCGCTCTACGGGCTCTCCGATGTGCGGCTGGTGTTCAAGGACGGCACCGACAATTACTTCGCGCGGGAGCGGGTGTTCGAACGGCTGCGCGGGATCGAGGTGCCGGACGGGGTCGATCCCGATGTGGCGCCGCTGTTTTCCCCCTCGGGTCTGGTCTATCGCTACGTCCTGACCAGCCCCGACCGCACGCCCATGGAGCTCAAGACCCTGCAGGACTGGGTCGTGGCCAAGGCATACAAGTCGGTGCCGGGTGTCGCCGACCTGTCCTCGTTCGGCGGCCAGACCATGCAGTACCAGGTGCTGCTGGATCCGACCAAGGTGGCGGGGGCGGGTCTGTCGATTCCCGACATCGCCGCGGCGCTGGCCGGCAACAATGGGAACGCGGGGGGCGGATTCTACTCCGAGGGCGGCCAGTTCTACTACGTGCGCGGTCTGGGCCGGCTGACCTCGACCCAGGACATCGAGAACGTCGTGCTGGCCGTCAAGGACGGCACCCCGATCCTGGTGCGCAACGTCGGCCAGGTGGTGATCGGCTTCGCGCCGCGGCTGGGCCAGTTCGGGTTCAACGAATCCAGCGATGCGGTCGAGGGGATCGCGCTGATGCGCACCGGGGAGCAGGCCCAGTCGGTTCTCAAGGGGGTCGAAGCCAAGACCCTGGAATTGAACGGCGGGATTCTCCCCAAGGACGTCACGATCCATCCGTTCTACGATCGCAGCGACCTGGTGCACCTGACGACCCGGACCGTGGTGGACAACCTGCTGCGGGGCATTTTCCTGGTCGTGGTCATCCTGATCCTGTTTCTCCTCGACGCGCGCTCCGGGCTGATCGTGGCGCTGACCATTCCCCTGGCGCTTCTGTTCGCCGCGATCATGCTGGATCTGCGGCACATCCCCGCCAACCTCCTCTCGATCGGCGCGATCGACTTCGGGATCCTGGTGGATGGCGCGGTGGTGATGGTGGAGAACATCCACCGGAGTCTGGCGACCCGGAAGGGAGCCGGCGTCTCGATCCGCGAGATCATCGCCCAGGCCGCCTCCGAGGTGGACCGCCCGGTCGTGTACGCGGTCGCCATCATCATCGCCGGTTTCCTTCCGATCTACGTGCTGTCGGGGCCCTCGGGGCGGCTGTTCCGTCCCATGGCGGACACCACCATCTTCGCGCTGATCGGCGCGCTGGGTCTGACGCTCACGGTGGTTCCGGTGCTGTGCCGCATGTTGCTGCGCGCCGGTGTTCAGGAGACCCGGAACCGGGTCTTCGAGTCAATTCGGGGCACCTATGCCAGGGCCCTGGACTGGTGTCTCCGGTACCCGCGCCGCACGGTGGCCGGCTCGGTGGTGCTCTTCGCCGGCGCGCTGCTGCTCACCCGGGTGATCGGCGCGGAATTCATGCCCCATCTCGACGAGGGCGCGCTGTGGGTGCGGGCCACGATGCCGCCGACGATTTCGCTGGAGGAATCCAGCAAGATCGTCCCCCAGATCCGGCAGATCCTCCACACCTTCCCGCAGGTCACCGACGTCGCCTCGGAACACGGGCGTCCCGACGACGGCACCAATCCGATCGGATTCTTCAACGCCGAGTTCTACGTCGGGCTCAAGCCCTACCAGGTGTGGGAAGGCCCCATTCGCACCAAGCCCGAGCTGGTCGCCGAGATCGCCAAGAAGCTGTCGGTGTTCCCCGGCATCACCTTCAACTACACTCAGCCGGCCGAGGACGCGGTGGACGAGGCGGAGACCGGCCTCAAGAGCGCGCTCGCGGTGAAGGTGTTCGGGCCGGATCTGCAGGTGCTGGAGGCCAAGGGCAGGGCGATCGCGAATGTGATTCAGGCCGTGCGGGGCATCGACCGGGTGCTGGTGGTCGAGGAGTTGGGCCAGCCCAGTCTGACCGTGCAGATCGATCGAACCAAGATCGCCCGCTACGGGCTGAGCGTCGAGCAGGTGAACGGGCTGATCGAGGCCGCGGTGGGCGGCACTGCGGCCACCCAGGTGGTCCAGGGCGAGAAGACGTTCGACCTGGTGGTGCGGCTGGAGCCGAGGTTCCGGGAGACCCCGGAGCGGATCGGGTCCATCCTGGTCGCCACACCCGATGGCCAGCAGGTTCCCTTGCGCGAGCTGGCCACGATCGAGGTCACCAGCGGGGCGTCGTTCATCTACCGGGAAGGCAATTCCCGCTACATCGGGGTGCAGTACGCGGTGGAGGGCCGCGACCTCGCCGGTGCGGTCGAGGAGGCCCGGGCCAAGGTGGCCCGTGCGGTGACGCTCCCGACGGGGTATCGCATCGAGTGGGGCGGGGAATTTGAGGACTACGTGGCCTCGAAGGGGCAGCTCGCGGTGGTGCTCCCGCTCACGGTCGCGCTGATCTTCATCCTGCTCTTCGCGCTCTACCGCAATCTCACGTTTCCCTTCATCACCGTGATGGGTGTGGCGCTGTCTGCCCCAGTGGGCGGGTTGCTGACGCTGGCGCTCACCGGCACGCCGTTCTCGGTATCGTCGGGGATCGGCTTTCTGGCGCTGTTCGGCGTGTCGGTGCAGACGGCGGTGGTGTACATCTCCTATGCCAACGAGCTCCGGCTCTCGGGGCGCTCGATTGCGGAGGCCACCCGCGAGGCGGCGCTCTACCGGCTCCGACCGATCATGATGACCGCGCTGGTGGCGGCGCTGGGGCTGCTTCCGGCGGCGCTCTCGACCGGGGTGGGTTCCGATTCGCAGCGCCCCTTCGCGCTGGTGATCGTGGGCGGACTGTTCTCCCGGCTGCTGATCAGCGTGTTCCTGATGCCGGTGCTCTATGCCGGCGTGTCGCGGGAGGGAGACCGGCTCGAGGTCTAGGCGACGCAGCGACCGCGGCTGGGCGCTCCGGGACGATCCTCCGGGGCGCCGGGCCGTGCCGGTCCGCACGATCCGCTCACCCGCAGTGCCCGCCTCATGATTGCCGACGTCGGACCACCCGCAGCGAACGGCCGCGGGTTGCTGCTACGGGCGTTCGGGCGGGCCCCAGCTCCCCGAATTCCCGCTCGACGTCCGGGCTTCACCGGATCGGCGTCGGGCGCTCGGGGCCGGTGGACGCATCCAGCGAGCCACGCTCATTATTAGCCCTCTTGCTAATTATTGTCGTATACGCTAACATTGCGGCGTGCCCACGCTCGCCGAGATCGAGAAAGTGTTCTTCGCGCTCAGCCATGTGTCGCGCCGGCACATCGTTCTGCTGCTCGGCCACTCCGGCGGCGAGCTGCCGTCGGGCTACCTCGCGAAGCGATTCCCGCACAGCTGGCCGACGACGACACGCCACCTCAAGGTCCTCGAGGAGGCCGGGCTGGTCGAGGTGCGGCGCCACGGTCGCAGCAGCCACTACAAGCTCAAGCGCGACCACGTCCAGCGGGTGCTCGGCGCCTGGATCGACCAGCTCGACCTGCCGTCGCCGACCAAGACCTGGGCGCCGACCGGGCCGCGCTCAGTCGCACAACTTTCGAAAGCAACTGCAACTCACAAGGGCAAATGACGATGTCCGCTGCTCCCAGGTTGTTCCGTGTGACCGTAGAGGTCGCGAATCTCGACGAGGCCGCCTCGTTCTACGCCAAGCTCTTCGGGGTCGAGGGCACGCGTCATCCCGGTGCGCGCCACTACTTCGACTGCGGCGGCGTGATCCTCGCGTTGCTCGATCCGACGCAGGGCGGGCTCACGCCGACGCCGGGTCCGAAGTCGCTGTATTTCGCGGTGACGGATCTCGAACCCGTCCACAAGCGGGCGAAGGAGCTCGGTGCGCTGGCGCCGTACAAGGTGCACGGCGTCGCCGCGGGGACTATTGTCAAGCGGCCATGGGGCGAGAACTCGTTTTACGTCGTCGACAAGTGGGGCAACGACCTCTGTTTCGTCGAGGACGGCAGCCTGTACACGTAGCCTCCATGGAGCTCGCGGGTATGGCGAGGACGAGCGATTTCCTGGATTGTGGATACAGTGACGGCACAATGGTCGAACCTGAGGTGACGCGCGGTGATCGGCTAGAATCGGACTCGGAGTCCCAATCCAAGCATCGCGCTGCGTCGCGCCGCTGACCGGGGAGCGACGAACCAATCCTCGCCCGTTGTGCATGCTCCAATGATGAGCCCGCTCACTCCTCCCAGAAGTCCGAGATCGAGCGCCGCAAACCTGATCACATCGCTTCTGGTGAGATCTCCCGTCCCGTGGGACGAGACCCCGATCGCTACGCCGAGGCCGACCCCAATCGCCGCGCCGATCAGGAATCCCTCGCCGATGGCACTGCTTCGGCCCCGTGTAAGTTCGACGCGACGGATGTCGCGCAGACGGATTCCCAGTTTGTTCCCATATTCATCAAACATCAACATCAGGGAATCACCGACCTGGCCGATCACTCGCCCGACGATCCGCGGCCTCGACTGGAAACTGATTCGTACCATGGCCCCGGAATCTGGTACTTGTTGGGCCAGGACGGGTTGTCTTGAAAGGAGGCCCGCAAAGGCAATGACGACGAAAATGGTATGACGGCCCATGGCTGCCCTGAGGACGGGACGGAGTAACCATCGCGCCGATGCGTTGCCCAGCCGTGACCTGGGACGGAGCCTTCCGGCCGCTACTCGGGCATCGCCGCAAGCCCCCCGTCGACATCAGCATCGAGGTCGAGGGCTGGTGGGCCGACGCCGCGAGTCAGCGTACCCCGATTCTCCCTGCGTTGCAGCGGGTGAAGACCCTGGGCGTGCAGACCCAGATCGATACGGTGAAACGGCGGCTCTCGGCGGTCCCCGATTCCGCGCTGATGGACTATTTCTCGGGCGCCGACTTGCTGGTGCGCGAACTGCTCGAAGAGGATCCCCCGAAGGCCGTGCATCTCGCTAGCGCGTGGCCCGCGCTCTTCAAGGGGTCGCGAGTCTATGTCGTATATGCCCACGCGCTGGCGGTGACTCGCGACAGCCTCGACGCGGCCAAGCAGTACGCCGAGGCGAGGCGACAGTTCAAGCGGAAGACGCCGGATCCCACTGAGAAGTTTCCCCAGACGATCCGGAGTGGTATTGGCTCGAGAACCTGGTACGCACCTCGCTCGAGCGCGGGCGCGTCCCGGCGGCAAGGGGACTGGCGCGTTACCCCGCCGAGATGTTTCCCGAGATCGCGCGGGCCCAGGCGACCTACGGCTGGACACTGGTCCTCACTGGGGATACCAGGGCGGCGGCCGATCAATTCGCGCACGCGCTTCAGGCCGACCCGAACGATACTCGTACACTCGAGTTCCGCCGCCGTCTGCCCAAGTAACTCCTCCGGAGTAGCGTGCCCGTGGACTCTGACGTCGCCCGATTAGCCCGGCGGACCGGGAAGTTCAAGGATGTCACGCACTCTCTCGGCAAGCGCCTCCGCGGTGAAGGGTTTCTGGAGCAGGGCGACATTCAAACCCAGCAGGCGGTGCTGCAGGACCATATCGTCGGAATAACCTGACATGAAGAGAATCCGCATCCCAGGTCGCAGCTCGCCCACGCGCGCCGCCAGCGCGCGGCCACCCATTCCCGGCAGGACCACATCGGTGAGCACGAGATCCACCCGATCTGGTCGATGCTCGAGAAACTCGATCGCCTGCTCGCCGTTCGGCGCTTCGTGCACGGTGTATCCGATCTTCCGCAGTGCACGCGCAGCGACACGACGCACTTGTTCTTCATCTTCCACCAGCAGGATCGATTCGATGCCGCCGCCCCGGGCCGGGAGTCGTCTGGCTTCGGTCTGGGAAGCCGGGGCATCGACCGCAGGGAGGTAAACCCGCATGGTGGTCCCCACACCGATTTCGCTATAGACCCCGATGTGCCCACCGAATTGGCGGGCGATCGCATAGCAGGTGGCGAGGCCGAGGCCGGTTCCCTTGCCGGTATCCTTGGTGGTGAAGAATGGCTCGAACAGGTGTGACTTCACCTCCTCGCTCATTCCGGTCCCGGTGTCACTCACGGCGAGCATCACGTAGTCTCCCGCCATCACACCCTGGTGCGCCGCCGCATAGGCCTCGTCGAGAGAGGCGTTGGCAGTCTCGATGGTGAGAGATCCGCCGCCGGACATCGCGTCCCGCGCATTCACGGCGAGGTTGACGCACACTTGTTCGATCTGCCCGGCATCGGCCACGGTCTTGTGGAGCAGCGGTTCGAGGTTCAGCGTCATCCGGACGTTTTCGCCGACCAGACGACGGAGCATCTTGTCGACCCCCGCGACGATGTCGTTCACGTTGATGGTGGCCGGCGCGATGAGCTGGCGGCGGGAGAAGGTGAGGAGCTGGCGGGTCAGCTGGGCGGCGCGTTCGGCCGCTTTCCTGATTTCGCCCACCGCCTCCCGATCCGATTCCGGTCCCAGGGAGGGGCCGGAGAGAAGCAATTCGGTCTCGCCGAGGATCACGGTCAGGAGATTGTTGAAGTCGTGCGCGACGCCTCCGGCGAGCTGGCCGATCGCCTCTAGCTTCTGCGACTGGTGGAACTGGTCCTCCAGATGCCTCCATTCGGTGATGTCGAGCCAGGTGACGACCACGGCCACCGCCAGATCCGAGGCATCCCTGGCGACCCGCAGCTCTTCTCGGATCCATCGGTACCGGCCGTCCCGATGCCGAAACCGGTATTCGGCGGAGCCGTCGCGATAACCTTCCCGGCTCGGCCGGGTGCCAAAACGTTTCCGGTCCTCGGGATGGACGTTGCCGGACCACCAGTCGGGCTCGTGTACCTCCTCGAGGGTGTACCCCAGAATCCGGGTGACATTGTCGCTGATCCACTCCATACGCACCTCTTCGGCGGAGAGGCGGAGCTCGAACAACACCGCCCCACTGGAGGCGACCACCCGTTGGAGGCGCTCCTGGGCGGCGCTGAGATTCTCCTCGGCCTGGCGGCGTTCGGTCAGGTCGTGGGCATGGACGAATCGGGCGGGTCGGCCCTCGAACTCGAGGGCATGCGAGCTCACCTCGACATCGATCAGCACGCCGGACTTGATGCGGTGGCGCCAAACCTGGTTCGCAATTCTGCCCTTTCCAACTTCGGCGATCGATCGCTCCAGCTTGGCCACGTCTTCCGGCAGCCGGATATCGGCAATGGTCATGGACAGGAATTCGGCGCGGGAGTACCCGTAGCGATGAATCGCCGCGTCGTTCACCGCGAGGAACGCCCGGCTTCCAGTGTCGTAGACCCACATGGGGTGCGGATTGGACTCGAACAGATCCCGGTAGCGGGTCTCGGTCTGCACCAGATGCTCCTCGGCGGCGGTGCGCTCGTGCAGAACCGCGGCCGCGATCAGCGAGGAGAGGGTTGCCACGCTCAGAAAGGCATACAGCTGCATGGCGGCATTGACGCCCGACGCGGCCCCGGCGGCAAACGGAAAAACTCCCAGCGCGGCATTCCAGGTAGCGACAGCCGCCACGATCAGGGAACTGGTGGCGGCACCGATCGGTCCGTAGCGCCAGGCGGCCCAGAACAGCACCGGAAACACGAGGTACGGTCCCGGGTCCACCGGCCAGCCTCGCCGCGGCCCGAGGGCCACTTCCGCGATCGCGACCAGGACGACGAGGAATACGGCGGCTTCCAGGACCGCGAAACGCTTGAGTGTCCGGAGCCTCGTCCGCCCGTCGGACCAGGCCAACAGGGTGGGTGCGATGATCAGCATCCCGAGGCCGTCCCCAACCCACCAGACGAACCAGGACCGGCCGAGGGGCGCCCCGAAGCCGAAATGGAGCATCGCCGCGCCGAGCCAGGCGGTAACGGAATTGGTCAGGAGGGCGGCGCCTCCGGTGAACACCAGGACCCCCCGCAGGCTGGATAGTTTGACCGGACACCCCAGCCGCCAGGTCACGAACCATGCGGCGGCGAGCGCTTCCACAATGTTGGCGAGCGCGGCCGCGAGGGCCGTAGAGGTCGGGTATCCATTGAGCAGATCGGAAGCGAAGCTGCCGGCCAGGCCACCGGCCAGGAGGGTGGGCCAGTTGCGCCGATCGCTCAAGGCCAGGAGGCCGAGCATGACGCCGCTCGGGGGCCAGAGCGTGACGATGCCGTGGGGAATGGCAAATGCGTAGCCCAAGCGGGCGCTGGCAAAATACGCCAGGCCAGCACAAGCGACGCGCAGAACTCCCTGCATACGAGTACCCACAGCAGGACTGTCGGTAACAGTCACCTCCGGAACCTAGTAGTTATCCGGGGTCTCTGCTCGTTTCTTGTGAGGAAGGACCCTGGTGGTGAAAATCCCTCTCGTCACCGAGTTAGTACATCTACTAGTTACCGAATGGCGTGACGCAGGATAGGTCTATAAGTTCACCCAAACCGATTGGGGCCTCAACGGTTCGAAAGGGAAGGGCACGATACTGAAGAAAGCGAGGCGCCGTGAATGATGGCAGCGTGCCGATCACGTTCACCTGGCGTGGCATCACGTTGCGGGCCCAATACGCCGGCGGGCATTGGATCATTATTCGCGGGGGGCGCGCACTGGCCGGACCGGCGGCGGCAGAAGTAGAAGACTGGTCGATCACGCTACAGCGGCTTCGGGACTGGCTCGACGAGCACTCAGAGGGGCCGGCCTCATGAGCCCCGGGAGCCGGTTACTGACCGAACTGCGACTCACCTTCCACGGCCACCAGGTGGTCGTCTACGTGCCCCTCGGTCGGCGGCATGGCGACCGAACCACCCCGGCCGAACCCGTGCATTGGTGGATCTCGGTGGACGACGGTCCCCCGTTCCCTGGCCCGGCGTATCGCGGTCAGACTCTGGCCGAGGCCGCTGAGACCCAGGCAGAGCTGGAGGCATTTCTCGAGTCGCATCCGAAGATCAGGAATACAGACACGCGGTGACGTCGTTCCGTGCCGGGAGGCTGGTCGCCACGACCCAGGCGGCCCCGCCGATCGCCCAGGAGATGAGGAACGCGTCCAGGGGAGCCGCGCCGAGGGCGTGAATGGCCGCCGAACGGCCTATGGTCCTTCGTGACGCTGTCAGGTTTCCGGGCCCGGCGGCATTATTCCCATGATGCCCCTCGCCACGACCGATCCCGGGCCGACCCTTGACCCCGACCTGATCCCCCGAGTCAGGCAGGGCGATCCGACGGCGCTGACGGCGATTTACCGCGCATTCGGCGGCGAGCTGCTGGCCCTGGCCGGACGGCTCACCGGCTCGGACGCCGACGCCGAGGACGTGCTGCACGACCTGATCGTCGGCCTGCCCGACGCGATGCGGAGCTACGTGGAGCGTGGCCGGCTGCGCGCCTGGCTCCGCCAGATCGTCGTGCGGATGTGTCTCATGCGCCTGCGCGCCGCGCGCCGGCGCCGAGAGACCGGCCTGGACGCGGCGGGGCAACTTCCGGCCCGCGCGATGCCCGCGGGGGACTCCAACGCCGCCATCGAGATCGCATTGCGTGAGCTCTCGCCGGCCGTCCGGGCCGTCGTCGTGCTGCGCTTCATCGATGGACTCTCGCACGCCGCGATTGCCGACACCCTTGGCATCTCCATCAACGCCTCCGAGGCGCGCCTGTCGCGCGGCCTCGTGGCGCTGCGCCGGAAGCTCGAGGCCCTCCTATGATGTTGCTGTTCTTTCACCCCTCGCGCCGGAGCCTCGCCGCCTTCGCCGCCGGGGATGCATTTGGAGGACGCGGTCGCGTCGCCCGGCATCTCGAGCGCTGCTCCGACTGTCGCCGGTTCGTCGGCTTCGCGCAGCGGCTCGGGAAGGCCGCGGCGGCCCTGCCTACGCCCGCGCCGAGCGAGGCCTTGCTGGCGCGCGCCCTCGCCGATCGCGCCGCCGGGATGCGCGGCATCCTTCCCGCCCCGCTGGAGCCCGCCCCCGGCACCCTGCTCGGCCGCGCGATCCGCGTGGCGGCCGTGATCGTCGTCGCCACGATCCTGGGGGTCTGGTGGAGCGGCCGCGGGGCTCGGGACGAGTTCGCCAGCGCCAACGAGCTGCTGCTGGCCGGCTTCGTGCCGCAGAGCGCCGAGGCAGGGCAGGCCGGCCGGTCGGCCGGTGTGATGACGCATCGCCTGCAGGCCCTAACCGCGACGTATCAGCGCCGGTTCGTCGACAGCGCGAGCGGCCGGACGACCGACGCCGGGAAATACGATCTCCGGGTGGCGCCGGCGGACTCCCGGATGTGGCTGCTGACGTCGTCCTGGCGCGAGATCGAGGGCCTCGAGGACATGAACGGCGCACACACCTGGACGGAGTCGGTCACGGTGGCCGACTCGGCGCTCCAGGCTGCCAGTCGCGTGGTGCATGTGAAACCGTATGGCCGCTGGGCGGGCATCGCCATCGATCAGCGGTTCCGCCATGACAGCGTCATCGGCCAGATGTCGCTCGACGAGGACCCCACCCGCCGTCCCATCGCGCATGATCTCGGTGCCCACCGCGAGCGGCTGATCGCCTCGGACGCGCTGGGGCCGGTGTTCTTCATGGGGGTGCCGCTGCTGACCGGGTCCGAGTTCCACCTCAGCGCGCTGGGATGGGCGGTGGTGCCGCGGGACGTGTTCCTGCCCATGCACATGAAGGTCATCGGGTCGGAGCGCATCGAGACGCCGGCGGGCACGTTCGACTGCTGGAAGTTCGTGATCAGCGTCGGCCGGGAAACGCACTATCACTGGGTCCGCAAGAGCGACCACCTCGGTGTGCGCACCCTGCGTCGCATGAGCGACGGGCGCACCCGCGAGCTCATACTCCTCCGCGAGGGCCCCACCGGATGAAAGCCCCGTTCGTGCGCAAGGCCCTCGCGCTGCTCGCCCTCGCGCCGGCCGTCGTTGCCGCGCAGCCGAACCGCGCCGCGCTCCAGCAGTACCAGCTCGACGCCGGTCACTCGATCTTCGAATTCGCGATCCGCTTCGCCTTCACCCACGTCAAGGGCCGCTTCACCGACCCGAAGGGGTCGATCATCTACGACTCCGCCCACCC
The DNA here is from genome assembly GCA_036006105.1 of Gemmatimonadales bacterium. GTDB lineage: Bacteria > Gemmatimonadota > Gemmatimonadetes > Gemmatimonadales > GWC2-71-9 > JABFSM01. Next base: position 2,499 of record DASYPZ010000017.1, on the reverse strand, counting down.
GGAGCAGTCGTCGGTGACGGTCATCGCTCCGTCGAAGAGCCTCGATACCGGGTGGAGGAACCGCGACCGGCATCTCAAGACCAGCGACTTCTTCGATGTCGAGAAGTACCCGACCGTGATGTTCCAGAGCACCCGCCTGCGCCGCAACGGGGCCGATTGGCTGATGGACGGGAATCTGACCATGCACGGCGTCACCAGGGCGATGACGGTGCCCCTGGTCATGCCGGCGCCGCGCCGCAGCCCGGAGTCGGGGTGGATGATCCTGTCGGCCACAAGCTCGTTCAAGCTGGCGCGAAGGGACTTCGGCATCACCGGCGGCGACAGATACAACAACTGGTTCAACGCCGCCCGGCAGGCGGCGATGGCCGATACGGTCGACATCAGCCTCGAGGTCGAGGGCTGGTGGGCCGACGCCGCGAGTCAGCGTGCCCCGATGCTCCCCGCGTTGCAGCGGGTGAAGACCCTGGGCGTACAGGCGCAGATCGATACGGTGAAGCGGCGGCTCTCGGCGGTCCCCGATTCGGTGCTGATGGACTCCTTCACGGGCGCCGACCTGCTGGTGCGCGAATTACTCGAAGAGGATCCCGCGAAGGCGGTGCAGCTCGCGAGCGCGTGGCCCGCGCTCTTCAAGGGGTCGCGAGCCTATGCCGTCTATGCCCACGCGCTGGCGGTGACCGGCGACAGCCTCGGCGCGGCCAAGCAGTACGCCGAAGCGAGGCGTCTGTTCAAGCGGAAGACACCGGATCCCGACGAGAAGTTCCCCCAGGACGATCCGGAGTGGTATTGGCTCGACAACCTGGTGCGCACCTCGCTGGAGCGCGGGCACATCGCGGCGGCAAGGGGACTGGCGCGGTATGCCGCCGAGATGTTTCCCGAGATCGCGCGGGCCCGGGCGACCTACGGCTGGACACTGGTCCTCACCGGGGATACCAGGGCGGCGGCCGATCAATTCGCGCACGCGCTTGAGGCCGACCCGAACGACACTCGTACAATCGAGTTCCGCCGCCGTCTCCCCCAGTGAACCGGGCGACCCGCAGTGCCCTCACCCTCGGGTGGCGTTGCGGGCCGGGAGGCTGGTCGCCACGACCCAGGCGGCCCCGCCGATCGCCCAGGAGATGAGGAACGCGGTCCAGGGAAGCCGCGCCGAGGGCGTGGCCAGAATCGCGGGACCCCAGACCAGCAGCGTGAATGCTCCCAGCATGGCGGCTTCCAGGGTGGCCGCGAGGCGGGGATAAATCGAACCCAGGACCCCGACACCCGCGGCGACGTGCCCGGCGCCGGTCAGGTAGGCCCAGCCGGTCCGGTAGGGGAGCCAAGCCGGCACCATCGCGGCGGTCTGGGTGTGATAGACGAAGTGGGAGAGCCCGATCGCGGGGAGCGCCAGGCCGAACAGAACCCGCGCCCCGGTCAGTTGCCGCGCATCACGCGGACCCGTCAGGGTCGCAAACAGGACCCATCCTCCCGCCAGCAGCACACCGATCTCGCCAAGGCCGAGCCAGTTCACCGCCACCACGGGCGCCTTCAGCACCGCCGGTATTTTGAGCAGCCACCAGATCACGAGGTACGCAAACAGAATCCGTGCCGACCAGTCGGCGGTGCGCCGGAACAGCAACCCGGCACCGCAGACGATCATGAGCGCGGCAGCGGTGTAGGCCAGCGCGGTCCGAGCCGGAATTCCCGACGGAACCGGTTGCCACTGCATGGCGAAATCGCCGACGGAGAGGCCCAGGATGCCGAGACCGATCAATCCCGCGGCGAAGAGACTCCGGGCGGGCGACAGCGTGCGCTCCATGCAGTGTTCCGGGAGAGGGGTGCCCAATATCGTGGACCGCTCCGCGAGGACGCAATCGCCGACGCGACGAAATGTCCCGCCGAAGTGGCTTGCCCGCGATCTCGAGAATTGGCTCTTTCCAACCGATCGGAGCGTCCCGACCCCGCCCGTGAGGCCGGCCGCGGCTCACTCGTCTCCCACTGGAAGGATCTGAACCCACACAACAAGCGAGGAGGCCGAACATGCCGAGACTGATCGTATTCAACCAGGTCACCCTCGACGGCTACTTTACCGGCGAGCAAGGCGACCTGAGCTGGGCCAAAGCCCGGAACAAGGACCCGGAATGGGCAGCGTTCGTCGCCGAGAACGCGGGAAGCGGAGGAGTCCTGCTGTTCGGGCGGGTGACTTACGAAATGATGGTGAGCTACTGGCCGACCCCGGAGGCTGCGAAGAACGACCCGGTCGTGGCCAAGGGGATGAATTCTCTGCCCAAGGTGGTGTTTTCCAAGTCCCTCAAGAAGACGAACTGGAACAATACCCGGATCGTGAAGGGCAACCTGCCGGACGAGATCCGGGCCATGAAGCAGGGTCAGGGCGCCGACTTGGTGATCCTGGGCAGCGGAACCCTGGTAGCGGAGCTGACCCAGGAGGGCCTGATCGACGAATATCGTCTGGTGCTGATCCCGGTGGTGCTCGGCAAGGGGAGGACGATGTTCGAGGGTGTGACC
>DASYPZ010000016.1:0-28210 GCA_036006105.1 Gemmatimonadales bacterium | reverse complement strand
ATCTTCCTGTCGCCCATGATCGGAATGGCCGCCGCGATGTTGCTCCGGGTGGTGCTGTCGTGGCTGCTGTACCGCCTGCCGGCGGCCCCGATGGAGCGCCTCTTCAAACGGCTGCAGCTGGTATCGGCCGCGGCGTTCTCGATCAGTCACGGGGCCAACGATGCCCAGAAGACCATGGGCATCGTCGTGGGCCTCCTGGTCTCCACCCGGGCCAGCTTTCTGGGCGCCACCGACTGGACCCGGCACCTGTACGTGGCCAATGCCGACTCGATCCCGTTCTGGGTGGAGATGGCCGCCTATAGCGCCATTGCGCTGGGCACCGCGCTCGGCGGATGGCGCATCGTGAAGACGATGGGTACCCGGATCACCAAGTTGCGGCCCTTCGGCGGCTTCTGCGCCGAGACCGGCGGAGCCGGGGCGATCTTCCTGGCCTCCGCGCTGGGTGTTCCGGTCAGCACCACCCACACCATCACCGGCGCCATTATCGGTGTCGGCGCCGCCGATCGGCTCTCTGCGGTGCGATGGGGAGTCGCGACCCGCATCGTGTGGGCCTGGGTCCTGACCATTCCGATGGCGGGCAGCATTGCCGCCGTGTCGTGGCTGATGCTGAACTAGCCGGCGTCAGCGGCCCGATGGTCCGCCGCTCCCCGGCGGCCGGGCCGTTCCAACCCAGACCTCTCCTACTCTCCCGAGCTCCTCGATCCGGTCCGCCGGAAGCTCTCCGCCCTCCGAGATCATCCGAAGCCCGGACAGGACCGCCCGGGCGCCGTCGTTGATCCAGGCGGGATCGCCGGCCAGGTCCGCCCCGATCGCGATGCCGCGCATGGATCCGGTCTTGAGCGGAAGTCGAGGCGATCGCAGCACGCTCGCGAGCTCGGTGTCCTCGGTGCCGGCCGGCGGGTTGACCAGCACGAGGCGAACGCCGGGCACCAGGGCGGCCAGTTCCGGCGCGAGCGAGGTCACCCCGCCGGCCAGGGCCAGATACCCTCCCGGACCCGAGAGTCCGAAGAAGACCGACAGGGCTTCGGCGGTGAGCGTCGTGTATCCGTCGGACGGAGTCGCGTCGCCGAAGTCGGCAATGCCCGCATCGAGCCGGACGATCCGGCCGCAGACCGGGCAGCCCAAGTCTCCGCTCACCACCCGGCGCTGGTCCATCCGGTCGGGAAGCAGGACCAGGAACTGTTCCTCGTGGGGAGAGGGACAGGCGAGGTGATCCGTCAATTCGATGAACATGCGGGCGGGAGCCGGGGGCGGGTTAGGCGGGGCCGAGCCGAATCCAGTCGACATCGACGTGGGCGGGCCGGCCCGCGACCCAGACCACCGCCTCCGAGACGTCCGCGGGCTTGAGCATCCGGGACCGGGGGATGAATCCCTCCCGGCGATCCGGGTCGATGAAGTCCCACACGTTGGTGTCGGTGGGCCCCGGACTGATCAGGGTGCACAGCACCCCGCTGCCCCGGAACTCCTCCCGCAGCACATCGTGCAGACCGCGGAGACCGTATTTCGACGCGGCATACGCGGCGTTCTCGGGGAAGGCGCGGTGATCCGCGACGCTGCCCAGGGTGATGAACCGTCCGCCCCCGGCTTCCTTCATCATGGGCAGGAAGGCCCGCGCCACGATGAACGGCCCGGCGAGATTGGCGGCGAGCTGCGCCGCAAACTCGGCCGGCTGGGTCCGCTCCAGCGGCGCCAGCATGAACGCGCCGGCGCTCCCGACCACGAGCCGAGGCACACCGAAGACGCGGCGGGTCTGGTGGGCCAGTCCCGCGACCTGATCGGGGTCGGTGATGTCGCAGCGGACATCGAGACGGGTCTCGGATTCCCGGGACGCCAGACTGCGCGCCACCCGGACCACCCGGGCACCCAGTCGTTCGAGGTCGTCGGCGATATGGAGACCGATGCCGCGGGAGGCGCCGGTGACGACCGCGACCAGGCCGGCCAGATCACTCACTCGAGCGGCCGGCCGGCGCTCACCAGGCGCAGAAACTCCGAGCGGGTCCGGGAATCGTCCCGGAAGAGGCCCCGCACCGCGCTGGTGACGGTGCGGGAGTTCTGCTTCTCGACTCCCCGCATCATCATGCAGAGGTGGGCCGCCTCGATGACCACGCCGACACCTTGCGGGGCCAGCACCTCCATGACGGCGTCCGCGATCTGGTCGGTGAGGCGCTCCTGCACCTGGAGCCTGCGGGCGAACACTTCGACGATGCGGGGGATCTTGGAGAGCCCGACGATCCGCCCGGCCGGAATGTAGGCCACGTGCGCCCGGCCGAAGAACGGGAGCATATGGTGCTCGCACAGCGAGTAAAGCTCGATGTCGCGCACCAGGATCATCGATTCGTGCTCTTCCTCGAAGACCGCGCTGCCCACCACGTCCCGGACGGACATGTCGTAGCCGCGGGTCAGCCACCGCAGCGCGGTTTCCACCCGCTGCGGCGTCCGGGCGAGGCCCTGGCGGTCGGGGTTCTCCCCGATGCTCTCGAGGATGCTCCGGACCTCGGCGCTGAAACTAGAGCCCTTCATAGTCCACGTAGTTGCGAGGGGTTTCCCAGAGGCGGATCCGGACCAGGCGGCCGCGCGGGATCCGCGGCGCGAGCTGTTCCCAGCAGAAGACCGCGATGTTCTCGGCCGAGGGCAGCCGGTCCCGGAACCAGGGCACGTCGAGATTGAGATTCCGGTGGTCGAGCTGCGCGGTGACCAGCTGCTCGGTCAGCAGCTTGAGCACCGCGACGTCCACCACGTAGCCGGTGTCGGGGTCGATCTCCCCCTCGACCAGCACGTCGAGCTCGTAGTTGTGCCCGTGGAAATTCGGATTGTTGCAGGGACCGAAGGTCTCGCGGTTCCATTCCTCGGAGCGCGCCGGGTTATGGAGCCGGTGCGCGGCGTTGAAATGCATCCGGCGGGCGACCACGCAGCGCGGCATCAGCGACCTGGCAGAGGGGACAAAGCAAGGCGCCGACCCGGCTCACGCTGGTCGGCGCCCAGGTGTCGAGTGGCGGCCGCGAGGGTTACTGAAGCCCGAAGAGAATGTTCGGCGCCCTCGCCATCGCGTCTGCCTTCCCCCGAGGGGCATGACATCGGCAACAGTATCTGGGCCCTCTATCGGACCTGTTGGCTCAGTGACGTGTCTCCCAGCCGTCACCCGACATTGCTATAATAGGGAAGCGGACAAATCGCGTCAACAGAGAAAGGCGCTTCGTGACCAAGACCCTGCTCGCCTCCGTGGCCTGTCTGGTGCTCTGGGTGGTGCTGGTCTTCGTCCGGCCGGCCGGGCTCGGCGTGGTGCACCTGCTGCTGGCCGTGGGCGCGGTGCTCTGGATTCGCTGGTGGGCGTCCCTGCCGGTCAAATCTCCCAGTTAGAGAACAGCACCCCGCCATCCTTCGCGGCCAGCTCCGGCCGTCCCGACAGCGCCATCCGCAAATCGGTCCAGTGCACCGAGTATCCCGAGTCGAGCAGCACCTCGTAGGCCGAGGTGTACGCCGTCTGGCAGCGAATCGAGACCTGGCGGGCACCGGCACGCGCAGCGTCCGCCTCGATGCCGGCCACCAGGCGGCGAAATGCGTCGATGCTCCGGGCGCCCAGCTTGAGCACGCGGGCCTCGTCACCGGTCCGGCCTTCGGCCAGCGGAGCGGTATGCCAGAGCGCAAACCCCGAGGGCGCGCCGCGGTCCACCAGCAGCGTGACCCGTCCCAGGTCATGGGTGAGGGTGAGCTCGATCTCCCGTGAAAAATCCACGCCGGGCACCAGCGCATCGGTCAGGACCCGGCAGCGCGCCAGGAGCTCTTCGGCGCGGCCGGGAGGGACTCGCTCGCTCCCGGAGAACCGCGGCCCCTCCAGGGTGCGGGTAAGACTCACGGTCAAGTGTCCCGGACGGAAGCCGAGTCGCGAATAGAAACCGATGTTGTCGACGGTGCGCGGCATCGTTTCCAGTCCAATGACCCGCGCGCCTCCCGCCTCGAGCCGGCGAATGCCTTCGCGCACGATGGTCTGCCCCAGGCCCCGGCCCTGCTGGTCGGGCCGTACCGCGAGCGGCCCCATCCACCCCTCGACGCCCGATTGATGCACCATGTTGAAGGCGGCGATCGCGCCGGAGCTGTCGCGCCAGATCAGGGCCCCGTCCCCCGCGGCCTCCATGGCGAAGCGCCAGATGGCGGGGTTGAGCAGCGGCACCCGCACACCGGAGAGCCCGTCGCGCTGGTAGCGCTCGGTAAAGGCATCCGCGAACACGCGATTGATGCGATCGATTTCCCCGGGCGCGGCGCGCTCCGGCCCGGAGACGCTACGCGGCATCGCGGGTCTCCGTGACGGCGCGCGCGATGCGCTGCTCGACATCGTAGGTAAGGCGGATGACCCGGTCGAAGCCGTCGCGCACCGACTCGATGTGGGTGATCATGATGACCTGGGGGAACCGGTCGGCGAGGTTGCGGAGCAGATCGACCACCGCGCCGCGGCGTTCCTCGTCGAGCGACCCGAAGATTTCGTCCAGGACCAGCAGGGAGAGCGGCTGTCCCGCCCGCTCCGCGATCATCTGGCTGATGGCGAGCCGGAGCGCGAGGTTGGCGACATCCTCTTCTCCGCCGGAAATCACCGGCTTCGGCTCGCCCTCTTCGATGATGGTCGCGATGTAATCCTCGTCCAGCTCGAGGTCGGTGTACCGTCCGGTGGTGAGATCCCGGAGAAAACCCGAGGCCAGCTCCGACAGGTCGGGCCGCAGCGTGTTGTTCAGGTCGGTGCGGAGATCGCCGAGCGCCCGATCCAGCTCGTGTTGCAGCAGCAGCGCATCGCTCAGACGCTGGACCTCCGCCATCCGGCGCTCCCGATCGTCGCGGCGGCGGGCCACTTCGGCCCGCTGGGCCAGGGCGGCGGTGAGCTCGCCCGCGGCCCGGGCGTTTTCCACCTCCGCCTGCTGTACCGTGCGCTCCAGCGCACGGCGGCGGGCCCGAATGACCTCCGCGGCCTCCGCCGACCAGCCCAGTCCGGCGAGCCGTTCGCGCAGTGCCTTCACCTCCGCCTCGCGGCGCGAGAGATCCTGTTCCGCCAGCGCCGCGCGCGCCACCAGATCGAGGGCTCGATCGGCCAGGGCCCGCAGCCGCTCGGCCATCAGGGCGTCGGCCTCCAGCGCGGCGATCTGCCGCTTGACCACCGCGTGCCGCGGCTCATCGTAGCTCTCCGGCGCCGCGCTGATCGCGGCGCTCAGCTCGGCGATCTTCGCGACGAACCCCATCCGTTCCTCCCCCAGACGCACCCGCTCCGCGGCCTGCTGGGTGAGTCCCGCGACCCTCCCGGTCAGGCCCCGGCCTTCCTGTTCCAGCATATCGCGCTGGCGGACCAGGTCCACCAGATCCGCGGGTTCGACCTGGAGCTGCTCGATACGCTGGCGATAGAACTTGCCCTGGGACTCCACCTCTTCGATCTGATTGATCAGCAGATCGAGCACATTCTCGTACCCGTCACCGAGGGGACGGCCGCAGGTGGGACACTTGCCATCGCGACCCGCCTTCTCCAGCCGGCCCCGCTGTTCCCGGAGATCCTCGTGCTGGGCCAGCAGATTCTTGCGCTGGGTCTCCGCGTCCTGCTTTTCCCGGACCCACACGGTTCGCCGCACTTCCGCCTCCTGCGCCAGCCGGGCCTGGGCCGCGTTTACTTCGGTGCTCGCCGCCAGGACGCGCGCCAGCTCCTCGCCCGGCGGGAGCTCTCCCACGCGGCGATCCACCCGCTCGAGCTGGAGGATCAGCTCGTTGCGCGAGGCTTCCAGGCTGCGCCGGCCGCCGGCCGCCTCCCGGGCCGCGTCCAGTGCATCGCGCTCGGCCCGGAGTCCCGGCAGCGGGGCGAGCAGCGGCGCCAGCTCGTCCAGCCGCGACTTGGCGCCCAGCGCCTCCGCCAGCTCCCGGTCCAGCCCGCCGTGCTGTTCCTTCGCCGTCATCGCGCCGTGCTCGGCCACCTTGAGATCGCCCTCGAGCGACAACACGGTCTGCTGCAGCGCCTCCCAGCGCTCCGCTTCGGGCTTGAGCGCCAGGAGCTCGGCTTCGGCGGCCCGGTGGCTCGCCGCCAGGCGCGCGGAGGCGTGCTCCGCCACCCGAAGCCGCTCGGCCGCGAGCTCCTCCTCCTGCTGCAGCCGGACCGGATCGATCAGTTCGAGCTTCCGCGCGTCGAGCGTCGCCTGGGCGATGCGCCGCCGGTCCTTGAGCCGGGATTGCGCCAGCCGGAGCTTTTCGTAACCCAGCACCCGGCTCAGGAACTGGGCCCGCTCCGGCGCGGTCATCTGCGCCATGATGGCCAGCTCCTTCTGCCCGGTAAAATAGGTGCTGAAGAATTCGTCCCGGTTCATGCCCAGGAGCCGGGTGACCCGCTCGGTAACCGCGGCGAGGCTGTTCGCGATGGGATTGGGCTCTCCGTCCTGAAACAGCTCGGCGGCGGCCAGGGACCGGACGATCCGGTAGCGGTGCGGTCCCAGCTCGAACTCCAGCTCCACCTCCACCCGCGACCGGGGCGGCGCACCGCGGCGGCGCAGGGTTTCCTTCTTGCCGCGGGTCGCGTCGGTGCCGTAGATGGCCCACGCGATGGCCTCGAGGAGCGTGGTCTTCCCCGCGCCGTTCGGGCCGATGATCCCGGTTAACCCGCGCTCGAACTCCAGCACCGTGTCGGCGTGCTGTCGGAAATTCGTCAGGCGGAGCCGCCGGATCAGCATCAGATCCCGGCTCCGGATCCCGGCTCGTCGGGCTCCGCCAGCAGCTCGAGTCCCAGCGCGACGAACTCCGGGCGGGGCACCCGCTCGGGCAACGGACGCCGGGAGAGAAACTCGGCCACCAGCTCGGGAAGCGTCTGGCGTCGCCCGGGCGAGCCGATGCCGATGGAGCGATCCAGCTCCGGACGCCGGAAATCCAGATGCAGATGCAGCGCGGACGCCTTGGCGGCACGGATCGCCGCGTGGTCCAGCTCCCGGACGATGTGCCGGGGAATCTCGGTGACGACCAGCCGCACGATCGCGTCGGCGATGCCACCGGGAACGGCGGCCAGGACCTTCCGGATATCCCGGTCCACCTCGGCCGCGGTCATGCCGCCCGCGTCCAGCCAGTCGAGATCGTGCACCGGCCGCGCCAGCGCCACCGGCATGCGCCGGACTCTCCCACTCTCCAGGTCGGCGAGCAGCCAGCCCTTCCCCGTGATGCCGAGCCGCTTCTCGTCCTGGAGCTCACCCCAGGGGTTGGGGCTCACGTAGTCGAGCGCGCCGGCGTACCAGATGGGCGGCAACACCGACACTTCGTGCTGGACGTGGTAGTGCCCCAGCGCCACGTAACTCCATTTTTCCTGCTTGAGCATCTCGGGGTCGAGCATCGCGGCGCCGTATTCGGAGCGGTCATAGGGATACAGGCCGGGAATCTCCCCATGCAGCGCGAGCACCTGGTGTCGCTCGGGCCCGTCGGGCCGGAGCACCGGTTTCTCCGGGGCGTACAGCGCGGGATGGGGCACCGCCAGCACCGAGAGATCCAGCTCGGGAAAGACGATCCGGCGGGGCTCGTCCACCGCGACGTGAACGCCCAGCTCCTCGTAGAGCCGGAGGATGGATCCGGTCTCGCTGCTGCGGGGCGTGTCGTGGTTTCCCGCGATCAGGATGAGGGGAACCTGGGGGAGCTCCTCGCGCAGCCGCTGCAGCTGATGAAAGGCGAAGACGATGGAGTAGTTGGTGGGCCGGACCGCGTGGAACAGGTCGCCGACGATGATCACCGCGTCGGGGCGGGCCGCGACCACACCGTCCACCGCCTTGCGGAAGGCGTTGGCCACGTCGGCTTCACGCTGATTGATGCCGCCGGGGGTCTGCCGGTGATACTGCCGGAGGCCCAGGTGCAGGTCGGCGAGGTGGGCGATCTTCACGGTCGTCAATACGGGTCGGCGCTGGTCCTCACCGGACGGATGCCCGGCTTCGGCGCCGCCGACTCGGCCTTGACCTCGCGTCCGAGGCATTTCACGAAGAACGCAAACGGCTGGTCCGGCCGGGCCCGGAGCGTGGCGTTGAGCGCCTTCCGCACGTCCGCCTCGCGCCGTCCCGCCACCAGGTCCTGGATCTTCGAGGAGGCCAGCGACGGATCCAGCGCCCGGAGCCGACGGCTCACCGCCTCGACGAAGGGCAACTCGATCGCGGGCGGAAAGCGTTCCACGCCTTCGCGCCCGGAGAGCACCGCCGGCCGCGGAAACCGCACGAATATCGGCTGGGTAAAGTGCGGATGCCGGACCAGCAGCTCGCCCTTGGGAAGCGCCGCGAGCTTGGCCTTGGTGGCCGGGCTCATGGTGGAATACCCCGGGAGGGCGAGCTCGTCGGAGTCCATCCGCCCCATGAGCGTGGTCCCGGCGTTGCCGACCACCCGCCGCTGCACCTGGGAACGGAATTGTTGGGCCGAGAACAGCACCAGGCCGAGGTAGCGGCCCCGCTCCGAGATGTCGAGCAGCATCTTCCGCACGTAGCTGTCGGGACCCTCGGCCGGCGCGTACTTGTTGAGCTCGTCGACGAACACCACCACGTGATCGACGCCCAGCTCCCGGCGCTCGAGCTGTTCCCGCAGGCGCGACACCAGCCGGGCGAAGACCAGGTCCTGGGCCAGCGGGTCGAGACCGGCGACGTCCACCACGTAGAGACCGCGGTCCTGGAATCCGCCCCAGGGAAGGTCGTTCACGTCGCCGTCGTCGGTGACCAGACCCTTGGACCGGGTGCTGATGTTGCCGAGCCGGTTCCGGATCTTGCGAATCGTGGCGATGTGGTGGGTGCGCCAGACTTCCCCGCCCCGGCCGGCATCCTCCAGCACCGCGAAGATGGCGCGGAAGAATTCATCCAGGTCCGCGAAGCTCTTCACATGGAACTTCCGGGGCAGCGTATTGTCTTCGTACTCGCGCCCCACCACGCGCTCGGCCAGGAAATCGATGAAGGCGTCGGCCTTGGCGTCGACATCGTCGCGGTTGAGCAGGACTTCGGCGTAGTCGAGCACCTCGCGGAGGCCCCAGAGCAGCGGCTGAGTGTTCGCCTGCAGCGCCTCGTGGGTGCGCAGGGTGTTCAGATTGACTCCGTCGGCCTTGTAGGGCGCGTAGTACTGCACCGGCGAGAACGCCTTGGGCGTGAGGCCGAGCCGGGCGTAGAGCCGGAGATCTTCCTCGCCGAGCGGCGCCGGCTGGTCGAGGAAGCAGAGATCGGGCCCCTTCACGTTGAAGCAGACCGCCGCAATCCTGCCCTTCTGCGCCGGAAAGCGCTGGAAGATGCTGCTGAGCAGGAATTCCACCGCGCTGGTCTTGGTCGCCAGTCCGGACACGCCGGAGATGTTGAGGTGAGCCGCCTCGGGTCCCAGCAGAAAATCGGCATCCACGTACACCGGGGCCTCGAGGCCGCCGGCCGCATACACGCCCACCGGAATCCCGGTGGGTGTATCGCCCTCGGTATAGGTATCCATCCGGAGGGCCGTCACCACGTCGGCGTCACTGGCGAGGTGCACCAGCCCCAGGGGGACCGGCTGCACCGGCTCTTCGGGCAGGTGGCGAAGCACCGCGGCGGCAAACAGCCGGATCTCGGCGCGCCGGGTGGGCTCCTCGGTGCCGGCGGGATCTCCGTCGGCGCCGATGACGGCGTGCATCGGCGTCTGCAGGTCGGAGTAGGCAAATCCGTCGGTCACCACGCCGAAGACGGTCCGGGCGTCGGCGTCCACCCGGACGATCGCGCCGATGCCCACCGGGGACTCCCGCGCGGTCCAGAAGAAGAATTGATGCGGCGTGGACGGCTTGAGCTCGGTGGCCACGACCCGGCCGACGGGCGGCGGGCCGCTCGGCGCGGCGGGATGCGGGTTATTCACCGGATTCTTCACCGCTCACCTCTCACCGCCCGCAGGTACTCCTCCACGCTCCGGATTCCATAGAGCAGCCGGTCCCAGCGTCCGTCCGGCGCGCTGATCGGGGCCCGCTCGGCCAGGAGCCAGCGACAGATCGCATCCGCGGCCGCGAGGGATTCGCGCCGCGCCGCCACCTCGATGCGCACCAGGCCGTAGAACAGATCGCGGCCGGCCCAGGGCCAGAGCCGGAATCCCCAGGCGTACACCGGCGCGTGTCGTCGGGAGGCCGGCTGAAAGATGGACGAGCGATGGCCGGCGGGAAGCTGGAGGTAGGTCACCAGGTCGTCGCCGTCGAACGGCAGCGTGGAGTGACTCTTCGAGACACCCACCATCCTGGCGTCGAGCGCCCACGCGGGGCTCTCCGCCAGGGAGCCGTCGACCACCAGCCAGCGCCCCGGCGCCTCCCGACGGTACCGGTCTCCCACAATCCGTTCCACTTCCCCACGGGCCCGGTCCACCTCGTGGCGGGCGGCCTCGATGTCCCGAAGCGGATGCCCCGGCGTATCCTCGGGCAGCGCCACCAGCTCGATCCCGGCGAAGGCGCCGCCCAGTGCGGCCAGGACCTCCCGTCTCCCGATGGCGAACGCCCGCCGCTCGACCGCGACCGTCCGGGTATCGCGCCCGGTGCGTTCCCGCACCGCCCCGGCCACTTCCGCCAGCATCAGGGGAGACGTGCCGACATAGGCCGCCACCTCGAAGCGTTGGGTTCCGTCGAGAAAGGCCACCGGGCCGGGCCAGATTTCCGGTGCGCCGACCGCCCGCGCCGTCACCGGGCCCGGCTCGATCAGGGTGGCGGGGGTGATGCAGGCCTCCACTTCGCGACCGTGGCTCGCCGCCGGCACCACCGAGGCCGCGACCAGGCCCGGCACCGGGGCGAGCAGTCGCCTGAGCTCGCGAATGGTGAGGGGCATCGCGCCGGTGCTTGGAATCAGCCGCCCAGCTTCACGATGAAGCGGATGATCCGGTCGAGCGCAGTCTCCAGCTCCTTGTCGGACACCGAATAGCTGAGCCGGACCCAGCGATCGTCGCCGAACGCGCCTCCGGGGACCAGGGCGACTCCCGCCTCGGTGATGAGCCGCTCGCAGAAAATCTGTCCGGTCATCGGCCCATCCCCGGAGAGCCCATCGACCCGGAAGAAGAAGTAGAACGCGCCGTGGGGCTCGACGAACTCCACCCCCGGCGCCTCATCCCGGAAGCGAGCGACCACCCGATCGCGACGTCGTCCGAACGTGGCGACCATCTTCTGCACCTCGCGCTCGACCTCCGGATCGTTGAACGCGGTGATGGCGGCCCACTGGGCCGGCTGATTGGCGCCGCTGGTAGTGTGCGACTGGAGGTTGGCCATGGCCTTGGCGAGGTGCAGCGGGGCCAGCGCCGCGCCGATCCGCCACCCGGTCATCGCGTACGCCTTGCTCGCTCCCGCGATGACGACCAGCCGCTCGGTGTCCTCCGGCGGAAGCTCCAGGAAGGACGGCGCGCCCCCGTCTCCATAGAAGATCCGCCCATAGATCTCGTCGGCCACGATCCAGATCTCGTGCTTCTTGGCCCACGCCGCGATCGCCTTGAGCTCCGACAGGGTATACACCGCCCCGGTGGGATTGCAGGGCGAACAGAGGATGAGCCCCCGGACCAGTTTGTCGGTGTGCCGTTCCAGGTCCTTGGCGCTCACCTTGAGTCCCCAGTCGGCTTCGCCCGGAATCATGACCGGTTCGGCCCGGGCGATGTGAACGATTTGCGGGTAGGAGACCCAGGCGGGCGATGGGATCAGGACTTTGTCCTTGGGCCCGAACAGGCTGAAACAGGCATTGAAGAGCGACTGCTTGGCCCCGGAGCTGATCACCACACCATCGGGATCGATGGGCCGCCCCCCCGCGTGCTGGGAGAGATTCCTGGCGATCGCCACCCGGAGCTCGCTCAACCCCGCATTGGGCGGGTAGCGCGTGTGCCCGTGCTGGATGGCCAGGATCCCGGCCTGCGCGGCAGCCAGCGGCGTGTCGAAATCGGGCTCCCCGACGCCCAGATCGAGGACGTCCTCCCCGGACGCCTTGCGCCGCTTGGCCTCGGCGCTGATCGCCAACGTCTCGGAAGCCTTGAGATGCGAGAGATTCGAGGAGAGGGGATCGGGCAGCCGGATGACGCGCGTCATGGCGAGAAGATAACCACTTGGATTAGCTTTCCGCCCGTCGGCAAGCCTGCCGCTTTTTGACAATCGAGGCGCCCGTGTCGGATCAGGAACACCCCGCGCTCCGCGAGGCCGCCCCCGTGGCGACCCGGGGCCACAATCTGGTATTCGTCGCCCCGCCCTCCGCGGCGTGGGCCGCTCCGGTCCTGTCCGGACTCATCGCCCGGCTGGCGGCGGAGCCGATGGGCCCGGCCCTGGCGCTCTGTCCGCCCGAGGCCGTGGATGAATGGGCCCGGGTGGCCGCGCATCTGGCGCGCGGCACCAGCCTGCGAGTGGCCGGCGCCCACGCACCGGGGCGTCTCACCCGCCTGATCAAGTCCGACGCGGTTCACCTCGCCTTTGCGGCCCCCGAGACCGTGCATGAGCTGGTCCGGCGCGCCGCCCTCAAGATGGACCAGCTGTCGGCGATCCTGCTCCTCTGGCCCGAGGCCTGGGCCGGCGAGGAGTTGCTCGCCACTCTCCTGCAGGACGCTCCCAGGGAAACCCAGCGCATCGTCGTGACCACCGATCCGGGTGCCTCCGCGGCGCTGGTCGAGCGTTACTGCTGGCGCGCACCGGTGGTCGACGTCCTGGGGCCGGATTGGACCGGCTCGCCACCGGCGGTTCGCAGTACCCCGGTGTCATGGAATAACCGGCTCGCCGTGCTGGGCGATCTGGTCGAGCAGCTCGATCCCGAGTCGCTTGCGATCTGGACCGCGGATACCGGCGATCATGGGTCGATCGCCTCCGCGCTCGCGTCCTGGGGCGTCGAGGCCACCATTACCACCGGCCTCCCCGGCAAATCTTCCCTCATCATCGCCTACGATCTTCCGGTGCCCGAGCGCCTGCGCGAGCTCGCCGCACTGGGCGAGGTGCTGCTCCTGATTCCCCCCGGCACCGAGGCCTTCGCGGCCCGACTGGCCCCGAACCGGAGGCCGGTGCACGCCCGGGGACTCCTCGACAAAGCCCAGGGTGAGCTCGACCAGGTCCGGCGATCCATCGCCGGCTCCCTGAGTCACGGCCCTGCCCCCGCGTCCTATCAGGCGCTGGCGCCCCTGCTCGAGCGCTACGAGGCCACTGCGGTGGCCGCGGCGTTGCTGGAGCTCTGGATCGCGGCGCGAACCGGGGCACCCGAGCCCGCCCCGGCACCGGCCGCGCTCCCCGGCGCGCCGGTCCGGATCTGGGTCGGGGTCGGCAAGAAGGACATGGCCACCGCCCATGACCTGGTGGGGCTGCTCGTCAAGGACGTGGGGGTGCCGCGAGAATCGGTCGGCAAGGTGGAGCTGCGAGACGCCTTCTCGCTGGTCGAGCTGAAGGGCGTAGCCGATCCGGAGCAGGTGGCCGAGCGAATGGCCGGCAAGATGATTCGGAAGCGTCGGGTGGTCGCCCGGGTGGACCGGGGGCGCTCGAAGTAGGATTGAGGATTGAGGATTGAGGATTGAGGGGGCAGTTCCTCAATCCTCAATCCTCAATCCTGGATCCTATCTTTTCTTGTTGAGCAGGTCGCGCAGGGGTTGCCCGGCGCGGAACACCAGCGCCGTCGAGGCGTTGATGGCGATGGACCGGCCGGTGCGGGGGTCCCGGCCGTTGCGTGGAGCGCGCGTCTTGGTTTCGAACTGGCCAAATCCGGTGATCTGCACCCGGCCGCCCTTCCGAAGCTCGGTCGGCACGATCCCGCCGCGCCCGAACAGCACGTCGATGGTCTCCGCGGCCCGGGCCCGTGACAGATCCAGACGCTTGCCCAGCTCGGCCACCAGCTCGTGCTTGGTCATAGGCCCCCTCCGCCGCGCGCATTGCGTTGTCGAGGGGCGGAATATGTGGAGCGGAATGCAAACCGCAAGAGCGTGACCGGTCGCTTGACCCGGTTCCGCCGCGCCGCTATCGTCGGAGGCCCCGGAAACCCACACTTCAATCGTCGGATGGTCGCGATGTTCAACCTGGCCCGCCCGGGGACCATCGAGGTCATTGCGGGCGTGATGTTCAGCGGCAAGAGCGAGGAGCTGCTCCGCCGGGTGCGTCGCGCCCTGATCGCCCGCCGCAAGGTCCAGGTCTTCAAATCCCACCTCGACGAGCGCTACGGCGGCATCTTCCGCGTCTCCAGCCACAGCGGCATCGAATTCGAGGCCATTCCGGTGGACAGCGCCGCCGAGATCATGCGGCAGACCCGCTCCGACACCGAGCTCGTGGGCATCGACGAAGCCCAGTTCCTCGACGCGGACATCGTCGAGGTGGTGACCGCGCTGGCCGCGCGCGGCGTCCGCGTGGTGGTGGCCGGAACCGATACCGATTTCCGGGGTGAGCCGTTCGGCATGATGGGGCACCTCATGGCCATTGCCGAGCACGTGGACAAACTGTCCGCGATCTGCGTGGTCTGCGGCGACCTGGCCTGCCGCAACCAGCGCCTGGTCGACGGGAAGCCGGCCCGGTACGACTCCCCCACCATCCAGGTGGGCGGGAGCGAGGCCTACGAGGCGCGCTGCCGGCGCTGTCACCGGGTGCCGCGGGAAGATGAAGACCAGACGGCGCTGCTCTAGGATTGAGGATCCAGGAGTGAGGATCGAAGGGAAAGCCTCAATCCTCAATCCCCTCAATCCTCAATCCTCAATCCTCAATCCTGATGTTTAACGTCGGCCTCACCGGCAACATCGCGGCGGGAAAGTCCTCGGTCGCCGCGCTGCTGCGCGCCTGGGGCGCCACGATCATCGATGCCGACGCCATCGTCCGGGAGCTGCAGCAACCCGGCACCCCCGTCTTCCAGGCCATCGTGGCGCACTTCGGCCCCGGCATCGTGGGCACAGATGGCGGCCTCGACCGGGCCGCGCTCCGGCGACGCATCCTGGCCCAGCCCGAGGAGCGCAAGCTGCTGGAATCCATCGTGCACCCCGCCGTCGAGGCCGAGCGGAACCGGCTCCTGGCGCAGGCAGGGTCCGGTCCCGGAGGGATCGTCGTCAGCGACATCCCCTTGTTGTTCGAGGCGATGGACCCGTCCCGCTTCGATGCCGTGCTGCTGGTGGACGCGCCGGAGCCCCTCCGGCTGGCGCGGCTCCGCGAGCGGGGCCTCGGGTCCGCGGAGGCCGAGACGCTGCTCCGCACCCAGATTCCCGCCGCGAAAAAGCGGGACCGGGCCGATTTCGTGATCGACAACGACGCGACCCTGGACCTGCTCCGGGAACGCGCCTGGCTGACCTGGCGAAAGCTGCTCTCGCGGAGTCGTGCACCTGCTTGACCCTGTCTCCCGCCCGGGGTATCCTCTAGCCGGTCTCTCCCCGAGGAATCAGCGGTGGCGAACGTTCCCGACGATCTCCGATACACGCCCGATCACGAGTACGTCAAGAAGGGCGGCGGCGCCGGAGCCGTCACCGTCGGCATCACCGATTACGCCCAGGGTGAGCTCGGCGACGTGGTCTTCGTGAACCTGCCCAAGGTCGGCGATCATTTCGCGGCCCACCAGGCGTTCGGCACCATCGAGGCGGTGAAGGCGGTCTCCGATCTGTTCTGTCCCGCCGCCGGCACCGTCACCGAAGTCAACACCGGCCTCGACGCCGACCCCGCGGTGGTCAACCGCGATCCGTTTGGCGACGGATGGATGATTCGTCTCACGCTGGATAACCCCGCCGATCTCGACACACTGCTCACATCCGAGCAGTACCGGGCCCAGATCGGCGCCTGAGCACCGCCCCGCTGATGCTCCTCGATGTGAATGCCCCGGGCGAGCGCTGCCGGGGCATCGCCGTTTTGTCCGATCTCTCGTGCCACCGGAGTGTGTTCCGCCCATGACCGACCCTGCCGCCCCAGTCCGGAATTTCGGCCCCTTCGTCTCCCGTCACCTGGGACCTCGCGACGCCGATGTCACCGCGATGCTCGCCGTGCTCGGCTATCCGAGCCTCGACGCGCTGATCGACGCCGTCGTGCCCGAGCCCATCCGGATGCGCCGGCCGCTCGCGCTTCCCCTGGCTCGAACCGAGGAGGAGAGCCTGGCCTCGTTGCGCGACATGGCGGAGAAGAACCAGGTCTTCCGCTCCTATCTCGGCCTGGGCTATCACGATTGTCACGTGCCGCCGGTCGTACAGCGCAACGTGCTGGAGAATCCCGGCTGGTACACCGCCTACACGCCGTATCAGCCGGAAATCGCCCAGGGCCGTCTGGAGGCCCTGCTGAATTTCCAGACCGTGGTGGCCGACCTCACCGGACTGGAAATCGCCAACGCTTCGCTGCTCGATGAAGGCACCGCCGCGGCCGAGGCCATGGCCATGACCCTGGGCGCCGCTCCGCACCACGATGATCCGGTCTATCTGGTGGACGAATGGTGTCACCCCCAGACCATCGCGGTGGTGACGACCCGCGCCGAGGCGCGCGGAGTGAAGGTGGTCGTCGGACCGGCCGACCAGTTCACGTTCGCGCCCGGGGTGGTGGGGTGCCTGCTGCAGTACCCCAACACGCTCGGGGCCCTGCCCGACTACCGGTCGGTCATCGAGCGCGCCCACGCGGTGAAGGGTCTCGTCACCGTCGCGACCGATCTCCTGGCGCTGGCCCTGCTCACCCCTCCGGGTGAATGGGGTGCCGATATCGCGGTGGGCAATTCGCAGCGCTTCGGGGTGCCGCTCGGCTTCGGTGGACCGCACGCGGCGTTCTTCGCCACCCGCGACGCGCACAAGCGCCTCATGCCCGGACGCCTCATCGGAGTATCCCGGGACCGCGAAGGCCGCGCCGCGCTGCGCATGGCGCTGCAGACCAGGGAGCAGCACATCCGCCGGGAAAAGGCCACCAGCAACGTCTGCACCGCGCAGGTGCTGCTGGCGGTCATGGCCAGCATGTACGCGGTGTATCACGGCCCCGAGGGGATCCGCGCCATCGCGGAGCGGGTGCACGGCCGGACCGCGCGCCTCGCCGCCGCGCTCCGGTCCCGGGGATTCACCCTCGCCAGCGACACCTTCTTCGATACGATCGTGGTGGACACCGACGTCGCTACCGCTACCGGGATCCACGCGGCGGCGCGGAAACGGGGGATCAACCTGCGGGCCGTCTCGCCCAAGCGGATCGGCGTCGCGCTGGACGAGACCGTCTCGGAGCCGGACCTCCAGGCTCTGCTGGACGTGTTCGGCGCAACCGAAGCGTCGGTGCCGCCGGCGGGTCTGTCCGACCTTCCCGCGGCCCACGCCCGCACCTCGCCCTACCTCCGCCACCCGGTCTTCCACGCGCATCGCTCGGAAACCGAGATGCTGCGCTACATCCGCCGGCTCGAGGCACGCGATCTGTCCCTCACCGCGGCGATGATTCCCCTGGGCTCCTGCACCATGAAGCTCAACGCCACGTCGGAGATGTTCCCGGTCTCCTGGCCGGGCTTCGGCCGGATCCATCCCTTCGCGCCGCTGGACCAGACCGAGGGATACCATCGGCTGTTCTCCGATCTGGAGGACTGGCTGGCCGAGATCACCGGATTCAACCGGGTCTCGTTGCAACCCAACGCCGGTTCACAGGGGGAGTTCGCAGGATTGCTGGTCATCCGCGCCTATCATCAGGCCAAGGGCGATTCGCATCGCACCGTGTGCCTGATTCCCCAGTCGGCCCACGGCACCAATCCGGCCAGCGCGGTCATGGCGGGGATGAAGGTGGTGGTGGTGAAGACCGACCCGCAGGGCAACATCGACCTCGCCGATCTCCGGGCCCAGGCCGAGGCCAATGCGAAGCAGCTGGCCGCGCTCATGGTGACGTATCCGTCGACCCACGGCGTGTTCGAGGGCGGCATCAAGGAAGTCTGCGAGATCGTCCACCGGCACGGGGGACAGGTCTACATGGACGGCGCCAACATGAACGCCCAGGTGGGGCTCACCCGCCCCGGTGACATCGGCGCCGACGTCTGTCACCTCAACCTGCACAAGACCTTCTGCATCCCCCACGGGGGCGGCGGACCCGGCATGGGGCCGATCGGGGTGGCGGCGCACCTGGCGCCCTATCTCCCCGGGCATCCCCTGGCCGACAGCGTACCGACCGCGAGCGGCACCGTGTCGTCGGCGCCGTGGGGCAGCGCGTCGATCCTGCCGATATCCTGGGCCTACATCGCCATGATGGGCCCGGACGGACTCACCGAAGCCACCCGCTACGCCATCCTCAACGCGAACTACGTGGCCAAGCGTCTCGAGGGCCACTATCGCACGCTCTACAGCGGCAACCGGGGACTCATCGCCCACGAGTGCATTCTCGACTGCCGGCCCTTCAAGGCAACGGCCAACGTGGAAGTGGAAGATGTGGCGAAGCGGCTCATCGACTACAGCTTCCATCCGCCCACGGTGTCATTCCCGGTGGCCGGCACCCTGATGGTGGAACCGACCGAGAGCGAGTCGAAGGAAGAGCTGGACCGCTTCTGCGACGCGATGATCGCCATCCGGAAGGAAATCGCGGAGATCGAGTCCGGCGCCGCCGACCGGGAGAACAACATCCTGCACCACGCTCCCCACACGCTGGGCCTCGTGGCGGCCGACCACTGGGACCGGCCCTACTCCCGGGAGCGGGCCGGCTTTCCCACCCCGGCCACCCGGTCCCACAAGGTCTGGCCCACGGTGGCGCGGATCGACGGCGCCTTCGGCGATCGGAACCTGGTCTGTGTCTGTCCGCCGGTCGAGGAGTACGCGTCCTGACATCCGGGTTCACTCTGGTCGTCGATGAAGCCCGCCCGGGCTGGGAAAACATGGCGATCGATGCGGCCCTCCTCGATCTCGCGGACACCGAGGGGACCGGCTTCCTCCGGCTCTACCGCTGGAATCCCCACTGTCTCTCGTTCGGCCGTCACGAGCCGGCCCGCCGTCGCTATGACGTCGACCGGATCAGAACCCTGGGCCTCGACTGCGTCCGCCGACCGACGGGTGGTCGCGCGGTCTGGCACGCCCGGGAACTCACCTATGCCGTCGCGGCTCCCCTCTCGGCGTTCGGCGGGCTGCGGCAGGCCTATGAGCAACTGCATCAGCTTCTCGCCGGGGCGCTCTCCACCCTGGGAGCGCTGGCCGCGCTGGCCCCGCGTTCGGCACCGGTCGGAGGAGTCGGCACCGGCCCCTGTTTTGCAGCGCCGGTGGGCGGCGAAGTCCTGGTGCAGGGCCACAAGGTGGTGGGGAGCGCCCAGTTGCGTCAGGGAGACGCGTTCCTCCAGCACGGGTCGCTGCTCCTCGAGGATGACCAGAGCCTGGTCAGGGATCTCGCAGGATTTTCGGAAAACGGGGCAGCCGATGCGCCCTTGGGCCGCCTGGTCGGACGGACGGTGGCTTTCGAGGAGGCCGCCGCCGCGATCGCCGGCGCCGCCCGCCGGATGTTGCCGGACCTTGAAGAATCGGCCCGGCTCCCCGATGCGGTCCGCGCCGGAATCGCGCGCCACGCGGAGCGGTTTCGCTCGGTCGAGTGGACGTGGCAGCGCTGACGCCGAGCTACATTTCGCAGGCCCACCATCGTGATATGCCCCGGGAGGTGCCGGTGATCGCTCGCCGACTGCTCGTGCCCGCCCTGCTCCTGGCGTTCGCCACGGTAGCGTCGGCGCGCCAGCGCCCGTCCGATCACGGATCGATCGTCATCGTGATGGGCGGCGAGCCCTCCACGCCGGTGCCCACCCTGCTCGGCATGAAGGCCAATGATGATGTGTCCGAGCTGATGTTCCTTCGGCTCGCCCGCCCCGGCCTGGGCAAAAGCGTATCGGATGAGCACGGCTACGAGGCGGAGCTGGCGCGTAGCTGGTCCCGCCGCGACTCCCTGACGCTGGTCTTCGAGCTCGATCCGCGGGCCCGGTGGCACGACGGCGTTCCGGTGACCGCGCGGGATATCGTCTGGAGCTTCGAGCGGATGCGCGATTCGACGGTCGACCCCGATCGCGCGCTCCTGCTTCGCCACATCACGACGGTCACCGCGGAGAACGATCATCGCGTGGTGATCCGGTTCCGCAGGGCCTATCCGGAACAATTCTACGACGCCACCTACCAGGTCCAGCCGTTGCCGGCGCACCTGGTGGATACCATCCCGCCCGCCCGATTCGCCGGCTCGGCCTTTGTCCAGCATCCGATCGGGAACGGTCCCTACCGCTGGTCCCGCCGCGAGCCGGGACGCCAGCTCGAGCTGGTTGCCAACCCGGGATTCTTTCTCGGCGCGCCCAAACTGGATCGCGTGGTGATTCTCTTCTCCCGCGATCCCGACGCCCGGATGAACATGCTGCTCGACGGGAGCGTGGACGCCTACGAGGGCATGTCGGCGATCTCGGGACCGAAGCGCCTGGAGGGCAATCCGGCCTACCGGATCGAGAGCCAGCCGTCGTTCGACCTGATGTATCTCCTGTTCAATCAGCGCGCCTATGGAGACCGGAGCCGGCCGCACCCGATCCTCGCCGACCCCGACGTGCGCCGGGCGCTGGCCATGGGCATCAACCGGGTGCCGGTGCTCCGGAGCACCTACGGCGCCTACTCCCAGGGCGCCGACGCTCCGGTGACTGGGGCGCACTGGACCCGGTCCCTGGTGCCGGCCGGTATCGGCTACGATCCCGCGGGCGCCCGGGCCCTGCTCCAGCGCCGCGGGTGGATCGATCATGACGGTGACGGTATTCGGGACAAGGACGGCGTTCCCCTGAACCTGCGGCTCAATCTGTACTCCGGCAGCGCCGAGCGCGGCCTCATGGCGCCGCAGATTCAGGAGCAGCTCCGGCAGCTCGGCGTGGGGATCGAGATCCAGCGCCTCGAGGGCGCGGTCTGGTTCGCCCGGCGCAACAAGGGCGAATTCGACATCGATTTCTCCGGGACCACCATGGATCCGAGTCCCAACGGCATCGTGCAGAGCTGGACCTGCGCCGGCCGGAGCGGCACCAACGTGGGACAATACTGCGATCCCGCGGTGGACAGCCTGATCGAGCGGGCGATGACCTCGACCCGAAACCCCGAGTCCAACTGGCGCGCCGCGTACGCCGCGCTGCAGCGCGACGTACCGGCAATCTTTCTGGCGTCACCCCGGGCGCTGTTCGCGGTGCATACCCGCTACCGCAACGTGACGATCCGCCCCGAATCGTTCTACGGCTCGATCTGGCGGTGGTCGGTGGATCCCCGCCGGCGTATCGCGCGCGACGGCCCGGGCGCCTGACCCCGGTGAGCCGCTGGCTCTTCCGCCGGTTGCTGCAGGCCGCACTCACCTTCGCGGCCGCCGTGGTACTCCTCTTCTTTCTGATGCGGCTGGCGCCGGGAGATCCCCTCTCCCGGCTGGCCGGCGATCGCGCGATCTCCGAACAGGAGCTCGAATTCCTGCGCCGCCGCTTCGGCCTGAATCAGCCCCTGGTGACCCAGTTCCGCGCCTTCCTGGGGGGGATCGCCCAGGGTGACCTCGGCGTGTCGATCGAGCACTATCCCGAAAAGGTCACCTCGCTGCTGGCATCCCGGCTCCCGGCGACCCTCCTCCTGGGCGGCACCGTCCTGCTGCTCAACTTCATCGTCGGCGTGTGGCTGGGGGTGACCCAGGCGGTGCGCCGGGGCTCCCGATTCGATCGCTGGATGACCCGGCTCGCCCTGGCGGGATACGCCACGCCAAGTTTCTGGCTCGGCCTGGTGCTGGTGGCGTTCGTGAGCCTTCGCTGGCATCTGCTGCCGGCGGCCCAGATGACCGATCCGCTCCTGCCGCTCGATGCGTCCCCGTGGACCCGGGCCGTCGACGTCCTGCGGCACCTGGCGCTCCCCGCGCTCACCCTCTCGCTCACCAGCATCGCCATCATGATGCGGCATCAGCGCGCCGCCATGCTGTCGGTCTTCCGGCTCGACTACGTGAGCGCGGCGCGGGCCCGGGGGTTGACCGAGCGCCGGGTCCTCTGGCGGCACGCCTGGCGCAACACCCTCGCGCCGATGATCACCTTGCTGGGGCTCTGGCTGCCGATCCTGGTGTCGGGTTCCATCTTCGTCGAGGCCATCTTCAATTGGCCCGGCCTCGGTTCCCTGGCCAACGACGCCATCGCCGCGCGGGACTATCCGGTCCTGCTCGGCACCGCGATGCTGGTGTCCGGCGCGGTGGTGCTGGCGGGACTGCTGGCCGATGTCGGCTATACCATCGCCGACCCCCGGGTGCGCCAGAAATGATCGGTTCCCTCGCCGGGCTGCTGCGGAGGGCCTGGCGCCATCCCTCGGGGCGGATCGGGACGGCCATCCTGCTGATCCTGGTGCTGACCGCGGTGATCGGGCCTGCTTTCCTCGCCGATCCCGTGGTCATGCCGGATGTGGTGGCCGGCGCGACGCCGCCCTCCGCCGCGCACCCCCTGGGTACCGACCACCTCAATCGTGACGTGCTCTCCCGGGTGGTCAACGGCGCCCGGGTGTCCCTGACGGTGGCCGCGCTGGCCGTGCTGCTGGCCCTCACCGTCGGCGCCGCGGTGGGGCTCATCGCGGGTTATTTCGGGGGCTGGATCGATGCCCTGCTGATGCGCGTGGTCGATGCGGCGCTGGCCATCCCCCGGCTCTTCGTCCTGCTGCTCCTGCTCGTGGTCTGGGAACGGATTCCCCTCTACGCCCTGGTCCTGGTGCTGGGCACCACCGGCTGGTTCGCCACCAGCCGGCTGGTCCGCGGCGAGGTGCTCCGCCTCAAACAGGAGCCCTTCGTCACCGCGGCCATCGCGCTCGGCGCCGGGTCCTGGAGGATGATCACCCGTCACCTCCTCCCCAATGCGGCCGGCCCGGTGCTGGTGGCCGCCACCCTCGGCGTGGGAGATGTCATCCTGCTCGAGTCGGGGCTTTCTTTCCTGGGGCTCGGCATCCAGCCCCCGACCCCGTCCTGGGGCGGGATGGTGCTCGATGCCCGCCCCCTTTTGCTGAGCGCGCCCTGGACCGCGATCTTTCCGGGTGCGGCCATCGTCGTAACCGTGCTGGCGGTCAACCTGGTGGGAGACGCCTTGAGCGCCGCCCTGGATCCGCGGAGCGCATGAGCAATCTGCTCGACGTGAAAGACCTGCGGATTGAATTCCCCGCGCCGGCGGGCCGGCTTGCCGTGCCGGTCGACGGCGTGAGCCTGACGCTGGCCCGGGGAGAAACCCTGGCCCTGGTCGGCGAATCGGGCAGCGGCAAGAGTCTCACCGCGCTGGCCCTGCTCCGCCTGGTGCCCCCGCCGGGCCGCATCGCGCCGGGAAGCAGGATTCTCCTCGACGGGGAAGATCTGCTCTCCCTCGACCCGGCCCGGTTGCGCGCGGTCCGCGGCGGAAGGATCGGGATCGTCTTTCAGGACGCGACCACCAGTCTCAATCCCACGCTGACCGTGGGCAGTCAGCTCACCGAGACCATCCGGGCCCACCGCAAGGCCAGCCGCGGCGAAGCGCGGGAACGGGCCATCGCCCTGCTGAATGAAGTCGGCATCCCGGAGCCGGCGGTCCGCTTCGCCGCCTACCCTCACGAATTATCGGGCGGCCTCCGGCAGCGCGCCCTGATCGCCATTTCGCTCGCCGGGGAGCCCGATCTTCTGATCGCCGATGAGCCCACCACCGCGCTCGACGTGACGATCCAGGCGCAGATCCTCGAGCTGCTCGACCGCCTGCGGGTGTCCCGGGGTATGGCGGTGCTCCTCATCGCCCACGATCTCGGGCTAGTGGCGGGACGGGCCGACCGGGTCGCGGTGATGTACGCCGGCCAGATCGTCGAAGAGGCCGCGACCGCCCGGCTGTTCCGGTCCCCGGCCCATCCCTACACCCAGGCCCTGTTCCGCTCGATCCCCCGCATCGATACGCCGGTGGAGCGATTGTCCCCCATCGGGGGAGGCGTACCCTCCCCCGATGCCTGGCCGGCCGCCTGCCGGTTTCATCCCCGCTGCGACCAGGTGCTGCCCCGATGCAGCATCGAAACACCCCCGGTGGTGCCCCTGGCGCCGGGAGAAGCGGTTCGCTGCTGGCTTGCGGTCCGGGAGAAACGATGACGGCCCCGCTGCTCGAGGTGCGCGATCTGGTAACCCGCTACGAGACCGGCGGGTTTCTCCGCGGCCCGACCCGCCGGGTCTACGCCGTCAACGGCGTGAGTTTCGACCTGGCCCACGGGGAAACCCTGGGTCTGGTGGGTGAGTCCGGCTCGGGGAAGTCCACCGTGGGCCGCACTATTCTCCGGCTGACACCGGCCACCGCCGGAAGCGTCCGGTTCGCCGGCACCGACGTGCTCGCCTCCGAAGGGGCCGCGCTGCGGGCGCTGCGCTGCCGGATGCAGATCGTCTTTCAGGATCCCTACAGCTCGCTCGATCCCCGAATGAACCTGGGCCGCGCCGTCGCCGAGGGTTTGGAAATCCACCGGCTGGTGCCGCCGCGGGAGATCGAGGCCCGGGTGGCCGGCCTGTTCGAAGAGGTCGGGCTCGACCCTTCGTACATGGCACGCTATCCCCACGAATGCAGCGGCGGGCAGCGCCAGCGGATCGGCATCGCGCGCGCGCTGGCGGTCAACCCGGAATTCCTGATCTGCGACGAGCCGGTGTCGGCGCTCGACGTATCGGTGCAGGCGCAGGTGCTCAATCTGCTCGCCGATCTGCAGAAGGCCCGCGGCCTGGCCTTCCTGTTCATCGCCCACGACCTGGCGGTCGTGCGGCAGCTGGCCCATCGCATCGCGGTGATGTACTTCGGCCGGGTGGTCGAGCTCGCTCCGGCCGAAACCGTCATCCACCATCCCCGTCACCCGTACACTCAGGCACTGCTCTCCGCCGTGCCGGTACCCGATCCGGCGCGCCAGCGCGTCCGCATCGTCCTCACCGGCGAGCCGCCCCGACCGAGCGCGCCGCCCTCCGGCTGCCCCTTCCATTCGCGCTGCTTTCATCCCATGAAGAATCAACGCTGCCTGGACGAGCTGCCCCTGCTCCGCGAGGTGGAGGGGACCATGGTCGCCTGTCACCACGCCGAGTACGCCGCCGCCCCGGCCGCCACGATTCCGGTACCCTGACCCCGGCTCCGCATGCCCAACGATCTCTGGCTCATCGATGCGTTCACCGATTCCGCCTTCGGCGGCAACCCCGCAGGCGTCTGCTTTCTCAAGAAGCCGATGCCCGAAGAGTGGCTGCAGTCCGTCGCGAGAGAAGTCAACCAGGCGGAGACGGCGTTTCTGATCCCCCGCAAGGACGGGTTCGACCTGCGATGGTTCACGCCGGCCGTCGAGGTGGACCTGTGCGGACACGCCACCCTCGCCAGCGCCCATTTTCTCTGGGCCAAACGCAAGGTGAAGCCCACCGGCACCGCAGAATTCCATACCCGCAGCGGGGTGCTGACCGCGCGCCGGAAGGGAGAATGGATCGTGCTCGATTTCCCGGCGACCCCGGCGGTGCCCTGCGAAGCTCCTCCCTACCTGCTGGACGCATTGAAAGCCGCC
Organism: Gemmatimonadales bacterium; assembly: GCA_036006105.1. Lineage (GTDB taxonomy): Bacteria > Gemmatimonadota > Gemmatimonadetes > Gemmatimonadales > GWC2-71-9 > JABFSM01. The sequence continues at coordinate 2,866 of DASYPZ010000016.1, read as the reverse complement.
GGGTCGCCGGCGTTCAAGAGCGCGTTCGACTATATGGTCGTCCTGGAAAAACCGGCCAAGCTTCGCGAGCTGAAGCCGGACTATCGCCTGCTCGGGGCGATCGAATCGCGGGGGATCATCGTCACCGCGCCGTCGGACGAGCCGGGCGTCGACTTCCTGTCTCGCTTCTTCGCGCCAGCCGTCGGGATTGCCGAGGATCCGGTGACCGGGTCTGCGCATTGCGCCCTCGGCCCCTACTGGGCCGAGCGACTGGGGCGGAATACCCTGGTGGGCCGACAGGTTTCGTCGCGGGGAGGCCTCCTTCAGGTGGAAGTCGAGGGGGAGCGGGTGCTGCTGGGCGGAAAAGCCGTGACCGTGATCAAGGGCACCATCGACGTCTAGTCACCCGGGCCGCCGGCGTGCCAGTATTGGACATCACGCGCCCGCCGGCGCCGGAAGCGCCAATCGCCGCTGCCGCTGGACCAGAGGATTCCCCGCCCCCGGCACCAGGTAGTCGATCCCGCCATCCCAGGTGACGATGAGGACCGCGCCCGCGGCCGGCACCGCGGCGGGAAAGCGCAGCTCGAATTCCCAGGATGCCCCGGCGCGCAGCGCGGTATCGGGAACGTTGTTGCTGGGCGCGTATTCCTGACCCGCAGCATCCCGCAAGCGAAAACGCAGGTCGGCCGGCCGCTCCGGCGCCTGTTTCGCATCGCTCGCGAACTGGACTGTCACGCCCAGCGCCGGGCCGGTCCGGACCTGCTGCACCGAGACATGCAGGTGACAGTCGAGGCCGCAGAAGCTCAGCTGCTGTCCGGGCGGAAGCACCTCTCGCCGCGCCAGGGCCAGGCCGAGCAGCCAGAAGAGCGCATAGAGGCCGGCCATCCCCGAGGCGGCCATGAGGGCGCGGCGCGCCGGCCTGGAGTGTCCGCCGAGCCCGGCTATGAGGGCCACGCCGAGGGCGACCACGATCACGGCCACGGTACCGAGCAACAACAGCATCCCCAGAAACGGAGGCAGCATGGGATTTTTCCGGGGTTAGCGGGTTAGCCGGAGATGGCTTCGCTCCAGTTTCCGGGCCGGCAGGGCACCGAAGCGGCGCTCCCGTCCGCCGAATTCGGCAACGATCCGGTGCAAGTCGCTCGACGTGAAGTCGGGCCACATGGTCTCGAGGAAGAACAACTCGGCGTAGGCGCACTCCCAGAGCATGAAATCGGAGAGCCGCTGCTCCCCGCCGGTCCGCACCAGGAAATCCACCGGGGGCGTGCCCGGCGCCGCGTGATTCACGCTGGCGATCAGGGCCTCGAACTGCTCACCGGACACCGGACCCGGCGCCTCCGCGGCGGCGCCGGCGGCACGCACGATCGCGTCGCGGGCCGAATAGTCCACCGCCAGGCGCACCCGAAGCCGCCCGCACCCGCGGGTGGCCGACTCGGTCCTGGCGATCTCGGCGAGGAGGCCGGCGGGGAGCCGGTCTCGCCGGCCGATCACCTCCACCGCGACGTCCTGGGCGAGCGCGCGGTCTCGCTGATCGCGCAGATGACACTGGAAGAGCCGCATCAGCGCGGCGACTTCGGGCATGGGCCGCTTCCAGTTGTCGCTGGAGAAGGCGTACAGCGTCAACACGCCGATGCCGGCGCCGGGCGCCGCCTCGATCAACGCTTCGACCGCGCGCGCGCCGGCCTGATGCCCCGCGGTTCGCGAGAGACCCCGACGCTCGGCCCAGCGGCCGTTGCCGTCCATGATGATGCCGGCATGCAGCGAACTACTTTGCATGGCAAAGTTACTCCCCAAAAAAAGAGATCACCCCGACGAACGAGTGGAGCGGATGAGACCTTCCATGTGCGCCAGGTAGCGCTCGAGGGCCGCCCGGCCGACCCCGGTGAGCCGGAACTCGGTCCGCGGCACCCGTCCGTCGAACGACTTGGTGCAGGCGACATAACCCGCCTCCTCCAGACGCCGGGCGTGCACGCTCAGGTTGCCGTCCGACGTGCCCAGCAGCTGCTTCAGCTCGTTGAAGGTGAGCGAGGGATTCACCGCCAGGGAGCTCACGATCGCGAGCCGGACCCGCTCGTGAATCAGCCGGTCCAGATCGAGCGAGGCGCGGGGCGCCTCTCCCGAGACCGCGGAGAGCCGCTCGGCGCGGGGCGCCGAAGAGACGTCACGGGCCGCCGAGCGCTTACCCACCGTACTTCCTCGCGATCAGCAGGCCGAAGCCCATCTGGAGGCCCCCAAAGCCGACCGCCATGAGGATGTCACCCCAGGACGAGGGCAGCAGGAACGCGAGCGAGCCCAGGACCATGAAGCTGATGCCCATCATGGGAACCACCCGGATCGAGGTGGCGCCGGCCACCGTCACTCCGGCACCGTAGAGCAACAGCCAGAGGCCGGGAAGCCGACCCACCAGGCCGGCCTGATAGAACACCGGGGTCAGGACCGCCCCCGCCAGAATCGGGGGGGCAAAGGAGCGGACGAACAGCCGCCCGGGACGGGAGAACAGCGAGGTTCGGGTCGCATCGGCCTTGCGGACCATGGCCGCGCCGCCGATTCCCAGGGCCAGCACGGCCTCCGCCAGCCAGACGGCCAGCCATTCGGCGCCAGAGCCCTGCCGGGCCGCGATCCCACTCGCCACGAGGGCGGTGGCCCCCATGGCCATCCCGCCCCATCCGGGGACCGAGGTGACGGTTCCCGCCCGCTCCATCGTGTCGCGGATGAAGGTGAGATCCTCCAGCGCCCGATTGTGAAGCGGGATGGGATCGGGCGAGGACCGCGCGGGACGGCCGGTGACTGGCATGGATCGAAGCTAGGCCGAAATTCGAGGCCTGTCAAGTACTTTGTATTACAAAGTCTGCTAACGCCTTCCCGGATCGGGCGTCCTCCTCCCCAT
>DASYPZ010000015.1:0-5173 GCA_036006105.1 Gemmatimonadales bacterium | reverse complement strand
GAACTACCTGGTCGTCGGGCCGTGGAATCACGGCGGCTGGCGCGGCCCCAGCGGGCAGAAGCTCGGCAGCATCGATTTCGGAGATTCGACCTCGCTGTATTTCCGGCGCAACATCGAGACCCCGTGGTTCGCCTACTGGCTCAAGGACAAGGGCACCCTGCGGCTCGCCGAGGCCACCACGTTCGAGGCGGGCGCAAATGCCTGGCGGTCCTACGAGAGCTGGCCGCCGAAGGAAGGCGTGACGCCGCGGCGGCTCTACTTCCAGCCGGGCGGACGCATGGGGTTTCAGCCGCCCGCGGCCGCGGACAGCGGCTACGACGGATACGTCGCGGATCCCGCCCAGCCGGTGCCCTATCGCGCCCGGCCGATCCTGCCGACCTATGGAACCGGCTCGACCTGGTCCACCTGGCTGGTCGACGACCAGCGCTTTGTTCAGGGGCGCCCCGACGTGGTGGCGTGGGAAACGCCTCCCCTGGACGAGGACCTGGTGATCGCCGGGGACGTCATGGCCCACCTCTTTGCGTCCACGTCGGGCAGTGACGCCGACTGGGTGGTCAAACTGATCGACGTTTATCCCGAGCAGAATGCGCCCCGCCCCGAGCTGGCCGGCTATCAGCTCATGGTGTCCAACGATGTGTTCCGGGGCCGTTACCGCAAGAGCTTCGAGCAGCCCGAGGCCACCGTCCCGAATCAGGCCCAGGACTACGCGATCGACCTGCACTCGCAGAATTATCGCTTCCTCAAGGGCCACAAGATCCGGGTGCAGGTGCAGAGCAGCTGGTTCCCCCTGATCGACCGAAACCCGCAGACCTTCGTGCCCAATATCTTCGCGGCCCGCGACTCCGACTTCCGCTCCGCGGTGCAGCGGGTGTACCGCTCGCCCAGCGCCGCCTCGTTCATCCAGCTCCCCGTCGTGCAGAGGAATCCGGTTCCATGAGCGCGCTCCGATCCACCCTCCCGGCGCTCCTCCTGCTGGCGAGCACCGGCGCATTGCCGGCCCAGGCACGGCCCGCTCCCGCCCCGGACCTCAAGGCCTTCGATCGCTACGTCGCGCAGGCGGTGCGGGACTGGAGGATCCCCGGTCTGGCCATCGCGGTCGTCCGGGACGACTCGCTGGTCTTTGCCAGGGGCTATGGCGTGCTCGACCTCACCAAGCCGACGCCGGTGGACGTGCACACCCGCTTTGCCATCGGATCCACCACCAAGGCCATGACCTCGGCGGCGCTGGGGATGCTGGTGGATGAAGGCAAGCTCCGCTGGGACGACCGGGTCATCGACTACCTGCCCGACTTTCGCCTCTACGATCCCTACGTAACCCGGGAGCTCACGGTCCGAGACCTGCTGACCCACCGCAGCGGGCTTCCCGGCACCGACCTGCTCTGGTTCCGGCGTGACTACACCCTCGACGAGATGATCCGACGGCTGCGCTTCGTGCGCCCGGAGAGCTCGTTCCGCTCCCACTGGTCCTACCAGAACGTGGTGTACGCCATCGGCGGGGCCCTGGTGGCGAAGATCTCGGGAATGCCCTGGGAGGATTTCATCCGCACCAGGATTTTCGCGCCGCTGGGGATGACCGAGAGCGAGCCCCTGGTGGCGGGGATCGAGCTGAAGCCCAACGTGGCCCGGCCCCACGCCGACATTCGCGACACGGTGCGCGCCGTCCCGATTCGCACCACCGATCCGGTCGCCTCCGCGGGCTCGGTCTGGTCCAGCGTGAGCGACATGTCCAAGTGGATGCGCTTCATCCTGGACAGCGGGCGCGTCGGCACCAGGCGATTGCTCACGCCGGCAACCTTCACCGAGCTGATCACGCCCCAGATCCGCGCGGACCAGGCCACCTACGCCGCGTCCCTGTCGCTGGCCCGGCCCCACATCTTCAGCTATGCCCTCGGCTGGTTCGTGCAGGACTATCAGGGAGAAACCGTCTGGATGCACACCGGCAGCATCGACGGGATGGTCGCGATCATCGGCCTGCTCCCCGACCGGCGGACCGGCGTGTACGTGCTGGCCAACCGCGACCACGCCGAGCTGCGGCATGCCCTGATGTACAAGGTCTTCGACCTCTATACCGGGAAGCCGGAGCGCGACTGGAGCGCCGACCTGCTCAAGGTCCTGTCGGCCCAGGACCGGTCCGAAGCCCCCGCGACCCGCGCCGCCGGCGCTCCGAGTCCGTCACTCCCCCTCGAGGGGTACGCCGGCTCCTACGTCGATTCGACCTACGGCGCCGTTGACGTCTCCGTGCAGAACGGGGTGCTCCAGGCCCGATTCGGCCAGGAAGAGCTCGGAACCCTGGCGCCGTGGGGATTCGAGAGCTTCCGGGCGACCGGACCGGCCCCGGAGTCGGGTCACACGATGTTCACCTTCGTTCGGAGCGGAGACCGGGTGACCGCGTTGCAGCTCTTCGGGGTCACCTTCGCCCGCGCGGCCACAACCACACCATGAAGAACGATCGGCGGACCCGCACGATCTCCCGCCGCGCCGCGCTCCGGTCGGCGGCGGGTGGTGCCGCCGCGGTGCTCGCGGCGCCGATGCTCAACCTGGGCCGGTTCCGGCTCTTTGCCGCCCGGCCGACGGAGTATTCCGCCCGCTGCCTTGCCCTGATGCAGAGCGCCACGGTGGTGGACATGCTGAGCGTGCTCACCATCAGCGACAAGTGGGTGGAATGGTCGGTGGCCCCGGAGACCTTTACCGAAACGGTTTTTCAGCGCTATCGCGATTCGGGCATCCAGGTCTTCCACCACTCGTTCGGCAGCGGCGGCCCCGACGCGTATCAGGCGGGCATCAACTACTTCGGTGCGGTCAACGCGCTCATCGCGGGCGCCGATCAGTACCTGATGCGGATCGACAGCGCGGGCGACTTCTCCCGGGTCAAGGGCTCCGGCAAGATCGGGGTGTTGCTCGGGCTGCAGAACTCGGAGCATTTCCGGCGGCCCTCGGACGTGCCCTTCTTCTTCGGACTGGGGCAACGGGTGTCCCAGCTCACCTACAACACCCGCAACCTGATCGGGAACGGCTCCACCGAGCGCCGCGACGAGGGGATCAGCGACTTCGGCGCCGGGATCATCGAACAGATGAACAAGACCGGCATGGCCGTGGACGTGTCCCACTGCGGCGACCGCACCACCCTCGACGCGTTCGAGCTGTCGAAGATGCCGGTGCTGATCACCCACTCGAATTGCCGGGCCCTCAACCCCGGTCATCCGCGGTGCAAGACCGACGAGGCGATCCTCGCCGTCGGGAAGGCGGGCAGCGTCATGGGCATCACCGGGGTCCGCAATTTCGTGAAGAACTCCGAGCCGACCACGGTCGAGGACGTGCTCGATCACTTCGATCACGTGAAGAAGCTGATCGGGCCCGACCATCTCGGCGTGGGCAGCGATGTGGACCTGGACGGATACGACGACCTCGACCCCGCGACCCTGAAGCAGCTTCGCTCCAGCTACAAGAACAGCTACAGCTTCCGCGACAAGATCGATATCGAAGGCTTGGACCATCCCAAGCGCATGTTCGACCTCACCGAGGGCCTGATCCGCCGGAAGTACTCCGACGCGGAGATTCGGGGCATCCTCGGGGGAAACTTCGCCCGGGTGCTGGGCCAGATCTGGGCAGGACAGAAGACCGGCTGAGCCGGTCGGGAGAGCTTCCGTGACCAATCGTTCGCTGTGGACCGTCATCGCCGCCCTGGCCACGCTCACCGCCGCGGGATCCGCGCAGGATACCCGGCTGCTGCGCCATCCGACCGTGAGCAAGGATCTCATCGCCTTCGAGTATGGCGCCGATCTCTGGGTCGTGCCCCGCACCGGTGGGACGGCGCGCCGGTTGACCGCCACGCCGGGCGTGGAAACCGAGCCGGTCTTTTCGCCCGACGGGTCCCGGATCGCGTTTACCGCGACGGTCGGCGGCAACACCGATGTCTATGTCGTCGCGACCGCGGGCGGGGACCCGGTGCGGCTGACCTGGCATCCCGACGTGGACCGGGTCCGCGGGTGGAGCACCGACGGGTCCCGCGTGATCTTCGGCTCGGGCCGGCTGAGCGCACCCCATCAGTCGTACTACCGGCTCTTCTCGATCCCGGCGGCCGGGGGGTTCGAAGAGCCGTTGCCCATGCCCCGGGCCTTCACCGGCAGCTATTCGCCCGACGGACGCCAGATCGCGTACGAGGAAATCTCCACGGTCATGTTCCCGCCCTGGTTCGAAGGCAGCGAGTGGCGGCATTACCGGGGCGGCCGCACCCATCCCATCAGCGTCATGAACCTGGCCGATTACTCGGTCCAGAAGCTGCCCTGGACCACCAGCAACGACAGCTACCCGATGTGGGTGGGCAATACCATCTATTTCATCTCCGACCGCGATTTCACCGGGACCCTCTACGCGTGGACCGAGGGCGCCAAGGATATCAAGCAGCTCACCCACCACGACGATTTCGACGTCATGAACGCGTCGGCGGGGCCCGGCGCCATCGTCTATGAGCAGGCCGGAGACATCCATCTCTACGATCTGAAGACCGGACAGTCCCAGAAGGTGGCGATCTCGGTGACCGGGGATTTTCCCTGGGCCCGGGCCCAGTTCAAGCGGGTGGCATCCATGATCCAGAGCTCCGCGCTCTCGCCGACCGGCGTGCGGGTCGCGGTGGAGGCGCGGGGCGACATCTTCACGGTGCCGGTCGACAAGGGTGACTATCGCAACCTGACCAAGTCGCCGGCGATCCACGATCAGGACCCGGTCTGGTCGCCCGACGGGGGCCAGCTGGCCTGGTTCTCCGACGCGAGCGGAGAGTATCAGCTGATGATCGGGGACCAGAACGGGCTCGGCAAGCCGCGCGCGGTGCCCCTCCCCGCCTCCGGGTTCTACAAGGGCCTCACCTGGTCTCCCGACGGCAAGCAGCTCGCCTTCGAGGACCAGCGCCTGGCGCTCTGGTCCCTCGACGTCGCCTCGGGAAAGAGCACCCGTATCGATGCCGACATCTTCGACGATCCCTTCCGGGACCACTCTCCGTCCTGGTCGCCCGATTCGAAGTGGATCGCCTACTCGCGCAACCTCGAGAACCACCTGCGCGCGATCTTTCTCTATTCCGTGGCCACCGGCAAGGCGACTCAGATCACCGACGGCCTGTCGGATGCCGTCTCACCCACCTTCGACGCAAGCGGGAAGTACCTCTACTTTCTGGCCAGCA
>DASYPZ010000014.1:0-10817 GCA_036006105.1 Gemmatimonadales bacterium | reverse complement strand
CCGCATCTGGGTGTCGTCCATGGTGAATCCGAGCGGCTCGATCAGGTGGAGGCTGGTGTCGGTGGCCGCACAGAGCCGGGCGATATTGCCGGTATTGGGCGGGATTCGTGGTTCGATCAGAGCGATATGCAGCGCCATCATCCGCCTCGTGTATGCATTTCCCGCCGTGGATCGGCGCGGAGCCCATCGATTTGATAGAGTGCCCGTCGGTCCGGAGTGGCGACGCGCAGTTCCGCCCCCCGGTCATCCCGGAGCCGCCACGCGCCGGAGACCAGGGCGGCAAGCTCTAGGTCGGAACGCCCCATCCGGATCGGCTCCCGGAGGTCCATACCGCGTTCGGCGTACAGGCAGGAGTACCAGGTCCCGTCGGCGGTCACCCTGCTGCGATCACAGGTCGAGCAGAAGGGAGCCGTCACCGAGGCGATGATCCCGAACACCGTACCGTTGTCGAGCCGAAAACGTTCCGCCGGCGCCGCGGGAGCATCGGGGTCCGGGAGCGACTCGACCCTGCCGAACCGTTTGGCCACGATGCCGAGCAGCTCCGCCCGGGTGACCACGTCCTCGCGCCGCCACCGGGTGGCGCCGCCCACATCCATATACTCGATGAATCGGAGCTGATGCCCCTCTGCTCCAGCGAATTCGAGCAGATCCAGGATCTCGTCGTCGTTGAAGCCCCGGATGATGACACTGTTGAGCTTGAGGGGTCCGAGCCCGGCGCGTCCCGCGGCCACAATGCCCCGCAGCACATCCGGGTGCCGGTTGCTCCGGGCAAATGCCAGCATGCGGTCCGGTCGCAGCGTGTCGAGGCTGACCGTCACCCGGTGAAGTCCGGCCTCCTTGAGCGTCTGCGCCTGCTGCTCCAGCAGGATCCCGTTGGTGGTGAGGGCCAGATCCCGAACCGAGGGCCGGGACGACAGCATCCGCACCAGCGTCGCGAGATCGTGGCGCAGCAGCGGCTCTCCGCCGGTAAGCCGGATCTTCGTTGCCCCCAGCCCGAGGAATACCCCCGCCACGCGGTCCAGCTCCTCGAAGGTGAGCAGCGACTCACGCGGAAGCCAGGTATAGCTCTCCTCGGGCATGCAGTAGCCGCAGCGCATGTTGCATCGATCCGTGACCGACAGGCGCAGGCTGCCCAGAGGACGGCCGAAGGCGTCGTTCACCATGGCCGCGCTCCCGCCCGTTCCTCGTCGCTCGGCTTCGTCGAGCCCGCCGTCGGGTCGACCCAGCACCGGGTCCCGTCGGAGTAGGATTCCTGCTTCCAGATCGGCACGCGCCGTTTGAGCTCCTCGATCAAATGCCGGCAGGCCGCGAACGCTTCGTCCCGGTGAGGCGCGGCAACCGCGATCGCCACCGCCGCTTCTCCGATGCCGAGCGGACCGACCCGATGCGACAGCGCCGCGCGCACCGGCCACCGCGACTCCGTCTCGGCGATCAGCTCGGCACAGACCGCCTCCGCCATCGGTTCATACGCGCTGTATTCGAGCCCGTCGACCGAGCGTCCCTCGTGATGGTCGCGCACCAGCCCGAGGAACGTGACCACTCCACCACGGTCCGGCCCCGTGATCCGAGCGATCAACGCGTCGAGGTGGACGGGATCTCGGGTGAGGAAGGCCACGATCAGCCGCCCGCCAGCGGAGGCAGCAGTGCGACTTCGTCTCCGGGCCGGATCGGTGATCCGGGTGCGGCCTGCTTGAGATTGATCGCGACCAGGGTCGATTCTCCGACCCCCGCCCCGCCGGGCAATGCCCTGATCCGTGCCAGCACATCGTTCGTCGTCGACAGGCCGGCCGCCGGCATATCGAGATACTCGGCGCCCAGCAGCTCCGCATAGCGAGCGAAGAGCCGAATGCGAATCGTGGGAGGGGTGCCGACGGAGTCTGCCATGAGAACCGGAGTATGAGCGCGTGGAGCACGGGGGGCAAGCGCCGTGGCACCGTCAGAAAACGAAACGGCGGGACCGGAACTTCCCGATCCCGCCGAGCCTCCTGCCGCTACGGTTGTGCTATCCGATGTCGTCGTCGTCAGGACCGTCGAGTCCCTCGTGCGGCTCGTCGGCCACCAGGGCACGCAACTCCTTGCTGGGCTTGAAGACGGGCACCGGCCGGGCCGCGACTTCGACCGGCTCCCCGGTGCGCGGATTCCGCGCCATGCGAGTCTTCCGGCGCCGGATCTTGAAAGTGCCGAAGCCTCGGACTTCGATGTTGTGCTGTTCTTTGAGGGCGCTCTTGATCGCGTCGAGAAACGCATCGACGACTCGAGCACAGTCCTTCTTGGAGATCAGCGGCCCGGAAGTGCGGGCCATCGCAGCGGTTACCTGCTCAACGAGATCGGCCTTGGTCATGCTCCCCCCAGTAGGGTCAGCGGACTGGCCATCTCCCATCGGGAGACCGTCCACACCTGCTGATAGTAGGAGCTTAACCGTTGTGTGTCAAGAGGTTGCGGGATTTCGACGGGCTTTGGAGCCGATCAGGGCGAGGAATTCGTCAAAATGAGGGTGTGCATCGTGCGGCCCGGGTGACGCCTCGGGATGGTATTGCACCGCGAAAACCGGAAGTGCTTTGTGCCGAAGGCCTTCCACGGTTCCGTCGTTGAGATTCACATGGGTGACCTCGAGATCCGGTGCGCCGGGGATCCCTTCAGGAGTCCCGTCCACCGAAAATCCGTGATTCTGCGAGGTAATGAGCACGCGTCCGGTGGCCAGTTCCCGAACGGGGTGATTTCCGCCCCGGTGTCCGTACGGCAGCTTGCTGGTTGTCCCTCCGAAGGCCAATCCGAGTATTTGGTGCCCGAGGCAGATGCCAAAGGTCGGCAGGCCGGACGAGGCCAGCTCGCGCACGTTCGCCACGGCGTACCCCAGCGCGGCAGGATCGCCGGGTCCGTTGGAAAGGAACAGCCCGTCGGGCGCCAGTGCCCTGACCTGGTCCGGCGAGGTGTCGGCCGGCACCACGGTCACCCGGCAACCCGCCGCGGTCAGCATCGACACGATGTTGCGCTTCATGCCGAAATCGTAGGCCACGATGTGACAACCGGGTCCGCCTTCGCTGTGCCGGGTCCGCACCGTCGCTTCGGAGGCGAGGTCCAGTCCCTCCATGTTCGGGGAGGCCAGCAGCTGGCGCGTGATATCCGGCGTGGGCTCGTCGCCCATCGCGATGACACCCCGCATGGCGCCCTTGGAGCGGATGTGCCGGGTGAGGCGACGGGTATCGACCCCTTCAATGATGGGGATGCCCGCCTCGTCGAGCCACGCGCCGAGACTTGCCTTCGATTGCCAGTTGGAAGGAACCCGGGTCAGCTCCCGGACCACGACCCCCCGCACCTGCGGGATGGGTGATTCCATGTCGGCGGGGTTGACGCCGTAGTTGCCGATCATCGGCGCGGTCATCACCACGATCTGCCCGAGATAGCTCGGATCGGTGAACGTCTCCTGGTATCCCGACAGATTGGTGGTGAAGACGACTTCGCCGAGGGTGGGCTCCGAAGGGCGGCGTACCGTGCCGCGAAACCAGGTGCCGTCTTCGAGCAATACGAAAGCGGGGCGGTCGGTCATCCGATCACCCCGCTCGGTGCTGCGGTCACTAGGGCTTCTTCGCCGGAGGTGGCACCGGCGCTGGAGGTGGAGTCGTCGTAGTCGGCGCCGGAGCCGTCGTGGTTTGCAGCGGAGCCGTCGGCACCGTCTGCTGCGTCGGTTGCTGCCGGAGCCGTTCCTGGACCGCGCTGTTGCCGACTGCTCCATTCGAGGCGACAATCGCCAGGAGCAGGGCGAGGAACATGAACACCCCGCCGCAGATCCAGCTGGCCTTGTGGAGGATGGTCACGGCCTGTCGTCCGCCCATGACCAGGTCGGTGGTACCGCCCCCCATGGACGCCAGGCCACCGCCCTGCCCCGCCTGGAGCAGAACGACGGTCGTGAGAATCAGGCCGTCCAGAATGAGCAGGCTGAGCAGAAAGTTGTAAAGCATTCCCAGTCCAGTAGTTGCTAGCCCTGAAATGTAGACGCCGAGGGGGCCTCAGTCAAACCTCTCCCCCGACCGGATCACCCGGCCGGAGTGGAGACGATATCGGCCCATCCCTCGGCGTCCAGACTGGCTCCCCCGACCAGGACGCCGTCGATTTCCCTCTGAGCCAGGAGCCCTTCGACATTGGTCCGGCTGACCGAGCCGCCGTAGAGAATGCGAGTGCTCGTCGCGCCCCGCCGCGTGAGAGCCGTCCGGATTTCGGCGTGCACCGTGGCCGCGTCCTGGGGAGTTGCATTCCGGCCGGTTCCGATCGCCCAGACCGGCTCGTAGGCAATGACCAGCCGGTCCAGCTGCTCCGGGGTCAGACCCTCGGTCCCGGCGCTCATCTGCCGGCTCACCACCGTCGCGGTGCGTCCGGTCTCTCGCTCCTCGAGTTTCTCGCCGACGCAAAGCACCGGGATCATGTCACCGGCGAGCAGCGCGCGAACCTTCTTGCCGGTCTCTTCGTCGGTTTCGCCGAAAACGTGCCGTCGCTCCGAATGCCCGACCAGCGCGACCGTCGCCCCGGCCGACCTGGCCAGCGGGACCGACACGGCTCCCGTGAACGCCCCCTTCGATTCCCAATGCACGTCCTGGCTCCCGATGCGGCTGCCCGCCAGAGTCCCGAATGCGCCGGCCGCCGCCTCGATGCTCACCGCGCAGGGGAAGAACCACGTGTCTCGATTGCCGGCGGGGGTGTATCGGGCCTGGAACCGGCGGGCAAACTCTCGGGCCTCGCCCGGGCCGATATGCATCTTCCAGTTGGCGCAGAAGAGCAGCCGGCGAGTGGACGCGCTCATGCCTCGTCGAGCGCGGCGACGCCGGGGAGCAGCTTGCCTTCCAGGAATTCGAGTGAGGCGCCACCGCCGGTCGAGACGTGGGAGATGCGGTCCGCCAGGCCCGCCTGGGTAACCGCCGCTGCGGAGTCGCCGCCGCCAACCACGGTGACCGCGCCATTCCGGGTGGCATCCGCCATGGCAAGCGCGATAGCGCGGGTCCCGCTGTCGAAGGGTGGGGTCTCGAAGACCCCCATGGGCCCATTCCAGAGCACCGTGCCGGCGTTGACGATGCGCTCCGCGAAGAGCCGCACGGTGCCGGGATCGATGTCGTAGACGCCGAATCCCTGGGGGACCTTGTCGCGCTTGACGGTGAGCGAAGTGGTCCCTTCCTTGAGCTCGGGGGCCACCACGCAGCCGGTCGGCAGCACGAGTTTGGCCCCGGCCCTGTCCATCAGGCTCCGGGCCAGCTCGAGCCGGTCGTCTTCGACCAGGGATCGGCCGACCTCCAGCCCCATCGCCTTGAAGAAGGTGCAGGCCATGGCCCCGCCGATCAGAATGGCATCGACCTTGGGCAGCAACGCGTCGATGAGATCCATCTTGCCGCTGACCTTGGCGCCCCCCAGCACCGCCACGAAGGGTCGCTTCGGGCTCGACAGCGCCTGGCCGAGATAGGTCAGCTCCTTGTCCATCAGGAATCCGGAGACGGCGGGCTTCAGCAGGTGCGCGACCCCTTCGGTGCTGGCGTGGCCCCGGTGGGCCGACCCGAAGGCATCGTTGACGTAGAAGTCCCCCAGCGCCGCGAACCGGGCGGCCAGCTCGGAGCTGTTGGCCTCCTCCCCGGGGAAGAATCGGGTGTTCTCTCCCAGGGCGACGCTGCCGCGAGTCATGCGGCGGGTGAATGCCACCGCGGCGTCGGCCGAGGGGTCCTCGATGAACCCGACCGGGGAGCCCAGCAGCGTTTCCAGTGGTCGCACCACCGGCCGCAGCGAATACCGGGGATCCGGCCCTCCCTTGGGCCGCCCGAAGTGCGAGAGCAGGATGACGCGGGCGCCCTTCTCGCGAAGGTACCGGATCGTCGGCAGGGCGGCCCGGATCCGGGTGTCATCGGTGACGGTGCCGTCCTTGACCGGGACGTTGAAGTCCACGCGGACCAGCGCGCGCTGGCCATCGAGACGACTCGCTTCGAGCGACCCGAGGCTCCGCTTCATCCGTCGCGGGTCCCCAGGTAGCGCAACAAATCGACGCACCGGGCCGAATAGCCCATCTCATTGTCGTACCAGCTCGAGACGTGCACCAGATTCCCCTCGAGGACCGTGGTGAGCTGGGAGTCGACCGTGCTCGACATGAGATTGCCGGTATAGTCGATGGAAACCAGCGGCTCATCGCTCACCGCCAGAATACCCTTGAGCTCTCCCGCCGCCGCCGTCCGAAACGCCCCGTTCACTTCGTCGGCGGACGTGGGCTTTTCGACGATACAGGTCAGCTCCACCAGCGACACATCCGCGGTGGGCACCCGGAGGGCTACGCCGTCGATCTTCCCCTTGAGCTCGGGAATCACCAGGGCGGTGGCCTTGGCGGCGCCCGTCGTGGTGGGAATGATGGACATCGCGGCGGCGCGGGCCCGTCGCAGATCCTTGTGCGGCAGATCCAGGATGTTCTGATCGTTGGTGTAGGCATGCACCGTGGTCATGAATCCGCGGACGAACCCGAACCGTTCCCGGATCACCTTGACCACGGGAACCAGGCAATTGGTGGTGCAGCTCGCGTTGGAAATGATGTGGTGGCTCTTCGGGTCGTACGCGGTGTGATTCACCCCGTACACGATCGTGATGTCTTCCTTCTTGCCGGGAGACGAGATGACCACCTTGGCGGCGCCGGCGGAAAGGTGCTTGGCCGCTCCGTCCCGATCGGTAAAATGGCCGGTGGACTCGAGCACGTAGTCGATGCCCAGATCCTTCCAGGGCAGCTTGGACGGATCCCGCTCCGAGAAGACCTTGATCGTCTTTCCGTTGATATGCATGCCGTCGGGGTGCGGCTCGACGGTGCCGGGGAACCGCCCGTGCACCGAGTCGTATTTGAGGAGGTGTCCCAGTGTCTTGGTGTCGGTGAGGTCGTTCACGGCGACGAATTCCAGCTCCCGGATTCCGCCGAGGCTTGCGACCCGAAGCACATTGCGGCCGATCCGCCCGAATCCGTTGATGGCAACCCGCTTGGTCATTCCGTTCTCCGTCAGAGTGATGGACCGCTGGGAAGCGCCGCCGTCGCCTCCGACAGCGGGCGTAGCGCTCGTGCAAACGTCACCGCGGATACCGCCGTCGCCCCGGCACCGGCCAGCGCGGCCGCGGCCTCCGCCAAAGTCGCCCCGGTGGTGAACACGTCGTCCACCAGCACCGGGTTGGCCGGTGGGGCTCCGGTCGGCTCGAAGGCCCCCGCCAGGTTGGCCCGACGCTCTTCCGGGGTCAGCGCGGTCTGGGTCGTGGTCTCGCGCCGCCGTCGAATGGCATCGTGTGACACGGGCAGACCGAGCAGCGTTCCGAGCGCATCCGCCAGCACGGCGCTCTGATTATAACCCCGGGTGCGGAGACGCGTCGCGCCCAGGGGGATCGGCACCAGGGTCGTGCCGGGACGGGGGGACGCCAGGCGGCGAATCGTATCCGCCAGCACCTGGCCGACCCGCCACCACCCCTGGTATTTGAGCAGATGGACCGCGTGGCGTGCCCCGGGATTCAGCCAGACGGCGCTGGCGACACCGGCCAGTTGCGGCGGCCAGTCGACGCACAGGCGGCAGGCGATTCCCGGGGAGAGCGGCTGGCCGCAGCGGAGACAGCGCGGCTCGGGAAGCGGAGTCCAGCGATTGGCGCAGGGCGAACAGATCAGCGGGTCCAGGAGGCTCGGGGGCAGCCCGGAGTGGCAGATCAGGCACTCCGACGGCACCAGCCAGCGCTCGATGGCGCCGGCGGCGCGGATCAGTTCAGGCCAGGGCGGCACGAACGGCGGCTCGCATCACCTCGCGCGGTGCCCGACGCTTGGGATACCAGCGCTCGAACGCCGCGGCGCCCTGCTCCACCAGCACCTCCCGTCCGTCCGCGGCGGTGCACCCCGTGGCGCGCAGGGCCCGCACCCACTCGGTTTCGCCCCGTCGATAGACCAGGTCCAATGCGGTCCGCGCCGAGGGCACCTCCTCAGGATGGACCGGGAGCGGGTCCGCGTCGGAAAGGCCGAGCGGTGTGCAGTTGATCAGCACCGGACACTCGCCGGCGTCCGCCTCCCCGATGCCCGCCTCGGCGGCCAGGGCGCGGAGACGCGCTGCCCGCTCGATGCTCCTGGATCGCACCGCGACTGGGACACCGGCACGGCCGGCGGCTCGCAGCGCAGCGCGCGCGCTTCCTCCGGTCCCGATGAGACACCATGCACCAGCCGGAGCGCCGAGCCTGGTGAGGGCGGCAAGGATACCGTCGCTGTCGGTCTCGGCGCATTGGGTCACCCCGTTCTCGCTCCAGAACGTGTTGCACACCGGCAGTTCGCAATGTCCTCCCCGCACCGCGAGCGCGGCCGCCGCCGCCTCCTTGTGCGGAACCGTCACGTTGCCCCCGCCACCTTGCCGCAGCAGCGTGTCGATGATTCCTCCCAGCGAGCCTTCTGCGCAGCGCAGCGCGACGTACACCGCATCCAGCCCGAGGGCCCGGAACGCCGCGTTCTGCATGCACGGGGACAGCGAGTGCGCTACCGGATCTCCCAGCAGCGCATAGACCCGGGTCGCTCCGCCGATCTCCATCACGACCGCTCGGCGATACGTGACAGGACCGCGGGGATCATATCGGCGAGCTCGCGTTGGGTCTCGCGGTATTGCTCCAGCTCGGCGCCGTAGGGATCCCTCACTTCGGTGCCCTCCCCGCTCCGGCCGGCGTACTCTCCCAGCAGATGCGCCCGCGCGCCTCCGCCCATTTCCCGGACTCGACCCAGATGAGAACGGGCCATGGTGAGGATCAGATCCGCCTCGTCGACCAGCTCCTTGGTGAGCAGGCGTGCGCGATGATTCGAGAGATCCAGTCCCTGTTCCAGCAGCACGAGATAGGCCCCCTCCGACGCCGCCGCCCCCTCCCAGGCCCCGATCCCCGCCGATGACACCTCCAGATTGGCGACGCCCCCAACCTCGGCGGCCTGGCGCAGCATGGCCTCGGCCATCGCGCTCCGGCAGGTGTTCCCGGTGCAAATGAACAGGACCTTCATGGGGCCAGCCTTCCGACGGCTCGGCGCAGCTCGGCTCGCGGGAGCGCCCCTTCCCGAATCAGCGCGGGTTCTGCGGAGGTGCAGTCGACGATCGTGGATGGAGGCACGTTGCCGAGCGTCCCTCCATCGAGCACCAGGAGGTCGCCGGCCTCATACGCATCTCGAAACAAGGAAATGATCTGTTCCGCGCCCGCCGCGGGCGCCTGCCCCGGGCGGTTGGCCGACGTGGACGTGAGGGGCTGGCCCAGCAAGGCGATCAATCTGGCTACGGCGACATGCGAGGTAAACCGCACCGCAAAGCCGCCTTCGGGTCCGCGGAGGAGATCGGGGAGTTTGCCCTCCCCACCACGGAGGACCAGAGTCAGTGGACCCGGCCAGAAGGCTTCCGCGAGGGCGTGCGCCGATGCGGTGAACACCAGTCCGGTGGCTTCCGCCATGGAGCGGCTCGAGACCAGCAACAGAAATGGCTTGCCGGCCTGGCGTCCCTTGAGAGCGGCCAGCCGTTCGAGCGCCACGGCATCCGCCGCCGAACCCAGTCCGTACACCGTTTCGGTAGGGTATCCCAGGATGCCGGCCTGGGCGATGTGGTTTCGCACCGGGTCGACGGCGGCTTCGGCGTCGGACCTGGTCTTGAGCGGGAGGATCATGAAACGGCCGTCGCGAGTGCCTCCGCCACGCGGAGGTCGTCCGGGGTCGTCACCTTGAGGTTGGTGGCTACATCATGGATCAGGACGACCGGGCCACCGGCTCGCTCCACCAGGCCCGATTCGTCGGTGGCGGAATAGCCGCCCGCGCGTGCCGCCGCAAAGGCTCCGCTCAGCATCGATCGGGGGAACCCCTGGGGCGTCTGAGCGCGCCAGAGACGATCCCGTGGTACGGTACGGATGACATGTCCAAATGCGCCCAGTGCGGGCTGCTCGGCTTCCTTCAGGGTATCCGTCACCGGCACCGCGGCGATCGCGCCGCGACCATGCCGGGCGGCGGCGATGACCCGGTCGATCACGGCGGGCTCGGGAAACGGGCGGGCGCCATCATGGACCAGGACCACGGCGCACTCGGGCCCGAGCTGGTTGAGACCGGCCTCGACCGAATCCATGCGGACCTCGCCGCCGGCGACGGCCCGCAGGCGCTCCCCCAGGAGTTCCGCGAGCCAGGCCGGCGGAGTTCGCGCGTCGGCCGCGGGGAGAACGGCGATCACCTCGAGGACCTCGGGATGAGACAGGAACGGGCGCACCGCACGGAGCAGGATGGGTATGCCCGCGACGGTGCGGAACTGTTTTGGCACCTCTCCGCCCAGGCGCTCGCTCCTCCCTGCGGCGACGACGACGACGCCCACGTCACGCGGCAAGAGACGCCGCCAGCTCATCGACGTGGGCGATGGCCACGTGGCGCAGCCCGGGAACCTGGGCGCCCTGCCGCGGTGATGCGAATGCCCGGTGGAATCCCAGGCGGCTCGCCTCGGCCAGGCGCCGTTCCAACCCACCGATCGGACGCACCTCTCCCCCCAGCCCGATTTCTCCGAGATACAGCGCATCGGCCGGCGTCGGGATGTTGTGGAGACTCGAGAGCAGCGCGGCCGCCACGGCAAGGTCGGCGCCCGGCTCCCGAAGCCGCACCCCCGCCGTGACCTGTACGAAGACGTCCAGCTCGGCAAACCGGGCCCCGCCCCGCCGCTCCAGCACCGCCAGCAGGACCGCAAGGCGCTTGGGATCGATGCCGGTCGCGACGCGCTGCGGAGTGCCGTATCCGGAGGGTGCCGCGAGAGCCTGTACTTCCACCAGGACCGGCCGGGTGCCCTCCATCAGCGCGGTGA
>DASYPZ010000013.1:0-13081 GCA_036006105.1 Gemmatimonadales bacterium | reverse complement strand
TCCACCATGATGATGATGGTGAGCAGGCTGACCGCGGCCATCATGAAGACCAGTCCACCGAAACTGGTGGGAATCTGGGCCGCATTCTCGGTGTCGAACTGGGGGTAGAGCACGCCCATGGCAAGGGCCAGCGCGCCGACCGCCAGGGTGTAACAGACCGTGGTGATCATGCTGAGCAGCATCATGAACGGCGGGGCGTGGAGAATGCGGTTGGTCACGATGCCGATGACCATGGCCAGCACCAGGAGGGGCAGGGTGCCGACCCAGTACTTGCTCCAGAGCATGGCCCGGAGATCGAGGGGACTCGATCGCAGCAGCCAGAGCTGGCGCCCCTCGAGAGAGATCGCCGGGAAGATGAAGCGCGCGGCGATGGCCGACAGGACGAATCCGGCCAGGCCCTGGTTGAGAAACACCACCATGGTGACGAGGACGTACGGGACCCGCTCGCCGGAGAACAGCGGCAGGGACCGGATGTTGAAGATGTACACCAGCATCAGGACCGCCAGCAGGATGAGCTGGCTCCACTGGGTTGCATCGCGGAAGAACAACCTGAGGTCCTTCATCACGAATTCCCGCTTGGTCACGCTCATCCACCCCAGGAGTACGGCGCCCACGCGCTGCCACCCGGCCCGGCTGGTTCCGCCGTTGGCGCCTTCCTGCGACTTGGTGAAGCCGGCCATGTAGAGCCGACGGTGCAGCGATGCCCCGATGACGATGAAGGCGCCGGCGGTGGTCCACAGGAGGACGATCGGCAGGGGGTCCCCGATCCGCAGGAGCCAGTTCATCAACGCGCTCGCGGCCCACTCGCTCGGCAGCAGGGGATGACTCGGGGTGCGGAGCAGCGAGAGGAACTGCATCAGGTTCTGGTAGCCCTCCGGCCGGGCCAGCTGCTCGGGCCGCAGCAGCCGGAGAAACAGCACCATCGCGGCGCCGGACGCCAGGGCCAGCAGGCTCAGCAGGTCGCGGGCCCGGCGGGCGGGAAAGACGTTCACCAGCACCAGCGTGACGACGGCGCCGATGACGGTCGGGAGCAGAAAGAACGGCAGCAGCACCCCCAGAGCCACGAGGGGAAACAGCGGTCCGCCGTCGAAGACGATCCCGTACGCCGTGAGAAACGGGACCACCATCAGCACCACCATCCACGAGGAGTGCACCATGGTCTCACCCAGCTTGGCCAGGTAGAGCCAGATCCAGTCGACCGGCGCGGCGACCAGCATGTCGAGATCCTTCGCCAGGAAGAACGTCGACAACGCGGTGACCAGGTTGGAGAGCAGCAGAATGGCCGTGAAGGCGAGCAGGGCCACGGCCAGCATCTTGCCGGCCATCAGCGGACCGATCTCTTCCACGTTCTTGATGTAGCGGAGAATTCGAAAGGAGACCCCGAACAGGCCGGCCCAGAAGCACCCGCCCAGCAGCACGAGGAGGAGGACCCGGGCCCCTCGGCCGGAGCGGCGCTCGGTCACCCGGGCGCGAAAGCTCTGCCATTTGGGGTTGAGAATGGCGAGGACGCCGGGAGACCGGCGGATCGCCTCAGCGTTGGAAGAGATCGCTAAGCTCATGCTCGGCCAGACCGCCGGTCAGCTTGAGGAAGAGCTCTTCGAGCGAGACATCCCCGGACGACGTCTGCGAGCGGAGCTCATCCATCGTGCCCGAGACCGCGACCCGGCCGCCCTGCACGATCGCGATCCGGTCGCACATCGCTTCCGCGATTTCCAGCGTGTGGGTGCTCATCAGGACGGTCCCGCCCCGGGTGACGAATTCCCGCAGCAGATCCTTGAGCAGCCGGGCGCTCTTGGGGTCCAGCCCGACCATCGGCTCATCCACCACGATGACGTCGGGGCGGTGCACCAGCGCACTGGAGATGATCAGCTTCTGCCGCATCCCGTGGCTGTACGACTCGGTGAGCTCGTCCTTCCACGGCGCGAGCTCGAACAGCTCCAGCAACTCGTCGATCCGGCGCTCGATCTCGGGGCCGCCCTGGCCGTACAATCCGGAGACGAACCGCAGGAACTCCGCGCCGGTCAGCTTGTCGTAGACGAACGGGCGGTCGGGGATGAAGCCCAGCTTGTTCTTGGCGACCAGGGGACTCTGCTGGATGTCGATCCCGGCGATCTTCACCGTGCCCGAGGTGGGCTGCAGGATGCCCGCGATCATCCGCATGGTGGTGGTTTTACCGGCCCCGTTCGGCCCGAGCAGGCCGTACAGCTCGCCCTTGGGAATCGTGAGATTGATTCCATCCACGGCGGTGAAACGGCCGTACCGCTTGGTGAGGTTGCTGAGCTCGATCATAAGGGTGCCCGAATCGGCAAGAAGTGCGCCGAGCCGGCTACCGGCAGGAGGTCGATGGGATGACTCCGCTCCCCCACCGCGATCCGGACCAGGGAAGCCGAAGCGGGAAAATGCCCGTAAGTCGGGTCTGCGGCAACCCATCCGTCGATCCAGATCTCGGTCCAGGCGTGGGCAAACGCGCCCTTGGGGAGCACCGCCAGCCCGGTGACCACCCGGGCCGGCATCCCGCTCACCCGGGCCATTGTGGCCAGGAGTCGCGCCTTGCCATCGGCGCTGCCGCGCCGGGTCCGCAGCGCCTGGCTGGCGGTGGCCGGCGCGCCCGGACCGGTATCGGTCGCCACCTGCCGGGCCACCCAGCGGGTGAGCCGTGCGGCGCTGTCCGGGCCCGAGCGGGCACCGGCCAGGGCGCGCGCCGCGGCGGCCGACACCGCGTCGTCGAGCATCGGCAGCGCCCAGGTGGGAGACAGTTCATAGCGCGCCTCCCGGATGTCGCGCTCCGCCGTATCGGGTGGCGTGACGCGTGAGACGATCAGGGTGTCGCCCCTGACGGTCTGCCGGCCGCCGGCCAGCGCGCGAGCGGGCCCTCGAATTCCCGTGCCGATGCCGTTCGCTCCGGTGAACGCGCGCTGCGCGGCCCCGGTGTCGGGAGTCCCGCCCGACGCGGTCAACGCGATCAATCCGGGAATCTCGCGGCGCCAGTCGGAGCTCTCCCGCACTCGGCGGTTGCGATAGTTGTTGCGGACGATCTCGAAGGCGGAACGCACCAGCGTCAACCCGCCCGCCGTCTCCTGGCGAATCAGGGCGCCGGTTTCGTCGACCCACGAGACGGTCGGTGCGCCGGCGGCGTCGTGCTCCAGCCGGAAGCCCCGCAGCGTATCCGTGGTCACGGCAACCCATTCTCCCTTGGCCGCGTCCCATTGGGCGCTGTCCGGCACCACGAAGGTCGACTCGGCGGTCACGCTGATGGTGACGGGACGGGTTCCGCCGCTTCCCAGATCGAGCAGGGAGACCTCGAAGCGTCGCCCGGTCGTGAGGTGACCGCCGAAGGCCGCGCGATAGGACAGCATCGCCGGGAGCACCATGTCGGGGGCAACCCGCAGGCGAGTCCTGGTCCTGGGGCCGTCGGCACCCTCGCTGTTGGCGAGGGACAGAAGGGAGTCGGGACCAAGCTCCCCCTCCAGTTTCTCGTGCTGGCCCAGGCCGTAGACGGTGCGGGTGAAGTGACGCAGCCGCAGGGATCGGGAGAGCGCGTACTCGGAGCTCCGGGCCAGCTGCCCGGTGCTGTCGCCGAGCGGCAGGTCGATCACCATCAGCTCGGTGATCCGCACCCCGTCGATCAGGGTGTCGACCGCGAGGTTGAGCTGACCGATTTGCCGGGCCCCGGCGTAGACCGCGAAGTACTGCGCTCCGGGAGCGAGTCTCCCGGTCCGGGCCGCGGTATCGGCGGAGTCGCCCTGGTAAAATTGCCGGCGCGCCAGCCAGGCGAGGGCGACCGCCCATCCCAGCAATACCAGACGGCCGATGTTCCTGCGACTCAATCCGATTTCCATCAGCGGATCCCGGCCTCGCGCGCCTTCTTGTGCATGGCCATGGCCAGGTCGGTGCGGCCGAGCCGATCGAGCAGGCGTCCCATCAGCTTGTAGGTGCGGGGTTGCTCCGGAGCGAGGGCGGCGGCCCGTTCGAGCGCGGTGAGGGCGCCGGCCAGATCGCCCTGGACCTGGAGGGCTTCGCCGAGATAGTAGGTGGCATCGGCGTCATCGGGCGCATGCTGAAGCGATTCCCGCAGCGCGGCGGCCGCATCGGCCCCGCGTCCCCGTCGGAGCAGCGTCAGGCCGAGGTGGAAGTGGGCCGGTGCATGGGAGGGGCTCCGGCGAATCGCGTCCCGAAGATCCTGCTCGGCCTCCGCCGTGCGGCCCCGCCGCGCGAGAATGGCGCCGCGATGCACCAGCACGGGAACCGGCTCCGTCGCGTGATCGAGCGCGCGGGACAACTCATCGAGCGCGGCGTCGGGATCGCCGCCGTCGTCGAGCAATTCGGCGAGCAGCGTGCGCACCGCGGCGTCCTTCGGAGCATCGTCGAGGTAGCGCCGAATCAGCAGCAGCGCGTCGAGACGGCGCCCGGCTCCGACCAGCTCGCGGGCGCGGCGGGGCACCCGGTCGCTCTCGGCTTCGTCCGCGGTGAGGCCGGCCCGGAGCGCGTGGCCCGGGACATCGGCCCCGAACGGTCGCAGCCACGGCAGCTCGTCGATGACCGGCCCGATCGCGTCGCCCTCGAGGTCGGCCCGGTCGAATCCCTCGAGAGCCGCCTCGTCGGCTTCGGGTGAGCGGGAGTTCCGCAGGCGGCGCATGGGAGGAAGGTAAGAGGTGGGCGCCGTGAAGCGAGAGGGCGTGCGCGTGACGCACCGGGCCCAGTTGAATGCGCCCCCGCTCCCCGGTACGTTTCCCTGCTTATGCCTCAAGAATTCCTCCGAGTCCGCGGTGCCCGCGAACACAACCTCAAGAACATCTCCGTCGCGCTGCCGCGGAACGCGCTGACGGTCATCACCGGGCTGTCCGGATCGGGCAAATCATCGCTGGCGTTCGATACGATCTACGCCGAGGGGCAGCGCCGTTACGTCGAGTCGCTCTCGGCGTACGCGCGACAGTTCCTCGGGCTGATGGAGAAGCCGGATGTGGACGGGATCGAGGGGCTCTCTCCCGCGATCTCGATCGAGCAGAAATCGACCGGCCACAATCCCCGCTCCACCGTGGGCACCGTCACCGAGATCTACGACTACATGCGGCTGCTCTGGGCCCGCGCCGGGGTGCCCCATTGCCCCAACGACGGGAGCCCGGTTTCACGCCAGAGCGCGGCGCAGATCACCGACACGATCATGGGATGGCCCGAGTCCACCCGGATCGAAATCCTGGGCCCCCTGGTGCGGGGCCGGAAGGGCGAGTTCCGCGAAGTCTTCGAGGATCTTCGCAAACGGGGCTTCGTCCGGGCGCGGGTCGACGGGGAGATCTACGATCTGGCCGCGGTGCCGGCGCTGCACCGGCGCCATAACCACGATGTGGCGGTGGTGGTGGACCGGCTGGTGGTCCGGCCCGAAGACCGGGGCCGTCTCAACGATTCGATCGAAACCGCGCTCAAGGTCGCCGACGGAGTCGTCGAGGTGGTCCGCCACGACACCCGGTCCTCGGTCCTGGTCTCCGAGCGGTTCGCCTGTCCCCAGTGCGGCCTCTCGCTGCCGGAGCTCGAGCCCCGCCAGTTCTCCTTCAATTCTCCCTTCGGGGTCTGCAACGAGTGCCACGGGCTGGGCACCCGCCGCGAGGTCAACGCCGACCTGATCCTGGGCGATTCCAGCATCTCGATTCTCGAGGGCGTGGTGCTGCCCTGGGGCGAGCCGTCGGGATATCTGCGCAAGGCGGTGCTGCCGGCGCTGGCCAAGACCTTCAAGTTCGATCTCAACTCGCCCTGGAGCGCCCTGCCGGCCCAGGCCCGGGAGGTGCTGCTGAACGGCGCGCCCGGCAAGCTGTTCAAGTTCGGCGGCGATGGTGCCCGGGGCCGGGCCGAATACGAGACCGAATGGGAAGGCATCCTCCGGAATGTGCAGCGGCGCTATCACGAGTCGAGCAGCGACGCGGTGCGGTCCCAGCTGGAGGAGTTCCTGGTCGAAATGCCCTGCCGGGCCTGCGGCGGCCGCCGGCTCAAGCCGGAGAGCCTCTCGGTGCTGCTGGCCGGACGGAGTATCGGCGACGTGGTGGACATGGCGGTGGACGACGCGGTCGCCTTCTTCGATGGCATCCCGATCGGCCGCGGCCTCGCGCGGGGAGTGGATCCCGAAATCGCCGGGCCGATCCTCAAGGAAATCCGCGACCGGCTGGTCTTTCTGCGGGATGTCGGGCTCGAGTACCTCACCCTGGGCCGGAGCGCCGGGACGCTCTCGGGGGGAGAGTCGCAGCGGATCCGGCTGGCGACCCAGATCGGATCCCGGCTGGTCGGGGTGCTCTACGTTCTCGACGAGCCGAGCATCGGCCTGCACCAGCGTGACAACGCACGGCTCCTGCGCACCCTGCGCGAGCTGCGCGACCTGGGCAACACCGTCATCGTGGTCGAGCACGACGAGGACACCATCCGCGCCGCCGATCACGTCATCGACCTGGGACCCCGGGCCGGCAACCACGGCGGGCACGTGGTGGCCGAAGGCACCGTGGCCCAGATCCTGGCCCACCCCGATTCGCTGACGGCACGCTATCTCCGGGGCGAGCTCCGGATTCCGGTTCCCGGCGGGCGTCGCGCCCGGGATCCGAAGAAGAGCCTCCGGGTGGTCGGGGCCCGCGCCAACAACCTGCGCAATCTGACCATCGAAGTGCCGCTCAAGCTGTTCGTCGCCGTGACCGGTGTCTCCGGCTCGGGCAAGTCATCGCTGGTCACCGACCTCCTGTATGCCACGCTCGCGCGGCACTTCTATCGGGCGCGGGTGGTCCCCGGGGCGCACGACCGCATCGAGGGCATCGAGCACATCGACAAGGTGATCGATATCGACCAGAGTCCGATCGGGCGGACGCCGCGCTCCAACCCAGCCACCTACACCGGGCTCTTCGCGCCGATCCGGGAGCTCTTTGCCCAGCTGCCCGAGGCCAAGATGCGGGGCTATGGTCCGGGCCGATTCTCCTTCAACGTGAAGGGCGGCCGCTGCGAGGCGTGCGAAGGCGACGGCCTAGTCAAGATCGAAATGCATTTCCTGCCCGATGTGTACGTACCGTGTGAAGTGTGCAAAGGCCGGCGCTACAACCGCGAGACCATGGAAGTGCGCTACAAGGGGCGCAGCATCGCCGAGGTGCTGGATCTGACCGTGGCCGATTCGCTGGAGTTCTTCAGCGCGCAGACCCGAATCCGGGAAAAGCTCGAGCTGCTGAACGACGTCGGCCTCGGCTATCTCCACCTGGGCCAGTCCGCGACCACGCTCTCGGGCGGAGAGGCCCAGCGGGTCAAGCTCGCCACCGAGCTGGCCAAGCGGGACACGGGCCGGACCCTGTACATCCTGGATGAGCCCACGACCGGTCTCCATTTCGAAGACGTCCGGTTGCTGCTCGAGGTGCTCCACCGGCTGGTGGACAAGGGCAACAGCGTGATCGTCATCGAACACAACCTCGACGTGATCAAGACCGCCGACTGGGTCATCGACCTCGGCCCGGAGGGCGGCGCCAAGGGAGGCAAGGTGGTCGCCCAGGGCACTCCCGAGGACGTGGCGCGAGCCAAGGGGAGTCACACCGCCGAGTTCCTGGCCCGGGCCCTCGCGGCGGGACGCTCGGCCTGACGGCACGGCGGAGGGCCCATCCCGAGAGTATGTTGTTCACGAGGTCACCTTCTCCTCCCTGCCCCCACCGATCATGACACGTCTCTCGCTGGCCTTCGTTCCCCTGGTCATGCTGACTGCGCCGCTCGCGGCCCGGCAAACCGATCCGGCCAAGCTGACCGTTCCGCGGATTTACGAGGGGACGGATTTTACCCTCGCCAAATTCGGTCCGGCGCGGTGGCTCGGGGATGGCGCGTCCTACACCACGCTGGAACCGGCACAAGGCGGCGCGGGGACGGATATCGTCAAGTACGACACCGACACCGGCCGCCGCGAGGTGCTCGTCTCCGCCGGCCAGCTGACCCCGGCCGGCGCGACGGTCCCCCTCACCATCGATGACTACGCCTGGTCTCCCGACCAGCGGCGCCTCCTGGTCTTCACCAACACCCAGCGGGTCTGGCGGCTCAATACCCGGGGCGACTACTGGATCCTCGACCGGACCTCCGGGAAGCTGACCCGGCTCGGCGGGCCGGCGAAGCCGTCGACGCTGATGTACGCCAAGTTCGATCCCTCGGGAACGCGGGTGGGTTTCGTTCGCGAGAACGATCTCTACGTCCAGGACCTGGCGGGCGGCGGGATCACCCGGCTCACCAACGACGGCAGCCGAACCGTCATCAACGGGAACTTCGACTGGGTCTACGAGGAAGAACTGGGCCTGCACGACGGGTGGCGCTGGAGCCCGGACGGAACCCGGATCGCCTATTGGCAGCTCACCGCCGACAAGGTGCGGGACTTCATGCTCTATCGCACCACCGACTCACTCTATTCCTCCATGGTGCCGGTCCAGTACCCCAAGGCGGGTGAAGAGAATTCCGCGGCGCGGATCGGCGTGGTGAGCGCGGCCGGAGGACCCACCCGGTGGCTCGCCTTCACCGGTGACCCGCGCAATCACTATCTCGCCCGGATGGATTGGGCGGCTTCCAGCGACGAAGTCGTGGTGGAGCGGCTCAACCGGCTCCAGAACACCAATGAGCTGGTGCTGGGCGACGCGCGCACCGGGGCCATTCGGCCCATCCTCACCGAGCACGATTCTGCCTGGGTGGAAGTGGTGGACAAGCCGGTCTGGCTCGAGAGCGGCAAGCAGGTGACCTGGACCAGCGAGCGCGACGGCTGGAACAAGGTCTACGTGGTGCCTCGCGCGGGCGGGGCACCCCGGCTGATCACCCCGGGCGCATACGACGTGCTGGACGTGTCGGGCACCGACGAGCGCAGCGGCTGGCTCTACTACATCGCCTCCCCCAACGATCCGCCCCGACGCTACCTGTGGCGAGCCCGGCTCGACGGCAGCGGATCCCCCGAGCGGGTTACGCCCCCGGGGATGCCCGGCACCCATAGCTATGACATCGCTCCGGGCGCGCGCTGGGCGTTTCACACCTACTCGAGCTTCGGCGTACCCCCGGTCACGGACCTGGTGCGACTGCCGGACCACACCGTGGTGCGAACCCTGGTGGCCAACGCCGCGGTCCGGGAGCAGGTCGCCCGCCTCAGCCGCAGTCCCTCGGAATTCTTCCAGGTGGACATCGGCGAGGGGGTCTCGCTCAACGGATGGATGATCAAGCCGCCCGGCTTCGATCCCGCCCGGAAGTACCCCATCGTGTTCCACGTGTATGGTGGTCCGGGGTCCCAGACGGTCACCGATGCCTGGGGCGGCACGACGTATCTCTGGCATGCCCTGCTGGCTCAGCAGGGGATCATCGTCGCCAGCGTGGACAATCGGGGGACCGGTGCCCGGGGCCGGGCCTGGCGCAAGATTATTTACGGTCGCCTCGGCGTCATCGAGACCCATGATCAAGCCGCCGCCGCCTCGGCGCTCGCGAAGGAACGCAGCTACATCGATCCGGCGCGCATGGCGATCTGGGGCTGGAGCTACGGCGGATTCATGAGCCTGAACGGCCTGTTCCAGGCGCCCGATGTGTTCAGCACCGCCGTGGCGGTCGCGCCGGTGACCCACTGGACCTTCTACGACAACATCTACACCGAACGCTTCAACGGACTGCCGAAGGACAATGTGGCGGGGTACAACGCAGGCTCGCCGCTCAGCTACGTCGGTCAGATGAAGGGAAAATTGTTGCTGGTGCACGGCTCCGGCGACGACAACGTGCACTACCAGAACACCGAGTCCCTGATCAATGCCCTGGTCGCGGCAAACAAGCCGTTCCGTTTCATGGAGTACCCTAACCGGACCCACAGCATCTCGGGTGGCAACACCACGGTGCATCTTCGTACCCTGCTCACCGACTTTCTGACCGAAAGCCTGCTGGGTGGGGCGCATGCGGCCCTCACCCCCTGAGCGCGCGGCGGTACATTCAGGCATCCCACCAACCGCGAGGCGGCTGTGACCTACGAAGCCATCGTGGAGCTGCTCGACTATGCCGGCGGTCACGATCAGATGGTCCGGATCACCACCACGGATGACCAGGAGGTCGTGGGCATCCCAACCTCGGTGGACACCGATCCCGGCGCCCTGGAGGTCTTCCTCCGGCCCCCGGGCGGGGACGACATCGAAATTGCCATTCGATTGACCGAAATTCGGGCGGTCGCCGTCGCCGGATAACCAGACGTTGCGTGATGAAACATCTCTAGCGATTGTTCCGTACAGGGCCTGAAACCCATTTGCAACGGATCATTCGGCTCGCACCGGCGCGGGAGGTGGGATGGATAAGCAGGCCTTGGGGGTGCTCATTCCCGTACTGGCGGTCTTTTTCGTCGGGATGGTGGCGCTCTCACGCACCGTGATCGGCAAGGCCCTGGCGCGGCGCATCGGGGGTGAAGCGGACCCGGGCGCGCTGCTCGAAGGCGAGGTCAGGGAGCTGCGGTCCGAGGTCGACGCGTTGCGCGTCGAATTGATGGAGACCCAGGAGCGCCTGGACTTTACCGAGCGGCAGCTCGCGGCCGGAAAGCGGGAAGGCTGAGTGCAAGTTCCCCCGAACCTCCCGATCGATGTGATCCCCATCATGGGGATGCTGACCGGAATCGTCAGCATGGTGGTCATCGGGCTGGTGATCGTCAAAGTGGCCCAGAGCCACCTCGGGCAGGCCCTCGCGCGGCGCATCAGCGGGCGCGCCGGTGCCGGGGACCAGGAGCTGCGCGAGGAAGTCATGGAGCTCCGGGAGCAGGTCAGCCATCTGGAACAGCGACTGGCCGAAGGGGAAGAGCGGATCGACTTCACCGAACGACTGCTGGCCCGCGGAAAAGACGAGGCACGCACTCATGGATGACGTCGTCAAAATGCTGGTGTTCGTCGGCGGTCTCATCGGTCTTGGAGTGGGCACCTATGCGGGAGTGACCGTGGTGTCCATCCTGAAGCGACGATTCGGCGGCTCGTCCGAGGGGCCGGCTCTCGACGAGCTGGAGGCGATTCACGCCCGGCTCGCCAGTGTCGAAACCCTCGAAGCCCGGATCAGCGAGCTGGAGGAGCGGGTCGATTTTTCCGAACGGCTCATCGCCAACCAGCAGCGGGACTCCGAGCAGTTGCCCGCCGGGCCTCGGCTCGACCACCGGTAGACGGCCCATGGATATCGAGGGCGTTCTCGCCATCACGTTCATTTTCGGGGGCGGCACCCTGTTCCTGCTGGCCATCAGCCCGGTGGGCAAGGCGCTGGCCGACCGGATCCGGCACGGAGCCCAGCCCCTGGGCGCGGGCGGAACCGAGCCCGAGGTGCTGAACGAGCTCGAGCAGTTGCGGCACGATGTGGGAGAGCTGCAGGAGCGGGTCGACTTTACCGAGCGGCTCCTGTCCCAGAAGCAGGCCGCCGGCGAGTTCAAGGAAGGAGGCCACGCGTCATGATGCTCCTTCAGGTTGCCCCCCTGCCTCCTACACCGGTACCGTCGGGGGTTGATCCGACGTTCATGGTGGACCGGGTCACCGAGATGGTCATGATGACCCTCGTGCTGATTGGAGTGGTCATCATCGCGGTCAAGGTGCTCGGGCCGATCGCCCGCGCCTGGGCCCGTAAGCTCGAAGGCAAAGTCGGAGATCCGCAGATTCATGCCGATCTCGAGCAGATGCGGGACCAGCTGGGCGAGGTGGACTCGCTGCGGAACCGGGTAGCCGAGCTCGAAGAACGGATCGAATTCACCGAGCGGCTGCTGGCCCAGCGGAAGGATCAGGACCTGCTTCCCCGCGGTGGAAGGTCTTGATGAACCCCAATGATGTCGCGCCCACCATCGCCGCGATGACCTTCTTCGTGAGCATGGTGCTGATTTTTCGGGGTGCCATCGGCAAGGCGATTGCCCGGCGCATCGAGGGCAAGGCGGGCCTCGACCCGGCCCTGTCGGAGCGGATCGAGGAGCTCGAGCACCGCCTGGCCGAAATGGAGCAGGATCGGATCCGGATGGGCGAGCTGGAGGAGCGACTCGACTTTGCCGAGCGCATGCTGGCAACGCCGCCGGAGCGCCTGAAGGAGGGACCCAGGTGAGCTGGTTCAAGCGGAACCTGGGTCTCGACTGGTTCGACGTGCTCATCCAGGTCGGGGTGACCGTCACGCTCATGGTCTGGGTGGACATGTCGCACGGACCGGAGGAGATGTTCCCCGTGATCACCGGTGCGTCGCTGATCGTGCTGGCCGTGCGCCGGGCCATCGCGCTCCGGTCGAGTGCCCGCGCCGGTCTCACTACCGGCGAAATGGAGGCGGAGCGGATCGCCGAGCTGGAGCAGCGGGTCGCCGATCTCGAAGCCGGGCAGGCGCACGTGGCCGACCTGGCCGAGCGGCTCGATTTTGCCGAGCGGTTGCTGGCGCAGTCCCCGCCGGCGCTCAAGGTGATGGGGCCGCAGGACGACCAGCGATGATGCTGCGAATGGGAGAGCCGGGTGAGTTCGCCATGTGGCTGGCGGTGGGTTTCGGCTTTCTGGGACTCTTCTTCGGGCCGATCGGTCAGGCGATCGGGCGCCGGATCGCGGGGCCCCGAAAAAGCGAGCAGCCCGAGGGTCTCACCACCGGTGAGATGACGGCCGAGCGGGTCGCGGCGCTGGAAGACCGGATTCAGGAGTTGGAAGGCGAGCGGGTGCAGCTGGAGGAGCGCCTCGACTTCGCCGAGCGGATGTTGACCCAGGGACAGGCCAAGCCCCCGCCGGACGAGCGCGGGTAGGACGCGAGCTCGGGTGCTTGGCGTCCCGGTCCGTCGGGTAGGTAGATTTCACAGGCCGGCGGCATCAACCTTGCCGGCCAGGAGATGGCACCAGCGATGCTGACGCGTGACGATATCCAATCGTTTCTGGACCGGGTCGAGGGCGGCACGGTCGAAGTAACGGAGCTCGAGGCGGGGTTGTGGCGGGCCCGCACCCAGACCGGGGCGGAATTCATCGTGAACTACGCGCCACCGGTCGTGATCATCCGCGTCCGGGTCATGGAGTCGCCCGCCGCCGAAGACAAGCGGGGTCAGCTCTATCGCCTGCTGCTCGAGCTGAACGCCCGGGACCTGGTACATGGATCGTACGGGCTCGAGGGGGAG
>DASYPZ010000012.1:0-3387 GCA_036006105.1 Gemmatimonadales bacterium | reverse complement strand
AAGCTGTCGGGGAGATGGATGGCCTGGACCAGAGCGTTCCGGAGCGGGTGCAGGGTGGCCCAGTCGACCACCAGGCCATGCAGCGTGGTGGTGGGCAGGGCGGCGCCGGTGGTGAAATTGATGACCCGGCCGTTCTTGCTCCGGTTGTTGGACAGGTCCGCCAGCCCGGGGAGCAGCTCCACCCGATAGACCTCGTTGGGGCGCCAGCCCTCGCGCGGATGCACCGTGATACGATCCCGCTTCCAGTGGACCACCGGGACCCGGTAGGACGGCGACACCAGCACCAGTTTTTCGAGATCGCCGGTGCCGAGCCCGAAATTGGGGGTCCCGCCCTCAGAGACCACCTCGTTGAACCGGAACTCGACGTCGCCCTTGAAGTCGGGGAGCGATTCCAGCGAATCAGGACGGGTCGAGAGCAATACCGGTGGAACGCGGTCGGTGGGTCCGCCGGGTGGCGCCACGATGCGGGCGCACCCGGCGGCGACGACCAGAAGTACGATGCGAACCGGCTTCACACCGGGCAGCCGAGCCGACGCCGCTTTTCGCTGAGGACACCGGCTTGCTCGCGCCAGGTCGCGAGCTTTTCCCGCTCCCGCTCCACGACCTCCTGCGGCGCCCGGGACGTAAACTGCTGATTGCCCAGTTTCCCCTCCTGGGTCCGGATCGCGCCGTTCAGGCGCTCCAGCTCCACACCCAGGCGGGCACATTCCTTCTGAATGTCGACCAGGTCGCCCAGGGGGACGCTCACCGCGGTGGCGTCGGGGAGGATGGCATGCGCGGCCCCCTCGGGGGCGTCGGCACCGCCGGTCTCCAGCGCCGAGAGCTTGGCGAGCCGGGAGACGATGGAGGCATCTTCCCGGAGGACGGCGACAATGTCGGGACTGGGCGTCGCGATCCGGGCCCGCACCGTGTGACCCGGCTGCACCGCGTATTCAGCCCGAATCGACCGAATGGCGCCGACCAGCTCCTGCAGCGATCCGAATCGGCGCAAGGCGGCGGCATCGGCGGCGCGGCGATCCTCGGGTGGCCACGGCGCCACCGAGATGGAATCCTCCTCGCTGTGCCCGGGAAGCCGCTGCCACAGCGCCTCGGTCACGAACGGCATGACCGGATGGAGGAGGCGCAGCGCCACGTCGAACGTCTGGGTGGCCACCGCCCGCGCCACGTCGCCGCCGGGCTGCTCACCGTAGAGGCGGGGCTTGATCACCTCGATATACCAGTCGGCCAGATCGCTCCAGAGAAACCGGTGGACCGCGAGCGCGGCGTCGTTGAGCCGGAAACGCTCGTAGGCGGCGGTCGCCACCCGGACCGTTTCGTCGCAGCGGGCGATGATCCATCGATCGGCCAGGCTCAGCTCGTCCTTCCGGATCACGTCCTGATGGCGGCCGGCCAGTGGCCGCACCGGCCCGTCGAGATGCGAGAGGAGCAGGCGACCCACGTTCCAGAGTTTGTTGGCAAAGTTGCGCCCGGGGCCGAACGAGGTCTCCAGATCATCGGGATCGAGGATGAGATCGGTGCCGACGGACAGCCCCGAGACCACGGCGTATCGCAGGGCATCGGCGCCGTACTTGCGCACCACATCCAGAGGATCGATCCCGTTGCCCAGGGACTTCGACATCTTGCGATGCTTGGTGTCCCGGACCGTCCCGGTGAGGTACACGGTGCGGAAGGGGATGTCCTTCATGAATTCGAGGCCCGCCATCACCATCCGGGCCACCCAGAAGAACAGGATCTCGGGTGCGGTGACCAGGGTGTCGCCGGGATAGAACCGCGCCAGCTCGTCGCTGGTGTCGGGCCATCCCAGGCTGGAGAAGGGCACCAGCTGGGAGGAGAACCAGGTATCGAGCACGTCCTCGTCCTGGCGCACCGGGCCATTGCATGCCGGACAGGCGACCAGGTCGGTGCGGCTCGCCGAGATGACCTTGCAGGCGTCGGATTGGCAGTACCACACCGGAATCCGGTGTCCCCACCAGAGCTGCCGCGAGATGCACCAGTCGCGGATGTTCTCCATCCACTGGGCGTACTCGGCTCCACGATGCTCGGGGATGAAGCGGAGGCGTCCGTCCTGATAGGCCTTGAGCGCCGGGGCGGCCAGGGGCTTCATCCGGACGAACCATTGATCCGACAGGCGCGGCTCGACCACGGTATCGCAGCGATAGCAGCGGCCCACCGCGTGGCGATGATTCTCGACCTTGTCCAGGAGGCCGAGCGCGTCGAATTCCGCGACCACCCGCTTGCGGGCGACGAAGCGGTCCAGCCCGCGGAACTGCTCCGGCACCGCATCGCTCATGCGGGCATCGCCGGTCATGACGTCGAGCGCCGGCAGGTCGTGCCGCTTGCCGATTTCGAAGTCGGTGGGGTCGTGAGCCGGGGTGACCTTCACCGCGCCCGAGCCGAAGGCGGGATCCACCGCGTCGTCGCCCACGATCGGAATCCGCCGGCCCACCAGCGGGAGCACCGCGTACTTGCCGATCAGGGCGTGATACCTGGGATCGTCGGGGTGCACGGCGATACCGGTGTCGCCCAGGATGGTTTCGGGCCGCGTGGTCGCGATGGTGATGTGGCCGCCGTCTTCCAGCGGATAGCGAAAGTGCCAGAGCTTGCCTTCGGTCTCGGTCTTCTCGGCTTCCTCGTTGGACAGCGCGGTCAGGCAGCGGGGGCACCAGTTGATGATGTACTTCCCGCGGTAGATCAGCGAGCGCTCGTAGAGAGAAACAAACACCTCGCGCACCGCGCGCGAGAGGTCCTCGTCGAGGGTGAAGTAGGTCCGGTGCCAGTCACAGCTCGCGCCCAGCGCGCGGATCTGGTTCAGGATGGCGCCGCCGGTCTCCTCCACGTGCTGCCAGACCCGCCGCACAAACATCTCGCGCCCGAGATCGAATCGGGTCTTGCCTTCCTTGGCGAGGATTTTTTCGACCACATTCTGAGTGGCGATGCCCGCGTGGTCGGTCCCCGGCAGCCAGAGGGTGTCCCGGCCCCGCATCCGCTCGAAACGAACCAGCACGTCCTGGATCGACAGGTTGAGCCCATGACCCATGTGGAGCTGGGCGGTGACGTTGGGCGGGGGCATCATGATGACGTAGGGTCGGGCCGCCGGGTCCGACGCCGCGGCCAGGTCCGAGCGCGGCTCGAACAACGCGCGGCGCTCCCACTGACGGTAGAGCTGGTCTTCGAGGCCGGTCGGATCGTACTGAGGCGGGAGCGCGGTATCAGGGATCATGCCGAGCGTGGCTCATCGTCCAGCGTGAGCCCGGCATGCGCGTCGTCTTCTCCCCGCACCAGCAGTCGGTTCACGATCGGGAGTCCTCCCGAGGCCGCCAGAGCCAGCCGGGAGGCCCGGGCGCGGGCCGCCCGGTCGGTCACCCAGCCGCGGAGCTCGAATCCGCC
>DASYPZ010000011.1:0-1746 GCA_036006105.1 Gemmatimonadales bacterium | reverse complement strand
TTGCGGGCGAGCGCTCGACGGACGATCTCGACCAGATGCGACGGGTCGAATGGCTTCGTGACGTACTCCTCCACGCCGAGAGCGTAGCCGCGGGCCCGGTCCTCGTCCTGTGCCCGAGCGGACAGGAAGATGCACGGGACGTCCCGCATGGCCGGCATCCCCTTCAACCGGCGGAGGATCTCGAAGCCGTCGACCCGCGGCATCATGACGTCGAGGATGACCAGGTCAGGGACCTGCCCGGCAACCTGCCGGGAGGCTTCCTCCCACCCGGACGCCGAATCGACCTCGAACCCCTCCACCCGGAAGTTGATCTGGAGCAGACGTGTGATGACCGCATCGTCTTCGACGATCAGGATCCGCGGCTTGGCCTCACTCTCCATGTGCGCAGGATAGCGAAGGGTTTCACCCGGACCAGCACACCGGACCCTCCGGCCAGAGAGCGTTGCTAGACTCGGGACCGCACGCCCTCGTAGCTCAGCGGATAGAGCGCCGGCCTCCGGAGCCGGGTGCGCAGGTTCGAGTCCTGCCGAGGGCGCCTCAAACGGGCCGTTCGGGGACCACTCAACGCCACATGAATGGGCCGGGCCCACGCTGGGCCCGGCCCATTCGGTGACCATCGCTCACGAGCACTTCGGCCTGTTGCGAGGCTTCGTCCGGTAGACCAACCGGAGCATCGTGAGATCGGTGAGCTGGTTGGATTCTGCCGGTCTCCCGGCGGACGGGCGGGGCGGTGGCCCCTGCCCGCGAGGGATGGCTCAGCAGCCAGTCACCTCGGGGGTCTCCTGCCGTTTATGCAAGTTGGACCACCTCCTTTCTCCCGTGCCGCCATGGTGCGACAGAATCGGCCGGAAGGCAACAACGAGGTTTTCACCGATCAGGAAGGAGAAAGCACCGGGGAGCGGCGGTCATCCCCCGATCGGGGCGCCGGTCCACGCCGCCACCACACCGAGCACGGCGGCAATGAGGAGGGCGCTCACCACTCCGCGATGGAGCCCCAGCAGCCAGGCCGTGGCCAGTGCGAGCACGCCCACTTGCCAGAGATGTTCGAGCTGGAGGCCGAGGCCGATGGCCGAGCCGGCGATGGCGCCGATGGCGGCTGCCCCCGCACCGGTGAGGAAATGCTGAACTCCGGCGTTGGCACGGAGCCGCTCGAAGTGTGGCGCGCCGATGAGGACGAAGGCGAACGACGGACCGAACGCGACGAGCGAGGCCAGGAGGCCGCCCCCGATCCCCGCCGCCGCGTAGCCGACCACCCCGACCGTCTGTACCACCGGTCCGGGCGTGATCTGGCCGAGAGCGACCGCACTCAGGAACTGGCCGCCCGTCATCCAGTGATAGGTGTTGACGGCGTCCTGCTGCATGAGGGGGATGATCACGAACCCCCCGCCGTATGACAGCGCGCCCACCTTGAACGCCACCCACACCAGGGCGCCGAGCCCGCCGACTGATGACGCATGGACGATCAACGCCGGGGCGAACCCGCTCAGCCGCGACGTCGTTCGCTCGCCACGGGCCCCCGCGGCCACCTCCACGATCCCGCAGCCGGCAAGGACCAGAACGAGCCACGGGCCGATCGTGGCCGCGGCGGCGAAGCCGAGGAGCAGGTAGGCCATCCAGCGAACCCGGCGATCGCGGGCAGCACCGGTCCGACGCCAACTGGCGGGGATCAGCGCGATGGCAGCCGCAACGGCGATTGCGGGCACGGCGGCACCGGCCCCCGCGGCCGCGCCCTCGACCCACCGCGGC
>DASYPZ010000010.1:0-3850 GCA_036006105.1 Gemmatimonadales bacterium | reverse complement strand
AACTGGAACAACCCTGCGCTGGGGGGCTTTGCCCCCAACGGCTTTGCCGGCATCAGTGCCGGTGCGGCAATCATCTTCTTCAGCTACATCGGTTTCGACGCGGTCTCGACCGCATCGGAGGAAGCCAAGGATCCCGGGAAGGACATGCCCTTCGGGATCATCATGAGCCTTGTGGTGTGCACGGTTCTCTACATCGCCCTGTCGCTGGTGATGACCGGCATCGCGCCCTGGAAGACACTCGGGACTCCGGAGCCGATGATCACGGCGCTGGCCCAGGCGCACGGGCCACCGGCACTGATCAATGCATCCCGGTTCATTGTGGCGCTGGGCGCCGTGATCGCGATGGGGAGCGTGCTCCTGGTGTTCCAGCTGGGGCAGCCGCGCATCTTCTTCTCGATGGCGCGGGACGGCTTGCTGCCTCCGGTCTTTTCGAAGGTGCATCCGAGATTCAAGACGCCCTACATCGGAACCATCCTTACCGGCATCTTCGTGGCCACCTTCTCCGCTTTCGCGAATATTGCGGAGGTGGTCGACCTCACCAATATCGGGACCCTGTTCGCCTTCGTGCTGGTCTCGATTGGCGTCATTCTGCTTCGCAAGCAGGAGCCGGGGCGGCACCGGCCGTTCCGGGTGCCCGGGGTCCCGTTCACCCCGCTCATATCCGTTGCCGCCTGTCTCTACCTCATGTTGCAGCTTCCCAGGGTCACCTGGATCCGGTTTGGTCTCTGGCTGGTTGTTGGTCTGGTCATCTACTTCTTCTATGGCATGGCACACAGCCGCCTGGGACTCCGCGACAAGGCCGCCGCGAAATAGTTCCCTGGAGATGACATCCAGGGGCTTCGGAGATTATCAGGAAATCGACGGTGACGAAGCAGGCTGACGCGCCAGGGCCAGCGCGCCTTCCGCGGGCTCGAGCGCCTCATCTCTGGCCGAGAGCCGTGGCGCCTTCTTGAGCAGCGCCAATACGGGGGCCCGCAGGGTACGGCCGGCGGCGAGATTGCCGCCGGCCAGCGCGACCGGAATCGGGCCGGTCTTTCCGTAATGGCCCACCAAGGAAGTCACCAGGCCGAGCAGGCTGGATGCGGCCTCGCTGACGATCGCGCTCGCGACCGCGTCGTTCCGGTCTGCGGCTTCGAATACCAGTATGGCCAACGCGGCGACCTCGCCGAGCTCCGCCGTCGTGCTCCAGCGGACCAGCTCGTCAAACTCCCGTACCGGTCCCTTGGAGAGCACGAGCTCGCTGAGCAAGGTTTCGGCGCCGCGCCCGTCCCGGGCCTGACCGACGGCCAGCAACGCCGCCCGGCCGATG
Organism: Gemmatimonadales bacterium; assembly: GCA_036006105.1. Lineage (GTDB taxonomy): Bacteria > Gemmatimonadota > Gemmatimonadetes > Gemmatimonadales > GWC2-71-9 > JABFSM01. Next base: position 2,541 of record DASYPZ010000010.1, on the reverse strand, counting down.
GCGTAGCTGCTGCCCTCGTCTCCCATTTGCCACCCATAGCCGCCGCGCCGGTGCAGGGCGCCGTTCGGCGCTCTGGCCACCGCCACGCTCCCGGTTCCGGAAACCAGGACGATGCCCGGCTTGGCCCCGAAGGCCGCCTCGAGGGCGATGTCCAGGTCGCCGGTGACGATGACCCGCTCGGCCAGGCGTTCACCGCGGAGAAATTCGCGGAGCTCGGTGCGTTCCGGATCCCGTCCCACGCCGGCGGCCCCGACCACCAGCACGTCTCCATGGAGCAAGCCTGCATCGGTCAGGGCGCGCCGGACCGCGGCGGTGATGCGACTGGCGGCCTGGAGCGCCCGGCCCGGACGGACCGCGCCCGGGCCGCCGGTGGCCCGGGAGATGATCCGGTCTCCGTTGGCGACCGCGACGGCGGTCTTGGTACCCCCGGCATCCACGCCGATGTAAATGCTCATGCTGTCGCCTCCCTGGATCCAGTCAAGCTGGATGCGATCCCCACGCCCAGCGTCAGCGCGGTCCCCAGCGGAACGTACCATGGCCAGGCCAGCCGTCCCACTGGAGCCAGCCATGCCATCGCGGGCAGGGTAGCGAGCCGCGCGGCAAAGACCACGAACAGCATGATCACAATCGTGACCACCGTCGCGGTGATGACATCCCGTCCCCTGGCGCGAGGCCAGCGGCCGGCGAGAATGTAGGTGCCCAGCAGGGCACCGTAGGTGACCGACGCAATGGAGAGTGCCAGCACGACCACCGGGGTATCGGTGCCACTGGCATAGGCGTGGAAGCCGAGCGCTCCGAGGACCAGCCCGACGCCCCAGACGGCGGAGAAGAGCCGTCCGACTCGAAGCAGGTGTTCCGGATCACGCCGGCCGGTGATGTTGGCGTAGAGATCGTGGGTCAGCGACGAGGCCATCGCGTTGATAGCGGAGCTGTGGGTGCTCATCGCGGCGGCGAGGATCCCCGCGATCACCAGGCCGGCCAGCCCGACCGGCAGATGCTCGACGATAAACCGGGGGAAGACCTGATCTCCGGGCAGCGAGGTCGGGGCCAGGCCGGCCGCCCAGATCGCCACGCCCACCATCAGGAACAGCGAGAATTGCAGAATCACTACCACGCCGGAGCCGATCAGGGCGCGCTGGGCGTCCTTGAGCGACCGCGTGGCCAGCAGGCGCTGCACGATGAGGTGATCGGTTCCGTGGGACGCGGCCGAAAGCAGCGCGCCGCCCAGCACTCCACCGAGCAGGGTGTAGGTCGCCGTGAAATTGATCGAAGGATTGATGATCCGAAGTTTGCCCGCCAGGCCGGCCTGCGCGATCATGGCGGCCGGCCCACCCGCGAGCTGCATCGCGATGATCAGGGCCCCGATGCCGCCCGCCACATAGACACAGAGCTGGATCACGTCGGCCCACACCACGGCCTTGAGACCGCCGAGGTACGTGTAGATGAGGGTGACGATCCCCATCGCGATGATCGAGCCGGGCACGCTCCAGCCGGTGACCAGCGCCAGCGGGATCGCACCGGCGAAGACCCGCACCGCGTCCCCCATGAATCGGGTGATCAGGAAGCAGGTGGAGAGCCAGCGCCTGGTGGTCGGACCGAACCGGGTCTCCAGACGGGTGTAGGCGGTCTCCTGTTCCCCCCGGAAGTAACCTGGCAAAAGCCACCGGGCCACGAACAGACGTCCGATCAGGTAGCCGAGCGGGAGCTGCAGGAAGGTGAGATCGCCGCGGGCCCCGACACCGGGGATCGAGATGACGGTGAGCGCGGACGTTTCGGTCGCGACCACCGAGAGGAGCACCGCCCAGGCGGGCAGGTCGCGCGCGCCCAGGAAATAATCGCCCGCCGTGCGTTGGGATCGGGTGACCCACAGGCCCACACCGAGCGTCAGCACGAAGTAGACGATGATGACAGCGAGATCGATACCGGAGATGTGGGGGCCCCTGTCGGTGGCGGTGAGGAGCAGGGATTCCTAAAGCGAAGGCCCGCGGGAGGGATTCCGGCGGGCCTCGAGACAGTTTCGGCGGTAGCGACCTAGGCGGTGAAGCTGGTACCGCACCCGCACCCGCCGGTTGCGTTCGGGTTGCTGAAGGTGAACCCGGAACCCTGCATGGAGGTCACGTAGTCCACGGTGACCCCGTTCAGGTACTGCAGGCTGAATCCATCGACGAAGATGCGGACCCGATCCGCGGGAAGCACATGATCGTCTTCCAGAGGGTGCTCTTCGATGTTGAGGCTGTACTTGAATCCGGAGCACCCGCCGGGAAGCACGCTGACCCGGAGGCCGCCGGCGTCGGGGGCCACTTTCTCCGCATCCATGAACTTCAGCACTTCATCGACCGCCCTGGAGGTCAGGGTGATCTGAATGCCGCTTGCATTGGTCTGCTCGTCTACCGTGCTCATTGCGCCCTCGTTGTGTGGCCCGGCCCGCGTCCGTCCGCGCAGGGACCTGAGGCCGCCAACCGAAAGCTAGGAGGGCGGCTCTGTGGGGTCAACGTTTCGAGTTGTCGCTCCCGCCGTGCCACACTCCGCGACCGTGGCCGG
>DASYPZ010000009.1:0-47183 GCA_036006105.1 Gemmatimonadales bacterium | reverse complement strand
GCCGCTCTGGATCATGGCGCCCGGCTCCTACAGTGTGCGGGTCACCGTAGCCGGTGACCGCGGCACCGGCACCGCCATGGTCCCGGTGTCCGCCGTGGCCACCCGGGTCCTCTCCATGGACCGGCGATTCGGCTGGATCCTGGGCGGGCTCGGCCTGATTCTGGTGGCCGGCGCGATCACCATCATCGGCGCCGCGGCCCGGGAGAGCGTGCTCCCGCCGGGAGAAATGCCGGACCGCCGCATGCGAGTCCGGGGCCGGGTCGCGATGATCGTGGGCGGGCTGCTCTTGGTGCTGCTTCTGGGCGGGGGCAAGCGGTGGTGGAACGCGGTGGACCGCGAGTACCGGCGAAGTCTCGACCGTCGCTGGGAATCGAAGGCGGAGGTCGTGGCTGGAGCCGATGGGCCCCGGCTTCGGTTCTCCATCGTGGATTCGGTGTGGCGGGGGCTGGGGTGGCGACAGCGCGCCGCCACGCCGCTGATTCCCGATCACGGAAAGCTGATGCATCTGTTTGTGATCCGTGCGGATGACGCCGATGCCTTTGCCCACCTGCATCCCGTCTCCACCGACTCCTCGGCCTTCGAATCGCCGTTGCCGCCGCTGCCGGCGGGACATTATCGGCTCTTCGCCGATGTCACCCACGAAAGCGGATTTGCCCGGACGCTCGTGGCGCTGGTGGATCTGCCGGCACCCGGCTCGCCGGAGCCGCTCGATCCCGACGACGCCTGGCTGGTCGGCGCACCGGTGGACAGCGTCGCGCCGCTCAGCGGCGGCGCCTCGCTGGTCTGGGAGCACCGACCCCCCTCGCTCGCGGCCGGGCAGGATGCCGCGCTCACCTTTGCGGTGCGGGAGCCGGACGGCTCGATCGGCTCCGTCGAGCCGTACCTGGGCATGAGCGGACACGCGGTGGTCATGCGCGAGGATGGCAAGGTCTATGTCCACCTGCACCCGATGGGCACGGTGTCGGCGGCGGCGGCGGTGGCTCTCCGGGAGCGGGGCCCTGCGGACACTGCGTGGGGCGCCCTGGGGCGGCGCCTGACCGAGTCCGGCGCGCTGGGGGCGCACGACGGACACCAGCCGATGTTCGAAGGCCGCTCGACCTTCCCCTACGCCTTTCCCGAACCCGGCCGGTACCGGATCTGGGTCCAGGTCCGGCGGCATGGACGGGTGGAAACCGCTGCGTACCGCGTCGAGGTTCACTGAGCCGGCGAGGCTGCTGGCGGCCCCCCACGCCGCCTCGTAAGTTTCGCCATTCACTCCTTGCCGGCGGCGATTCCCGTTCCAGTCCAGACTGATCTTCGCTCCGAGTTGCAGGCCACTCTTGGGGCCGGCTTCCGGGTGATCCGTGAGCTGACCGCCGGGGGCATGTCGCGCGTATTCGTGGCCGAAGAGGCACTGCTCCAGCGCGAAGTCGTCGTGAAACTGCTCCCTCCGGATCTCATGGCCGGCCTGAGTGTGGAGCGCTTTCGGGCCGAGATCCAGCACGCGGCCCGGCTGCAGCATCCCCACATCGTGCCGGTACTGTCCGCGGGGGTCATCGAATATTCCGGGGGCACTCGAGGTCCCTACTACACCATGCCGTACATCCGGGGTGAAACGCTCCGGGCTCGGCTCGAGCGGGACGGCGCGGTTCCGGCGGAGGAAGTGCGCCGCATTCTCCTCGACGTGGCGGACGCCCTGGCGCACGCCCACGACCAGGGGATCGTGCACCGCGACATCAAGCCCGACAATATTTTCATCGCCGGCAAGAGCGCGATGGTGACGGACTTCGGGGTGTCCAAGGCGCTGCGCCGCGAGGGCTCCGACGGGTTGGTGACCGGGGGTGGGGTGGCGCTGGGCACCCCGGCCTACATGGCGCCGGAGCAGGCAACCGGCGAACAGGACCTGGACCATCGGGCCGATATCTATGCCGTAGGCGTCCTCGCCTACGAGCTGCTCACCGGCCGACGCCCGTTCGAGGGAAACTCGATTCAGCAGCTGTTGATCGCGCAGGCGGCGCGGACGCCGGTACCGCTCCTGGAGCTGCTCCCCGACGCGCCGCCCCTGCTCGCCGCGATCGTCATGCGCTGTCTGGAAAAGCGCCCCGAGGACCGCTACCAGAGCGCCCCTCAGCTGCTGGCGGCGCTGGAAACGCTGCCGAGCGGCACGTATCCCGTCCCCCGTCGAATGGCGGACCGGCGGAACGGAAACCGGACCCGCTGGCTCGCGGCCGGACTCGCCGTGGTATTCGTCGTGGTGGCTCTGCTGCTCTGGGGATCCCGGAGCCGCGATGCCGCCGCGTCGTTCAGGGCGGGCACCGCCTCGGTGGCCGTACTGCCTCCCGAGTACTTTCGGCCCGACAGCGCGGTGGCCGTTATCCTCGCCGATCTGGTGGACCACATCAGCAACGACCTGAGCCGGGTGGAAGGCCTCAAGGTCGTCAATTATCTCTCGGTCGGCGCGCTGCTCCGGCGCGGTTCGACGGCTCCGCCGCTCAAGGACATGGGACAGGCACTTGGCGTGGAGAATTTCATCCTCTTCGTGCCGAGTCGGAGCAACCGCGGGACCGAAGTGAGCGTCCAGCTCATCAACGCGGCCACCCAGGCTCAGCTGTGGGTCACCCGGTACACTCCAGACTCCGCCAACTTCGGCGACATCGATGACGACGTAGTCTCCCGGGTGACCCATACGCTGCTGGGCGAGGGCGCCCGCCTGCCGGTCGAAGCCCATGCGGCACGGGCACGGCTCGAGGGGGCGCACGGGGAGTACCTGGCGGGGCAGCGGGCGCTCCGGCGCCGTACTCCCGAGGGCGTGAGCGAGGCGGTCCGCCGGTTCGAAAACGCCATTCGCCTCGACTCCAGCCATGCCGGAGCGGTCGGCCGTCTGTCGACGGCGCTCGCGCTCCAGCTCAGCTACGGGTACCGCACCACCTTGCCCAGCTATCCGACAGCCGCCCGTGCGCTCGCGCTGGCCGAGCGGGCCATGCGGCTCGAGCCGGATCGCGGCGATCCGGTCGCCTTCCGGGCATATATCGAGTACCTCGCCTTTGCGCCGCTCGCGACGGTCCGCGCCGACTTCGAGCGGGCCCAGGGAATGCGCCCCGCCGAGGCCGACGTGGCGGGATGGCACGCGCTGATGCTGCTCCGGGAAGGCAAGACCGACCTGTCACTGGTGGAATCGCGGCGCGCCCTCGAGCTCGACCCATTCTCCTCGGCGCGCCACCTGACCTACGCGCTTGCGGCGCTGGGTGCCCGCCGGTATGCCATGGCCGAGCTGGAAGCCAGGCGGGCCACCGAAATGGAGCCGACCCTGCGGCGCGCCCGCCAGGTGGAGGCGCTCGCGATGCTGCTCGAGGACCGCGGCACCCAGTGCGCCGGGATGGAGCTGGCGCCCTATGCCGGCGTGAAGGCGATGTGTCTCCAGGCCGCGGGACGGGACCAGGAGTCCCGCGCCATGGTGGACTCCCTCCGCCGGGTGGCCGACCTGGACGGGGAGACCGACGCGGTGTACTCCGATGTCCTGCCTGCCCAGGAGCTCGCCACGTTTTACGCCTGGGTGGGCAACGCGACGGAGTCGCTGCGCTATTTGCGCCTCGCGTTCAGTCGCTCTCCGGTGGGCGTCGACCAGCGCATCGTCCAGTCGGGCGTCTTCGACCGGGTGCGCAAGGCGCCGGGATTCTCGACCGAGCTCTCGCGATTGCAGGACGCCGCCTGGCCCAGAGTGCTGGAGCAGCGCCGTCTCCTGGAGGAGTCGGATGGCGGCATGCCACTCGCGAGCCGCGCAACCGGGGAGCGACATCATGGCAGCTGAGCCAGGCGAGAAGAAGCCGCGGAAGAAGCGGGTCAAGGCGGCGCCGGAGCCGCGGGGCCTGACCGCGCGCCAGGTGGGAGCCGGAGTTCCGCCCGCCGCGGTGATGCGCCTCATGGAGGCGATCGAGGCCGACGGTGGCGCCGTCATCGGGCCCTACCGGGAGCCGCTGGCCGGGCTCTGGCAGCTCATTGCCGCGCTGCCGGTGGATCGGGTCGAGCCGACGCCCTACCAGCGGGACCTCTCCAAGCCCCACGTCGCCCGGCTGGCGGCGGCGATGGAGAAGCTGGGACGCTACGTGGATCCGATCGTGGTCGTGCGGGATGAGGACGGTGCCTATCACACCCCCAACGGGCACCATCGGCTCGCGGCGCTCAAGAGTCTGGGCGCGAAATCGGTGCTGGTGCTGGTGGTGCCGGAGCCGGAGGTCGCCCACCGCATCCTGGTGCTCAACACCGAGAAGGCCCACAACGTGCGGGAACGGGCGCTCGAGGTGATCCGCCTCGCGGAGGCCCTGGTCACCCTCGGCGATCGGCCCGAGCGGGACTACGCCACCGAATTCGAGGAGCCGGCCCTGCTCACCCTGGGACTCTGCTATCAGCAGAACGGCAGGTTTTCCGGCGGGGCGTACCACCCGGTGCTCAAGCGAACCGAGAAGTTCGGCGCTGCCAAGCTGAGCGTGGCGCTGACCGCGCGGAGGGCACGAGCCGAGCAGCTGGCGGAGCTGGACGCGGTGGTGGTGGATGCGGTTGCCCGGCTCAAGGCGCGCGGCCTCGAAAGCCCGTATCTCAAGGCCTTCGTGCTGGCGCGGATCAATCCGATCCGCTTCCACAAGGGAGATCCGCCGGATCCCGACGAGGTCATTGGGAAGATGCTGGCTGCCGCGCGGCGCTTCGATGCCGGGAAGGTCAAGGCGGACCAGGTGGCCCGGACGGGTGGGGCGCCGGACGATTCCGCCGGCGAGTAGCCTGGAGGCGTCCTGCTGTCCGACGGTTACCGCCCTACCGCCCTACCGCCCTCCCGCCTTGCCTCACGGCTTCTTCTGAATCCCGATGTTCGCCACCGTCCCGCCCTTCAGCATGGTGGGTACCGCGTCGATGTACAGCACCAGCCCCGCCTCCGGCGCCACGGCCTCGAACAGCCTCCGTCCCAGGTAGTCGGTGACGTAGCCCAGCTTCATGCCGGCGCTGACCCAGGTATCGCGCTGGACCAAGGGGTTGAAGATGCCGGCGGAGTCGCTGGTGACGGTCACCACCTTGTCGAACCAGATGAGGTTCTTCTTCTTCTGGCTCGGCCGGACCATCATGTGCAGATAGCCCATGACGTTGAGCGACCCGTCGATCAGCGCGTCCACGTCGGCGGTTGTGACCATTCCCGAGAATCCTGCTTCGGCGGTGATCGAGGGCTTGCCCCGGGTGCTGGCCGTGTTCTCGAGATAGCGCGACGCGGCCGGGTCGGTAGGCCGATCGGTCGAGATGATGATATGATCCAGCCCGAAGGCCAGCACCATGCCGCGCGAGATCGAGTCCTGGGCGGCGTTGCCGGTGACGGTCCAGTAACTGTAAGGCCGGAGACTCTCGTCGAGGTCGCCGCCGTGCAGATCGATCAGGTGATCGCTCTGCTCCACGACTTCCTTGGTAATGAGATACGAGGCGCGCTCGGTCTGGGTGCCGGAGGGATTGCCGGGATAGTACCGGTTCATGCTCTTGTGGTCGATCGGGTTGACGTGCGGCACCTTCTGCTCGAAGGAGGCGACGTTGACCAGGGGAATCAGGATCACGGTCCCGGCCAGACCGGCCGGGTCGATCCGGTCGATCAGCCGGGACACCGCGACGATCGAGGCGTATTCGGTGCCGTGGGCTCCCGACACCACCGCGAGCACCGGTCCGGGACGGGACCCGTTGATCACCGCCACCGCGATCCGGGTGCCTGAATCGACCCCGGCGGGCACCACGATCTCCCCGTACGCCTTCTCGCCGCGTTTGGCGGTCGCGGTCCCGACGGTGACGACGGCGTGAGAGTCGGGCGCCTGTCGCAGCGCATGGGCCGCGGAAGGACATGCGATGAGGGCGGCCAGCATCAGGTGGAGCTTCACGTCTTTTCTCCGGAGAAAGCCGGCTTTCATGTTACCCCGGTCGGACCGTCACCGCGAGCCCCGAGGAATGTATGAATCGTCGTGATTTCAGTACCAGCGTCGTCTCCATGCTCGCCGCTGGCGCATTTCCGCTCCGGCTGAGGCCACCGGCGCTTCGGGTGGACGGCGCCCGCATCAACGCCCATCTCACGGCGCTGAGCGAATTCGGCAAGAATCCCCAGGGCGGAGTGAGCCGGGTGGCCTATACCGAGTTCGACCGCCAGGCCCGCCAGGTGGTGATGGAGTGGATGCGGGCGGCGCGGCTCGAGGTGTCGGTCGATACCGCCGCCAATCTGGTCGGCAGGCGGCCGGGATCGGATCCGTCGCTCAAGCCGATCGTCCTGGGCTCCCACATCGACTCGGTTCCCATGGGCGGCAACTATGACGGCCAGGTCGGATCGATGGGAGCGATCGAGGTGGCGGAGACCCTGGCGTCGGCGGGGATGTCGCTGCGGCATCCGCTCGAGATCCTGATCTTCGAGAACGAGGAAGGCGGCACTATCGGAAGCCACGCCATCAGCGGTGGACTTCCGGCGGCGGAGCTGGACCGGGTGTCCCAGAGCGGCAAGACGTTTCGGGAGGGGATTCGCTTCCTCGGGGGAGATCCCGACCGGCTCGAATCGGCCCGCCGCGCCGCCGGCGACATCGCGGCCTACCTCGAGCTTCATATCGAGCAGGGTGGCCGGCTGGCGGAGGCCGGGATCCCCATCGGGGTGGTGCTGGGCATCGTCGGGATCCGGCACTGGGACGTGACGGTGGAGGGATTCTCCAATCACGCCGGCACGACTCCGATGAAGGGCCGGCGCGACGCGCTCCTGGTGGCGGCCCGTTGCATCGAGGCGGTGAACCGGATCGTGACCAGCGTCCCCGGCCGGCAGGTGGGGACCGTCGGAAAGATTCAGGTGGAACCGGGCGCCTACAACGTGATCCCGGGACGGGTGGTCTTCGGACTCGAGCTGCGCGAGCTCGACGACGCGAAGACCCTGGGCTTTTACCGGAAGATCCGCGCGGAATGTGAGCGGCTGGCCCGCGCCGCCGGGTGCACCGTCGCGTTCCAGGAAACCCTCGCCAGCGTGCCGGCGCTGACCGACCCGAAGATCCGGCGCACCATTGCGACGGCGGCCAGGGGCCTCGGGCTCGCCACCATGGAGCTGCCGAGCGGCGCGGGCCACGATGCCCAGGAAATGGCCCGGCTCGGACCGGTGGGCATGATCTTCATCCCGAGCCAGGCCGGCATCAGCCATTCACCCAAGGAGTATTCCAAACCGGCGGACATCGAGAACGGCGCCAACGTGTTGTTGCAGACCCTCCTCGCGCTCGATGCGGGATGATGGTTCTACGAGGAGCAGCTCACGCTGATGCCCCGGTCCGCCGGGCTGGGCGGCTGGGCCAGCCGTTCATTCCCGGGATGTTCATCGTAGGGTGCCGCGAATAGCCTGCGGAGCTCCTCGATGAAGGCGTAATCCTTCTGGAGGGCGCGCTCGATCGCCTCCTGGGCGATCCAGTTCCGGAGCACGAACTTGGGATTGGCCCGGCGCATCCTGGCGGCCCGCTCCGAATCGACGCTGGCTTCGGCCCGCAGCCGCTCGGCGTAACGCACCGCCCAGGCGTCGAGCGCGGCACGATCGCCGGAGAGCCGCGGTTCGTGGCCGACCGGCCAGGTGCCGCCGCCGGCACTCTCGAAGGTGCCGAGCTCCCGGAAAAAATTCGTGTAGTCGGCCTTGCCGTCGCGGAGGAATCCGAACAGATCGCGGAACAGCGCGGGGTCCGACTCGCTCTCGGTGCGGAGTCCGAGCTTGGCGCGCATCAAGCGGCCGTATTCGGGGGCAAACGCGTCCCAGTAGGACTCGAGCTCCGCCTGCCATCCGGCCAGCGCCGGATCTGGCTGACCCGCGGATGACTCGTTCCCCCGCCCCAGCGCCGGATCCGCTATCAGCAGGGCTTCTCCCAGCCTGGCACAGTTCCACATTCCGATTCCCGGCTGTTGCCCGAAACCGTAGCGACCCTCCACGTCGGTGTGGTTGCAGATGAAGTCGGGATCGTAGTCATCCAGGAATCCGTACGGGCCATAGTCGAGGGTCAGCCCCAGGATGGACATGTTGTCGGTGTTCATCACCCCATGGCTGAATCCAGCCGCCATCCATTGCGCCATCAGGACCCCGGTACGGCGGGTGGCCAGGCCGAACAGGTGCCGCACCCGGTCCGGATCGCCGGCCAGCTCCGGGAAGTGGTGCTCGATCACGTAATCAGCGAGCTGCCGCACCAGGTCGGTCTCTCCCCGGGACGCGAAGAGCTCGAAGGTGCCGAACCGGACATGGGTCGGCGCCAGGCGGATCAGGGTGGCCGCGGTTTCCACCGTTTCCCGCTGGACCGGGAAGTCGCTCCCCACGATGCAAAGCGCGCGCGACGTGGGAATGCCCAGCCCGTGCATCGCTTCGGAGGCGAGGTATTCACGGATGGTCGAGCGGAGGACGGCGCGTCCGTCCCCGAACCGGGAGTATCGGGTGCGTCCGCCTCCCTTGAGATGGACATCCCAGGTCGTGTCACCGTTTCTGACCTGACCGAGCAGGAAAGCCCGGCCGTCTCCGAGCTGGGGCACCCACACGCCGAACTGATGCCCCGCGTACGCCTCGGCGATCGGTTCGGCGCCGGGAATCCGCCGGGCTCCGCTCAGGTAGTACGGCAGCGCGGGGTCCCGGGCCGAGTCGGGCGCGAGGTCCAGCAAGGCGGCGGCGTCGGGATTGAAGGCCACCAGGTAGGGGTCGGGGAGTGGCGTCGGATCGACGACTTCATAGAACGCCGGCGGGAGCCGGGCGTAGCTGTTGTCGAAGGGGAGGTCCTCGAGGTGGCGCACGATGGAAAGATAGGCATATTCTCTCCATGCCATCTCTCGCCCGCAGCGCCCTCCTGCGCATGTCCAAGAGTCGCTGGTTGTCCGACAAGGTGATGACTCGTTCCTTTGCCCGGAAGGCCGTAAAGAAATTCATGCCCGGGGAGGAGCTGGGCGATGCGCTGGATGCCTCGGTCGCCCTGTCCAAGGACCGCCTGGGCACGGTTCTGACCAAGCTGGGGGAGAATCTCACCGCGCAGAGCGAGGCCGATGCGGTGCGGGATCACTACCTCGAGGTGATCGGTCAGGTGGCGGCCCGGAAACTCAACTCCCATGTGAGCGTCAAACCGACGCAACTCGGGCTCGATTTTTCCCAGAGCCGCTGCGCGGAGCACCTCGAGACCCTGGCCCAGAAAGCCGAGGCCCTCGGGGTGTACTTCTGGCTCGACATGGAAGACTCGAGCTACGTCGACCGGACCCTGGAGCTGTATCGGACCCTGCGCTCGCGGCACCGGCGGGTCGGTCTCGCGATGCAGGCCTATCTTCGGCGCACACCGCAGGATCTCGCGGCCCTGCTGCCCCTGCAGCCCACGGTCCGCCTGGTGAAGGGCGCCTACGCCGAACCCGCCCATGTGGCCTTTCCGGCCAAGCGCGATACCGACCTCGCGTATTACGACCTGGCGGTCGAGCTGCTCAACGCCGCCGCCAAGGGCAACGCGCTGCCGATCTTCGGAACCCACGATATAGGTCTGCTCGAGCGCATCACCGGAAAGGCCTCGGCGTTGAAGGTCCCCGATACCGGGTACGAGATCCATATGCTGTACGGCATCCGGATGGCGGAACAACGGGCCCTGGCGGCGCGCGGGCGCACGGTGAAGACGCTGATCAGCTACGGCAGCTCGTGGTTCCCCTGGTACATGCGCCGGCTGGCCGAGCGACCGGCCAATGTCTGGTTCGTGGTGAAGAGCGCGTTTTCCTGAGATCAGCGGCAGTCCCGGCAGCAGCACGGCGGTAACTCACAGTCCCTTCCCGGAGAGTTCATGACCGATCAGGTGTCTCGACGTGCCTTTCTCGCCGCAGCGGGTGCCGCGGGAGCGCTCTGGCTGGCCGCCGACCCGGAACAGGTCCAGGCCGCGCTGATGCACGCCCGGAAGACCGTGATGCTGCCGCCGCCTTACCGGTTCGACGCGCTGACCGCGGCCCAGGCGGCCGACCTCGAAGCGATCGCGATGCGGATCATGCCATCGGACGGCACTCCCGGCGCGAAGGAGGCAGGTGTCATCCATTCCATGGACAAGGCACTGGCGACGTTTGCGGCCGACCTCAAGGAGCCGGTCATCGCGGGACTCGCGGACGTGAATCAGCGCGCCAAGGCGAAATGGCCGGGCACCAGCGCCTTTGCCGCCCTGAAGCCGGACCAGCAGGATGAGCTGCTCCGGGACATCGAGAAGACCGAATTCTTCGGGCAGGTCCGCTTTGGCACGCTGGTCGGGATGTTCCAGAACCCGTCCTACGGCGGAAACCAGGGCCAGGTGGGGTGGAAGCTCATCGGCTTCGAGTCCCACGGCATCAACCAGCCACCCTTCGGCTACTACGACGCCGAAGTCCTGAAGGGGGGCTGACCGATGCAGACGCGCCCCCGGGTTACCTACCCCACCACCACCGCCGTGGACTTCGTGATCGTCGGCTCCGGAGCCGCCGGTGGAGTCATCGCCAAGGAGCTCTCCAGCCACGGTCATTCCGTGGTGGTGATGGAGCAGGGCCCCCGGCTCGACCCGAGTCAGTTCGAGCACGATGAGTTCAAGTATCACTTCCGCAATGGCATCGCCAATCCCGCGCCGACCGCCTGGAGAAAGACCGATAAGGACGAGGCGAAGGTGGGCGATGGATTGCTGCTCTACGCCCGGCTGGTGGGCGGCAGCAGCGTCCACTTCACCGCCAATTTCTGGCGGCTCCACGAGAAGGATTTCATGGAGCGGAGCCTGCTGGGCGGCGTTCCCGGGGCAGACTTGCAGGACTGGCCCATCACCTACGCCGAGCTGGAGCCGTATTACACCAAGGTAGACTGGGAGGTGGGTGTCTCCGGCACGCCCGGACCGTTCGACCCGCCCCGCTCCCGGCCCTACCCGCTTCCGCCGATGCCGGTCAAATCATCCGGCGTGCTGTTCGAGCGCGGCGCCCGGAAGCTGGGGCTCCATCCGCAATCCTCGCCGATGGCGATCCTGTCCAAGCCATTCAACGGGCGCAACGCCTGCCAGCACTGCGGCTACTGCATGGAGTATGGCTGTGAATTCGGGGCCAAGAGCTCCAGTCTCGCGTCGATGATCCCGGTGGCCGAGGCGACCGGCAAGTGCGAGATCCGGCCCAACAGCTACGTGCGCAAGGTCGAGCTCGACGCGCGGGGCCGGGCCACCGGGGTGACCTACTTCGACGCCCAGAAGAAGGAGCACCACCAGCGAGCCAAGGCCGTGATCCTCTGCGCCAACGGCGCGGAAACGCCGCGGCTGCTCTTCAACTCGGCATCGAGCCGGTTCCCCGATGGGCTCGCAAACTCGAGCGGGATGGTGGGGAAGAACCTGATGTTCAACGGCGGCGCCGCCGCCATGGGCGTCTTCGAGCACCCCCTCAACGAGTACAAGAGCATTCAGTGCACCCGGCTCTCGCACGACTTCTACGACAGTGATCCCAAGCGGGGCTTCTACGGCGGCGGCGGGATGGACGCGCGGTTTCAGCAATACCCGATTCAGTTTGCCCTGGGCGCCCTGCCCGCCGACGCTCCCACCTGGGGCAGCGCGTACAAGAAGATGCTGGCCGATTCCTTCAGCCGCTCGATGACGGTGGCGGGGCACACCACCTCGCTCCCGGTGCCGACCAACAACATCACGCTCGATCCCAAGGCGAAGGACGACTGGGGCATTCCCGCTCTCCGGGTGACCTACAAGGATCATCCCGATGACCTCAAGATCTCCCAGTTCCTGCTCGACCGTCAGATGGAGATCCTCGAAGCCGCGGGGGCCCAGAAGAAGTGGGTGGCCTATCCTGCGATTGAACAGCAGTTCACCGCGCATCTCCTGGGGACCTGCCGGATGGGGAAGGATCCCAAGACGTCGGTGGTCGACATCGACCATCGTACCCACGACGTCGAGAACCTGTTCATTTGCGACGGGAGCAGCATGGTGACGTCGGGGCGGGGCCAGCCGACGATGACGATCATGGCACTGGCGTTCCGGGCCGGAGATCGGATCGCGGGGCTGGCCAAGCGGGGAGAGATCTGATTCACCGATTCAGATAGTCCTGGAACGTCACCTGCAGCATCGCCCGGCCCAACCGGAGATCAGCCGGATCGACCACCCCGGTCTGTGAGGTGATCCGGTTGGGCACGTGCTCCCACACGAAACCGCCCCGCGGGGTGACCAGGCCGAACCCATCGTCGAATCCGTAGTACGCCCAGGGGCGTTTCGGGGCGCTGAACACCGACCGGCCGAAGCGATAGCGCTCTCCGCCGGGAATCCCCAGCTGCGCCAGCAGCGTGGGCGCGAGATCGGTCTGACTCATGATCTCGTCCGTAACCTCTCCCCGGGCCCTCAGCGCGCCTCCGGTCCAGAGCATCGGTATGTGATACCAGCTCCCGGCGGATTTGTAGGGGACGTTGGCATCGGTTTTCTCGAGTTTCTTGGAATGATCGGCGACGATGATCACCAGCGTGTTGGCCCACCAGGCCTCCCTGGATCCGCGACGAAGAAACTCGCCCAGCACCCGGTCGGTGTAGCGAAGCGAGTTGAGGAACCGGGTTTCTCCGTCCGCGCCGACCAGCCGTTCCGCGCCCGGCACATCGAACGGCTCGTGGCTGCTGAGCGTGAGCCAGGTCGCGAAGAACGGCGTCTTCATGCTTTGCAGATCGGACTCGACCCGCCGGGCGGCGGCCTCGTCGTGGGCTCCCCACTTGGACGTCCGGGATGAATCGGGAAAATCCTCCTTCCCGACGATCCGGTCGAAGCGTCCCTCGAGGACGAACCCCTTGAGGTTGGCGAAT
This sequence comes from Gemmatimonadales bacterium, assembly GCA_036006105.1. GTDB lineage: Bacteria > Gemmatimonadota > Gemmatimonadetes > Gemmatimonadales > GWC2-71-9 > JABFSM01. The sequence continues at coordinate 34,402 of DASYPZ010000009.1, read as the reverse complement.
CCGAGCTCGCCGCCATAGTAGAACGCCGTGGCGTATCCCGCATCGCGGAGATCCCGCGACAGCATCGGCAGGGTGCGGGCCTTCGACGGTATGGTGAGGATCGAGGCGTTGGGCACCGTGGGAGCGCCCGACAACAGCGCGGCCAGGCCCTTCTCGGTTCGGTCCCCCGCGGCGTAGAGCCGTGTGAAGAGAAGCCCCGAATCCGCCAGAGCCGCGAACTCCGGCGTGGCGCCCGTCACCCCGCCGAGCCGCTCCACCGATCTCGCGGTGAAGCTCTCCCACACGATCAGCAGGATATTGGGCCGGTCGACCGACAGGACTCGGCGAGCCTCGAGATTCGCATTGGTGCGGGCGTCCACCATCGTCCGGGCCGAATCCGCCGACAGCACGATGTACGGGTTGTCGTGCCGGTTGAGTCCCCGGATCCACGAATCGAAGAAATTCCAGCCGACGTTGATCGCGGCCTGGTTGGCGAACGGCTCGGCGGTGAAGTAGGCACTGCTCTGATTGATCGGAATCTGCTGGATCCCGCCTCGCGCCGGCACGAACAGGAGCGCGGCAGCAAACAACAAGGGGAGCACGCCGATCGGATGGGCGGGTGGAAGGGAAAGCAGTCGAGGCCGGAGGATCCGCCACCCCAGCAGCACGAACGTCAGCGTCAGCAGCGCAAAGATGCCGAGCAGGAGCCAGGGGGCGCCGCCGCCGGCAGAGGCCCAGATTTCACGCGGGTGGGTCAGGTATTGCAGGACCGCGGCGTCGATGCGGCGGCCCCACTCCCGAAAAATTTCCAGATCCGCCGCGGCCAGCAGCGCAACCACGGCGACCGCGCCCGCGGTGTACGCCAGGATGAGTCGCGCGGCAAACCGAGTGAATCCGGCGAACGTGGAGAGCGCGATGAGCAGGAACGGAATCAGGGCGAGATAGGCCGAGGCGGACAGATCGAGCGGCAGCCCGTGCCGGAACGTGGCCAGCAGCGTGCCGGGGGGAAGCGCTCCGGCGAGCCGGTGAAAAAACAGCAGGAACACGGCCCGCAGGACGGCGAAAAACACCATCCAGTACGCCAGATAGAGGAGCAGGAGCCTGAGGCGGGCGCGCACGGCAGAAGAATAACGGAAACGGGGGGCCTCTCAGGCCCCCCGTCGCCGTTCGACCCTGACTCAACGGGTCAGGGTCGGGGGGTGCGGTTCCGGCTCTTGAGATCGATATCGAAGGTCTTGTCGCCGATGGTCAGGGTCGCGGTCTCCGACCCGTTGAAGGTGACCACCGCGGTGCGGGTCACGGTCTGCCCGTCCCGGGGGCCACCCACGAACGTGATGAGGCAGACCCGGGTGATGGTTCCTCCGGTGGGGAAGCGCTCATCGCCGCGCTCGACCGGCACCACGACGTTGTTCACCGTCAGGGTGCAGCTGATATCGTAGGACCGGTCGCCTCCGTCGGTGTGGCGGCTCCGGGTGGCCTCGCTGACTCCGGTGCCGTTCCAGGTCCGCTCCGTCTCGGTGCCCAGGAGCCCGGTGACAGTCAGATCCCGGGAACGATGGATCTCGGCGCTCCAGCGATCGGTCGTCCGGGTTCCCTGGATATCGGTCTGCACGTTCGCCTTCGCGGTGAGCAGCGCGTCGTAGGCCTGTTGCACCACGTTGAACGCATCCCAGAACATGTAGCTGCGGGTCACGACCAGGCTGTTGTCCCGGGTGAACGGGGGACATTCCAGTCGTTGCGTGGTGGTGTTGTAGGTGCAATTGACCGGGTTAAAATCTCCGTTTCCGGGTGCGAAGGTCGCCGCCATCGACGGGAAGACGACCGGCTCCCGCATGATGTCCACGTCTTCACCCGCCGCATCCGCAGCCACGACCGCGAGGTCTGCCGTGACCAGCGGGGTGTCTACATTCGGTCCGGCGGCGTCCTTGCCACAGGCACCGAGGATGATGGCGCAAGTAAATGCACCATAACGCATTAACGTTTTCATCTCACGCCTCACAAAGTTGGTTCGATCGCGGTGGATCGTTCCGGCTTCCACCCAAAACGACGCCGACCGATCGAGGTTGTTAAGGGTGTGAGGTCACTTCTTGGCGGCGGGGTCTGACGAGCGGGCCACACCGCCCGAGATGATGAAGGCCAGCATATCGGTGCTGTCTCCCGAAATCGGATACACCTGCTCCGCGGGCACCAGAATTACCCGGCCGGCAAAGCTGTAGGACCAGGGGAGATACACGGCGACGTGCCCCGGCATGCCGAGGTGGGCCAGCGAATCCGCGGTGACGAAGCCGAGGTACCAGACGTCGACGTCCTGATCGAGCCGGATCCGCACCGGACGGTTGAAGCGCCGCCGCTCGCCCACGAAGGCGTTGAGGAGGTCCTTGATCGAGGTGTACACGATCCGGACGAAGGGCAGCCCCTCGAGCAGGCGCTCGATTTCCGCCAGGAGCCCGCGGGTTACCAGGGTTCCCGCCAATGCCCCGACCAGCGTGATGCCGGCGACGGTCACCAGGATCCCGGCACCGGGAAAGCCGAGCGGGAGCAGGTTGTCGATCGTGCTCACCGCCCACCAGCAGATCCACAGGGTCAGGGCCACCGGTGTGGTCACGAGGAGGCCCCGGACGAAGTACTGCACCAGGCGCTTCATGCCAGCAGATCCGAGAGCGCGGTGAGCAATGCTTCGAGGTGGGCCGGCTCCAGATCTCCCATGTGACCGATACGGATGATGTCGGGCGTCCGGGAATCGAGTGGACCGCCGATCAGGTACCCGGCCTGGGCCAGGGAGGCCATCACGTCGGCGGGTGTGTGCGACGAGGGGAGCACCACACTCGAAATGGCGGGCGAGCGCGCCCCGGCTCGCGCCAGGAGCCGGATATCCTGCCGGTTCACGGCCCAGCGCTCCATGACCGCGAGCATCTGGCGATGCCGCTCCCAGCGAGCGGGCCATCCGCCCGACTCGGCGATGCGAGCCAGCTGGCACTCGAGGGCGAGGATCAGGGACACGGCCGGGGTCCAGAAGGGCAGGTTCTCCCGGGCGATCGCGGTCAGCTTCCGCACCGAGAGATAGAAGCCCGCGTCGTGCTGTCGTTCGGCGCGTTCCAGCAATCGCGGACTCGCGGCGCCGAACGCCAGGCCGGGAGGCAGCGCCATGGCCTTTTGGGACCCGGTGCAGTAGAAATCCGCGCCCCACTGATCCATCTGGATCGGCATCGCGCCCACCGACGTCACCCCGTCCACCAGCAACAGCACGTCCTTTCGGGCCCGGACCACCTCGGCGAGACCCGCGATATCCGCGAGCGCGCCGGTCGACGATTCGGAATGGACCACGGCCACCGCATCGACCGACGGACCTTCGAGGAACTTGTCCAGCTGGGCGGGAGTGATGGCGGCGCCGGGATGGACTTCCACCCGAAGGGCATGCTTGCCGCAGGACTCCGCGATCCGGGCAAGGTATTCCCCGAAGTACCCGCCCACCGGGACCAGCACCCGATCCCGAACTCCGCTCCGGATCGCCGCCTCGAGCAGCCCGGTCCCCGAGCAGGTCGCGATGAAAACCGGCTGCGCGGTGCCGAGGCAGGTCTGCAGCGAAGGTTGCATGGCGGCATGCATCGCCTGCATCCGGGGGCCCCGGTGACCGAACATCGGTTGCGCCTGCGCCGCCAGCACCTCGGGACGCACATCGGTCGGGCCGGGCAGGAAGTTGCGTCCGAACTCGCTCATGCGGCCAGGACCTCCGTGCTCGTGGCGAGCCGGACGCCCCGCCGCTCCCAGTCCGACAGCAGGGCCGGGGCGGCATCGGCATCGATGGCGCGGACCGCGTCCGTGACCAGGGTAATCGGAAGGCCAGGACGGTGGGCCAGGAGGCCTTCGATGGCGTACTTGTCGCACACGTCCAGGGCCACGCCATAGAGGATGACGCGGTCCGGGCCCAGCGCATCGAGTACCGGGAGCAGGTTCGGGTTGGTAAAGACGTCGAACCAGTGCTTGTGAAACAGAATGTCCCCGTCGTGCGCCCGCACCTCGGCGGCCAGCTCGACGGGATCCCGGGGCTCCGGCTCGATCACCATGGGATTTCTGAGATGGGTCTCGGCGATCTTGCGTTGTCCGGGCGAGCCCCGCATGCAGTGCTCGGGAAAGGTCTGTTTCCAGTCGGGCGCCTCCGAGAGCTCCCGGTGGCCGGTAACATGGTCGTCGGCGCTGGCGAGGATGCGAATGCCGTTCCGATGGGCATGGCGGGTCAGCCGCTGCAGCACCGGGATGATCTCCTCGCTGCCGGTGACGTAGAGCTTCCCGTCCGCGTGCATGAAATCGTATTGGGTGTCGACATCCCAGAACAGCGTGCTCACGGCGGATTCCTTTCCCACTAGACCACCCGCTCCAGCCTGGGATTGGGGCGATACTCCCGGCCGACCTTCGCGCAGGGAACGCCCTCGCGCCGCACCACGTCGGCGGTGAAGTCGAAGCGCCCCTGAAAGAGCGAGCTGCCCACCCCGTACGCGTCCACCGGCACGCGCTGCCGTTCGAATTCCTGGATCTTTTCCACGGTAAATCCGCCCGAGACGATGATCTTGACGCCGGTGAATCCCCGGGCGTCGAGCGCTTCGCGGACGTTCAGCACCAGCTGCGGGCATACCCCGGTGGGCCGGAAGTGGCCCATCTGGGGAAGAATCGACCGGTCGACCAGCATTTCGCTGGTATCGAGCCGGACGCCGTAGAGCCGGTCGCCCAGCGCCTCGGCCACCTCGAGCGAGCTCTTGACGCAGTCATTCTCGAAGTCGACCAGAGACACCAGCCGCACGGTGGGGTCGATGTGGTCGGCGAACTTTCGGGTGGCCAGCACCGTGTCGCCGCCGTAGGCCGCGATCAGGGCATGGGGGACCGTTCCGACGCCCTGGCTGCCCCACCAGGAGGCCTGGGCGTCGGTCGACACGCCGATGGCCCCGGCGATATGGGCGGCCCAGCCGTCCCCGGTCTGGACCAGCCAGTGATCGTGCCGGGCGGGGAAGAACATGATTTCCTTGGGCCGGGCGGCGTCGACCACCCGCCGGGTGTTGGTGCCGACCTTGGTGCGCCGGGCCAGCACGCCCAGATAGAGCGTCTCCAGGTGGGCGAAGGCGTCGTAGGGCCCTTCGATCAGCAGGACCGTCTCCCAGGCCTCGATCGCGTCGCCGTCGTGCAGCGCCCAGACCTCGAGGTTATTCCACTCGAGGGCGCAGAGCTTGAGGATTGCGATGGCCTCGTCGATGCCGCCGAGGAACGCCCCCGACTTGCCGAAGACCTGCATGGTCACCCGCGGCCGGTGCGCATCCGCGAGGAGAATTTCCCGCGCCCGGGTGAAGTATTTGTCCGAGTAGTATCCGGCCCGCATTTTCTCCACCGGGAGATTGAAAATTGCGGGGTCGAGCCGAAGGCGCGCGGTCATGGAACGGTCCCGGCGGAGTGCTGGCTGTGGAGCGCGCCCAGCAGCCCGCGCAGCTGTCGGGTCTGCCGGGCCTCCGGGTAGCGGTCGATCAGCCGGCGAACCTCACCCATGGCGCGGCCGGGATCGGCGAGACACTGCTCATAGAGCTCGGTCAGGGCCAGACCCAGCTGCATGTCCTCACCGGGGGAAAGATGCTCGGCGTTGCGCTGGAGGTCCTTGAGCTCGCCGGCCGCGGCGTGCGCGACCTTGAGCGGTCCGGCCAGCAACCGGGCCCGCCGGATGGTTGCCTCCACCCGCTCGCGGGGGTTCCTGGCCCGCAGCCGGTACGCTTCCGCCGCGACGTCGCAGTGCCCCTGCGCGACCATGGCCTCCTCGGCCGAGAAGCCCGCCTGGGGTCGCGACAGTCCCACATTGGTGAGCACCTGCACTCCAAATTCCAGCATCGGTTCCAGGATCCAGTCCACCATCCCCGACAAGACGCCGAACAGGGTCCAGAGTACTCCGGCCAGTACCAGGGCCCGGGGCTCGGTGCCGGTGAGCCCCAGGACCAGGGCCACGACGATCCCGCCGCCCAGAAAGAAGGCCAGCACACCTCGCAGATAACTGAAGGGGTCGGCGTCGAGGCTCTCTGCGCGGCCGCGCAGGGATTTCGGCAGGAGTGGCACGTCCCGAAGGTAGAGGCGGCCACCGGACCCGGCAAGTTGACAGGAGTGGGCTCCTGCCCCTGATTCTCTGTTCCACGCCGCGCGTTTCCTCCTTCCGGGAGCATGCCGTGTCCGATTCCGTGACTCGACGCACCTTTCTGGGCACGGCCGCGCTGGCCGCGGCGGGGAGTGCCCTGCCGGAAACGCTGGCGGCATCCCCGCCGGGCGCGCCCTGGGTCAAACGGGCGGCGGTTTCCAAGTTCGCGGCCGTGAGCTCCGCCAACGGCCTGCTCGGCGTCCGGGTAGCGACCGATCTCATGAAGCGGGGCACCGATACACTGGACGCCGCGGTCGAAGGCGTGAAGATCCAGGAGCTCGACCCCAACGACGATTCGGTGGGATACGGCGGCCTGCCGAATGAGGATGGTGTGGTCCAGCTCGACGCCAGCTGCATGCACGGGCCCAGCAAGCGGGCCGGCGCGGTCGCGGCGCTCGAAGGCATCAAGACGCCGAGCGAAGTGGCGCGCCTGGTGCTCAAATACACCGACCATATTCTCCTGGTCGGCGAAGGCGCCAAGCGGTTCGCGCTGTCGTTCGGCTTCAAGGAGGAGGATCTGCTGACCCCGGCCTCGCGGGAAAAGTGGCTGCGCTGGCGCGCCAACCGCGGACCCAAGGATGACTACGTGGACGTCCCCGAGAACGCGCCGCCGATGGCCCGGCCGACCGGCACGATCAACATGAACGTGGTGAACGACAAGGGAGAGATCTCCTCGATCACCACCACGGCGGGGCTCGCCTTCAAGATTCCGGGCCGGGCCGGCGACTCCCCCATCGTGGGCGCCGGACAGTATACCGACAACGAAATCGGCGCCGCGGGATCCACCGGCCTGGGCGAAGCGAACATCATGGTCTGCGGAGGGTTTCTCACGGTGGAGCACATGCGGCAGGGGAGGAAGCCGGTCGACGCCTGCCTCGACTCCCTCAAACGGCTGGTCGCCATGACCCGGCCCGGTCTGCTGGGCCCGGAGGGCCGGCCCACCTTCCAGATTCAGTTCTACGCCATCAACAAGGCGGGCGAATTCGGCTGCGCCGGGCTCTACCCGACCAAGTACGCCGCGTGTGACGACGCCGGGGGTGCCCGGCTGCTCGATGGCGCATACCTGTATCCGTCCCGGTAGCGCCGTGCGCCGGGTTTTCGCATTCGCGCTGCTGCTGGCCGCGGCCCCGCTCTCGGCGCAGGACGCGGTGCCGTGGCGCGCGAGCTATTACCCCTTCCTGATCGGAAATCCATCGACCGGATTGATGCTGGTGGGTCACTACCACCTGGCGCGCACGGCGGCCTATGAGGCCCGGGTCCCTTTCGATGGAATCTTTTCGGCCGATGGGGGCTGGAGCACCAACAACAGCCGCTTCGTGACCGCCAAATTCCGGGCCCCGCTTCTGGTGCCGGGCTGGCGCTTTGCCGTCGATGCGGGGGCGAGCCGGGAGGGAACCTTCGGGTATTACGGCACCGGCCCCGATGGGTCCAATGAAGTCTTGACGCCCAGCAGCGCCTTCGGGAACGAGTTCTTCCGCGTCCGCCGCACGCGCTACTTCCTCCGCGGTGAGGTGACCCGCCGAGTCGCAGGGCCGCTCTCCGTCGCGGCGGCGGGTGCGTTCAGCAAGTATCGCTTTGCCTCGTCGAAGGACGGCTCGATCTTCGACAGCGATTATTTCTCCGAGCCGCTGTCCGGCACCGATCTGACCGGCCGACTCACCCTGATTCTGGATACCCGGAACGACGAGTACATCCCCGGCAAGGGCGTCCTCCTCGAGGCCGGGACCTACGTGGGATCCGGACGGTTCGAGTCTCGATTCATCCCTCCGGGATTTCCGCCCGACGGGAATTCGGTGAGCTTCACCGATCACGGATACGTCGGCGGATACCTGCATCTGCGGGGGTACGTCTCGCCCCGGAGCGGGACGGTCCTCGCCGGGCGGTTCCTGGCGCGCGGGCTGGGCGCCCACGCACCCCTCGACGCGCGCTATATCGTGCCGGGCTGGGAGCGGGATATCACGGTACTCGGCGGGGCGGATTCCCATCGGAGCTTCGTGCCGGGACGCTTTGCCGGCCGCGGCGTCCTGCTGGCCAGCTTCGAGGTGCGGCACAATCTGCTGGACCTGGGCGACCTGGGCGCCGTCACCCTGATCGGATTCGTCGACGGCGGGCGCGCCTTCGGGGATACCGGCCTGCGCTGGACCCTGGACGACTGGAAGGTGGGCGGCGGGGGCGGAGTCGCCATTCGTCTGCTCCGCAGCGCGCCCCTGGTCATGAACTTTGCCGGCGGCCCCGATGGATTCGTGTTCACGATGGGGAATGGCTGGAGCTTCTAGGATGCCGGGGCGCCTTTTCCGGTAATTGCCGCCAGCAGTTCCCGCAGCGTCGTCTCTCCCTTGTCCTTCGCGTACCATTGCCGGGCATACGCATAACGCTGCGGGCTCGGCATCAGTTTTTTATGGGCGATCACCCACTCCTGCAGCGCCGTCGGCCGAGGGCCCCAATGGCCCAGGATCCCCATCGACTCGTCCAGGGCGATGGCGATGGGAATGGACCGGGTCCCGTTCGTGAGATACGCGTTCATCACCTCCGGGTGATCGTCCCGGGGGAGGATCCGGAGCTCCATGCCGGGGATCAGGTCGGCCAGGCGGGCCAGCACCGGCACCGTGTTCGCGGCGTCTCCACACCAGTCGGCCGCGATGACCATGAGCTTTCGCACCGGCGAGCGCATGAATTCCTCGATGGCCCAGCCGGGCAGGACCACCCGGTCGTAGATGCCGCGCCAGAGATCGTAGTGCTCCATGCCGGCCCGGAGGAAGGTCGGCCAGGGCACCGCCCGGGTCCAGCTGTCGGCGGGGTTGGTCACAGGTCTCTGATTTCCACGCCGAACCGCTTCAGACCCTCGACATAGGGCGCGAAGGGCATGGCCTCGTCGGGCGTGTGCACGCCCCGGGCGGAAACGGTGCCGTTGGCCTGCATCAATCCGGTCAGCGACAGCGAGTATCCGGTGGTGCGCATCATGGCGCTGATCCCGAGCGCGGGATCGTAGTAGTCCAGCAGCTCGAAGGTCACCTTCAACGGCCGGCCGGCCTTTTCTCCCGCCACGACGATGCGCAGCGCCACCAGATCCCGGCCTTCGGGCTTGTACAGCTTGGGCTGCACCGCCGCGATGAACACATCGCGCGGCACCACCGCGTGTCCCTTGACCGGAATGGGCGTATTGGAGATGAGTCCCAGCTCCCGGATCGGATGCATGATCGCCACGTGCCCCGGGTAGCGGAGCGTCTTGTATTCCATGCTGTCGATCTTGCCTTCGAACGCGAACGGCATGGTGCTGATGCCGCCTCCGGTGTGAAAGGCCTCCAGCATCCCGACCGGAGCCGGGAATTCCTGCGGCTCCAGCTCGGAGAGTGCGTCCACCTGCAGTGCCTTGCCGTCCCGGAGCACCCACGAGGGGGTGGTGTAGTAGTCCAGCGCCCCTTCCAGGGAGTACACGATCTGGTAGTTGAGCGGCGGCTCGGGTTTCTGGGGGAGACCGCCGACGTAGATCCGCACCGAACGCGCCCGATCGAGCCGGCGAATACCCTCCGCCGCGAGGATGTTCACCATGCCGGGCGCCAGGCCGCAGTCGGGGATCACCGACACGCCGGCCGCGGTCGCGGCGTCGTGCAGCTTCTTCTGCTGAAAGACGATCTCGGTATTTCCGCCCAGGTCGCAGAAGTGGCATCCGCCCTCGATGGCGGCGCGGGTCATCGGCTCGTTGAAATAGTAGGGCAGGGCGCAGAGGGCGGAATCGTGGCCCTTCATCTGATCCACCACCGCGGTAAAGTCGCTCGCATCGAGCGACACCACCCGGAGGCGCTTGCCGAGATAGGGCTGGAGAAACGGGGGCAGGCGATTGGGCTGCAAGTCGGCGAGTGTGACCTGCGCCACGGTATCGTGCTGCAGCAGGTTGTGCGCCGCGGCGCAGCCCTGCAGGCCGGCCCCGAGAACGAGCATCTTCATGTCAACTCCGCCGTGAACGCGTCAAGGAAGGAAAGCCCTGAAAACTAGCCGCCTCAGGCTCCCCATTCAACGCGCGAAGGTGGCTATTGTGGCATCATCCCGCGGACCTTCTCCAGCAGCTCGCTCAGCTCATAGGGCTTCTGCAGGAAGGGCTCCCCGGCGGCCTCGCCCCGCACCGACAGCTCCTGCTCGCTGAACCCGCTGGAGAGAACCACCCGCACGCCGGGATCGAGGGCGCGGAGATGCCCGAGCACCTGCCGGCCGTCCATGACGGGCATGGTCAGGTCCAGTACCACCACGCCGATCGTGCCGGGGTTCTCGCGGAACAAATCCACCGCCGCGACGCCGTCCGAGGCGGCCAGCACCTTGTAACCCGCCCGCTCCAGCGCGCGGCGGGCGAAGCTCCGGATCGAATCCTCGTCGTCCACGATGAGGACGGTGCCGGAACTGCTTCGCGCCGCTCCCTCGGCCGGAGAGGGCCGGGCGACGGGTGGGCTCGCCTTGACCGCGGGGAACAACACGGTGAAGGTCGTTCCCCGACCGGGGGTGCTGTCCACCGTCAGACTGCCCCGATGGCTCCGGATGATGCCCTGTACCGCGGCCAGGCCCAGACCGCGTCCGGTGAACTTGGTGGTGAAAAAGGGCTCGAAGATTCTCGCGACCGTGGCAGGGTCCATCCCGGAGCCGGTATCGGCGACGATGAGTCCGACGTACTCCCCCTCGGGGAGCGGCTCGTGCCCCACACTCGCCGGCTCCTGGCCCGCCGCCACATGGATCGATTCGGTCCGGAGCGTGATGGTGCCCGGCCGGTCGCCGATCGCTTCGGCCGCGTTGGTGATCAGGTTCATCACCACCTGCTGAAGCTGCGACGGATCGCCCTCGATACCGGGGAGTCCCGGCGCCATCTCGTAGGAGAGCTCGACCTTCTTGGAGATCGAGATCTGGAGGAGCTGGGACATTTCCGTGACCAGCGCGTTGAGATTCACCTGGGCCAGCACGAACTTGCCCCGCCCTGCATAGGCGAGCATCTGGTTGGTCATCTCCGCCGCGCGTTGGGCGGCCTGCACGATCCGGGTGACGTCTCCACCGGAGGGGGAACCCTCCGGCAGCTCGTCGAGCACCAGGTTGGCGTGGCCCAGAATCGAGGTGAGCAGGTTGTTGAAATCGTGCGCGATTCCGCCGGCCAGGACGCCGAGACTCTCCAGCTTCTGGGTGTGCTGCAGCTGCTCGGCAAAGAGCCGGCGCTCCTCCTCCCCCTGTTTGATCCGGGTGATGTCTGTGGCGATGGAGCAGCAGGCATAGGGTGCCCCATCGACCCCTCGGAGCATGACGCGGGACAGCAGCACGGTCCGGAGGACACCGCCCAGATCGAGTGTCTCTTCCATCTCGACCGGGCGGGTGGTGGCCATCGCCTGCGCCATGACCGCGGCCCGTTGCTCGGAGTTCACGGTCGGAACGATTTCCAGCAAGGGCCGGCCGATGATCTCCGCCGGCTCCCGGCCGATCAGCTCGGTAAACGGCCGATTGGCCAGGATGATGCGTTCCTCGAGGTCGGTGACGCTGATGAACGAGTTGCTGCTGTCGATGATCTCCTGGAGCAGGCGCTTGCTGTGCTCCAGCGCATGGGCGTGCTCTTGCTGATCATCGTAATGCCGGCTCAGACGCTGGGTCATCTTGTTGAACGCCACCGCCAGGCGCCCCACCTCGTCCCGGGTCTCCACCGGAGCCACCGCGCTGAAGTCGCCCGCCGCCACCTGGTCCGCCGCCCCCGCGATCGCAACTACCGGCCGGGCGATGCGCCGGGCCGCGGCGATGACCAGGACCGTCAGGACCAGGATCGACAGCACTCCCACGATGATCATCGTGGACAGCAGGCGGCTGGCCGGCGCGAAGGCCTCCTCGGTGTCCATCTCCACGATCAGCGCCAGGTCGCGTTTGGGGAGCCATCGGTACACGCCGAGGACCGGAACCCCGGTATAGTCGAGATAGGTCGCGGTTCCCGACTCGTGCTGATCGGCCGCGCGGTTCACCGCGACGGTCCTGACTCCGCGGGGATAGGCGGGCCGTCCGAACCGGGTGGAGGATACGAAGACGTGGAACCGGTCGGTGAGGTAGGACTCCCCGGTGGCGCCGAGTCCGCCCCGATCGGTAAAGATCGAATCAATCTCCTGGAGATTCAGGTGCGCGGCGAGGACCGCGCGCACGCGTCCGTGCGAGTCGGGAAGCGGGGTGGAGATCGTGAGTGTCGGAGTGCCTTCGGGACGGGCCGCGGAGGGGTAGACGTTCTGGACGAAGCTGCCCTTCTGGCCCTCGACATAGTAGGTGTCCGTGACCCGGTAATCGCCCAGTCGCGTGGAATCGGTCGACGCCACCACCTGTCCACCCGGCACCGAGAGCACGAAGACCTCGGAGAACTCCCCCTTCTGCGATTGGGTTCTCCGGAAATAGGTGGTGAGTCCCTTGCGGGTGCTGTCCTGGTGGACCACCCCTCGCTCCCCCAGGAGATCGGGCAGCTGGTCGCGCAGGCGGGGAAGACCGGCGAGAAACCTCACTTCGACCCGTTGCCCGTCGATCCAGCGGTCGAGCTGCTGTTCCCGGGAATCGGCGATGGCCAGAAGGCGCTCGAGCACCTGCTCCCGGAGGGCCGTGCGGGCCTGCCGGTAGGCCACGATCGCGACCAGGAGCACGATCGTCATCGAGACGCCGAGAAAGGTGCTGACCAGCCGGCCGGTGAGGCTCCGGGCGTTCCGGGAGAACCAGGTGGTCACGGGTCGATCCGCTGCTGGAATTGTTCCTGTCCATTCACGAATCGCACGATATCCACGCTCATACGGGGATTCCCGCCGTTCCGGTAGTTCAGAATGCCGGTCACACCGCGGAATCCCTCGGTTCTGGTCATGGCCCGCTGGATCGAATCCGGCTGCAGCGAGCCGGCGCTCTGGATCGCCGCGAAGAGGACCTGGAACGCGTCCCAGGTGGAAGCCCCGGTGGCGTCCGGTGTGGTGTGATACGCCTGGCGGTAGTGGGCGACGTAGCTGTTCGATTCCGGCGTCGCGACGGTGAAGTGCCATTGGACCGCATAGTACGCTCCCTCGGCGTCCGGAACTTTTCGCAACGATGCCGGATCCCAGGAGTCGCTGCCCAGGAAGGTGATTCCGAGTCCGAGCCGGCGGGCCTGGACCAGCTGTATCGAATCCGCACTGGAAAAGTTTGGCGCAAAGATCACGTCGGGATGGCTGGCCTTGATCCGGAGAAGCTGCGCGGTGAAATCTTCGGCCTGGTCGCTGGTGAAATGCTGGTCGCTGACCACGCTGCCACCCCGGGCGGTGAATTCTTCCGCGAAGATCCGGGAGAGATTCCGGCTGTAGTCGAGCGCCACATCGTAGAGCAGCGCGGCCCGCCGGGCATGGAGCGTTTCCCGGGCAAAACTGGCCAGCGCCCGGCCCTGCACATCGTCCATGAATGCAATCCGGAAGACGTACGGTTTATCGAAGGTCGTCTCGGGATGGGTCGACATGGGGCTGATCATCGGGACCCTGGCCTGTTGCGCCAGGCTGGCCACCGGAATGGCATCCCGGCTGTACTGCGGTCCCACCAGTGCCACAACGCTGTCCCGATTGAGCAGGTCACGCGCCTGGCTGGTCGCGAGATCGGCCTGTTCTCCGATATCGCGAAGAATGATCCGGACCCGGTGCGGCACGCCTCCGACCATGAGGCCCCCCGGGACATTCACCAGACTCTCGGCCAGCTGGGCCGACTGGATCATCGCCGCTTCCGGTGGCAGCCGGTGCTCCCCGGTCGCGCCCACGAGCAACCCGATCCGGATCTCGGACGCGGGCGCTCTGCAGGCCACGACCAGGACTCCCGCAGCCACCAATTGTAAACGACGCATAATCTCTCCGGGGCCCGCGAATCATCCCACTCCCGACCGTGACGGTTGAAGGGCAAGAGTCGGACCTTGTCGGCCGACGGCGCGGCGTTGGGCTGCTGGGGAGGTCTTCATTCAGAATTCATGCTCGCGGTATTGTCCGGAACGGATATATTTGCCGACCATGTCTGTTCCCGCGTCGCCTCCCCGCACACCGATTCGCTCCCGTTCCCGCCCCACCGGGCGGGCCACTCGCGCGCGGCTGGTCCGCGCGGCGCTCGAGCTGTTCACCGAGCAGGGGTTCCGCGCCACCACGACGCCGGAGCTGGCGCGACGGGCCGGTGTCGCGGAGGCGACCATCTATCGCCACTTCTCGGGCAAGGACGCCCTGCTCAACGCCGCCGCGCTGGAGGCCGTGACCTGGGGTCTGACCCTGGTCTCGACCGACGACAACGATCACCGGCTCGACGCCGAAGTGGCGCTGGGACTCATCGGCCGCGAGCTGGCCAGGGAGGCGGTGCGGGATCCGGCGATGGTGCGAATGCTCCTTCGTCCGCCCGAGGAGACGCTGCACGAAGACGGCACCCGCCAGGCCATCAGGGAATTCCGCGGCGGGTTACACCGGATCATGGCGGCCGGCAAGCAGCGCGGCCGGATCCGCCCCGGCTCCGCGGAGCTGTGGGCCGCCGTCTGGCTGGCGCTGGCGGGATTCGTCGCCGAGCGGGTGGCGGCTGGAGAATGGGGTGTGGACCATCCCAACGTCGAGCTCGCCCTGGAAGCGGCCTGGCAGGCGGTGGCCTACCGAATTCCGGATACGCCGCTCGAAGTGGTGACCTGAGCACCGGGATGCTGGGTGAGCTGGCGCAGGTGCGCCGGCGCGCCGGGCCATTCGGGACGCCTGGAGCGTCCGCCGGCCAGCGGCCGCACCTCGAATCCATCGGGCAGAAAATATCCCACGGAATCGGCTCCCCAGCGGACCGGGTTCCGCGCGGCGGGATCGAGCCGGGTGATCTCGCCGGTCATGGCCACGATACAGGCGCCGCCGTCCGGACAGTCGCTCACCATGGCGCGCGGCGGTTCCCCCAGCAGCTCCCGGGAGATCGAATCCGCCAGCGCCGTTGAGTCGGGCGAAAACCGCTGGAGCGACGACGCCCCCGGAGGAGCCGCCATCACGTAGTATCCTCCCGCAAAAACGACCACCCGGGTTCCATCCCGGCTCCATCCCAGTCGATCGGGCCCGCCGGCATCCGCAGGCAGCGGCATGGCCCGCTCGGCGTTGTTGAGCAGATTCAGGATGACCAGGGACCAGGGTGGGCCGCTGACGCCCCGGGCCGCGCGCAGGAACGCCACCATGTCGCCGCCGGGCGAAATCTTGGGCAGCCGCTCCTCGGGACGGTTGAAGGTGAGCCGGGTGAAGCTGCCCGAACCCGCGGGTGCCGCGTAGAGATCGGTCAGACCGTCGGGACCCTCACCCACGGCGATCACGAAAGCGTCCTGGCCAACCGCGATGCGGTTGGTCAGGGGGGTGACGCCGCGACACCCGGAGAGCAGACCACCGGTCCCCAGGAAAACGACGCATCGCGCGACCCGGCCCCAGGCAAACCGCCGACTCACTGCGGACCGCCGCCCTTCCACAGCCACCATCCATCGGGATCGAGGTCCACCCGCGTCGGCGGACCGTCGCCCTCCCAATGGGTCACCAGCCGAGTCACCCGCTCGGATATGTTCACGGTGAGGGTGCGGGATCCCAGGCGCACCGTGAGGTTAGGCATCCGGTACACGCCCCAGGACGCGGGCTGGGTCTGGCTAATGGTGAGGACCAGGTGTCCGCCGTCGAGCTCGGTCGTGGCGACGAGCACCGGATAGCCGGGCCGGGTCAGCGCCTGGCGGAAATACCAGCCGAGATCCCTGCCGGCCTCCAGCGCCATGATCCGGGCGAAATCGCTCGAGAGCGCGTTGCCGTGCGCGTAGGTCCGGAAGTAGCGCGACAGGCCGCGGAAGAACGCGGTGTCTCCCATGATGCCGCGCAGGGAGTGGAGCACCCAGGCGCCCTTTTCATAACTGTTGGTGTTGAGCAGCTTCATGCGATCGGTGATGGCCGAATCGAGGATCGGCCGCTCGGTGGCCGGGGACGCCAGCACCCGGCTTCGGTTGCCGGCCATTTCCGCCCGAAGGCCTGAGTCCCCCCCCACGTGCTCGGCCCACAGGGCGGCGCCGTAGGTCGCGAAGCCCTCCGACAGCCAGATGTGGTGCCAGTCCGCCTCGGTGACCGCGTCCCCGAACCATTGATGCATGGTCTCGTGGGCGACGGTGTTCTCGCTCATCCGGCCGTCGTGCATCGACTTCTCGTCGTAGAAAATGGCGGTGGAATTCTCCATCCCGCCGAAAATCGTCGACGATTCGACATGACGAAGCTCGCCGTACGGAAACGGCGCGATGCGCTCCGAGAAAAAGTCGACGATTTCGCTGCTGCGCCGGAACGGGCCGCTCAATGCCACCGCCGAGTCCGCGGGATAGGTCAGCACCGTGACCGGGACGCATCGGACCCGGCACACGGCCGGGGCGAGCCGAGTCGTCGCGAACCGCGCCAGGCCCACCACCATGGTGTAGGTGGGGATCGGTTCTTCGTTGGCAAAGCGCCAGGAGAGCCGCCCGGATGCGAGGGTATCGACACCGATCAGGCGCCCGTTCGCCACCACGGAATAGCCCGCGGGTGCCTCGATCCGCCAGGTCACCGCCGCCTTGTCGGCCGGATGGTCCTGCGACGCCAGCCAGTAGCGGGCCCGATCGGGCCAGTTGTCGGCGAAGATGGTGCGGGTCCCGGCGGCCCCCCGGAGGACCAGTCCATTCCGGGGGACGCCGTCGTAGCGGATTTCGCTGGTGAGGGTATCGCCCCGCGCGCCGGTCACCCCGATCGCGATCCGGCTCCCCTCGCGGTGCCAGTCGGCCGGCCGGCCATTCACCATAACCCGCCGTACCGCCATCGCTTCGTCGAGGTCGAGCCGCAGCGGGGCGGTCGAACCCAGACGCCAGCGCGTGGCGACGGTGGCCGCGATCGACCCCCCGGTGTCCGGGAGCGACAGGCTGATGTCGTAGCGGAGCGCGTCGTGGATGAGCCCGGGGCGGTCCCAGCGTCCCGCAAGCGCGATCGTCTGCGCCCGCAGGCCGAAGCACGGCAGCCCGGCGAGCGATACCAGCGGAAGCCACCGCCTCAGCAACCGAGATGTTCGGATCATGCCGGCCGCTCGTTCCCCGGGACGGCGGGTTCGATGATCATGTCGTTTCCTCGGTGCCGTCCAGGGCCTCCTCGAATTCCTGCATCGACGCAAACCGGTCGTCGGCGCGGTGCGCCATGCTCTGGGCAATCACTCGTTCCAGCCGAGCCGACAGCTCCGGGTTGACCTGTCTGAGCCGCATCGGCTGTCCGGTCAGATGCGCCAGCATGGTGTCCTGTCCGGTATTGCCCTCGAAGGGAAGCCGTCCCGTCAGCATCTCGAATCCCAGGACGCCCAGCGCGAAGATGTCGCTCCGCGCATCCAGCGGCTTGCCCCGAATCTGCTCCGGGCTCATGAACTCCGGGGTGCCCAGCACGATGCCGGTGGCGGTGAGCTTCATCACTTCGGGACCGGCCACGCTTTCCTTGGCAAGGCCGAAGTCCATCACCACGGCATGTTCGCTCCCCGAGTCCTCGGTCACCAGCATGACGTTCTCTGGCTTGAGATCCCGGTGCAGGATGCCGGCGCTGTGGGCGTGCTGGAGACCCCGGCACAGCTGACGCAGAAAGGGCACGGCGAGCGTCGCGGGCATGGGGCCATGCCGGGTTTCCCGGCGGGACAGGGTTTCCCCTTCGAGAAAGGGCATGACCAGGTAGGGCATGCCCCCCGCTTCGCCCCACTCCAGAATGCCGCAGACATTGGGATGATCGAGGCGCATCGCCACCTGGGCCTCGCGCCGGAGCCGGGCCACCGCCTCCTGGTCGCCGGTGAGACGGGACATCAGCACCTTGACCGCGACGGTGCGGCCGCTCTGCCGGTCCTTGGCCCGGTAGACGTAGGCCATGCCGCCTTCGCCCACCCGCATCTCCATCTGGTAGCGCCCGTCCATGACCCGGCCGGAGAGTCCCGATGCGGGATCGCCGCGGCGCGCGGGGGGCAGCCGCGCGTCGCCGGTCCGGTGCAACCCGAACGCACGAGGGGTGGTCGGCGCCGGGGCACCACCGGGAACCAGTGGAAAACCGTCCTTGATGCAGAAGCGGGCCGGTGGGTCGAAGGTGGCGCCGCAGCGAGGACAGCGCAGCGCGCTCAATCCCGGTAACCGCTGCCGCCGGCCGCCATGGCGCGCTGCAGATTCTGTCCCGCCCGCGCGAGGAGTGCATCACCGTCGCGGTCCTTCTCGCCGGGAAAGGTGGCCAACCCCAGGCTGACCGATACCGTGATGGGCTCGTCGGGATCTCCGAACGCGGTCCGCTCCGCCATCCGGAGAATCCGTTCCGCGAAGAGTCGCGCCGCGAGCCCGCCGGTGTCGGGGAGCAGGATCGCGAATTCATCCTCGCCGGTGCGCGCCACCCCGTCGACCGGCCGCTGCTCCCGGCGCAGCAGATCGGCGAATTGCGTCAGGATCCGGGCGCCGGCCCGGCTGCCGTAGATGACCGAGAGCCGCTTCAGGTCCCCCAGGTGGATCAGCATGCAGGTGAGCGGCGCGCCGACCGGCCCGACCCGCTCCAGCTCGTCGCGCAGCCGGCGCCCCAGCCCTTCCCGGTTGAGGAGCCCGGTGAGCGGATCGGTTTCGGCCTGTTGCCGCTGACCCGCGTCACTGCGGTTCGCCTCCTCCCGCTCCCGCGCCCGCTCGATCGCCGACACCGCCGAGTCCACCACCCGGGCGGCGAACCGCAGATCGGTGTCGCCCAGCGGCGGGTCACCCGGGCCGGTGCGGAGAAAGAAGACCCCGGCGCGGTCATCCGCGAGTGAAAACGGCAGCACCAGGGTCGAGCGGGTCTCGATGTTGTTCATGCCGCGGTACAACGGATCGGTCGGTGCATCCCGCACCAGGACCACCTCGCCGGTGGCGAAGGCCTTCTGGATCTCGGGATAAAGCCGGACATCGACCGAGAGGTCGCTGAGCATCGGGTTTTCCGATGCGGCGGCAACCGTGACGCGCTCGGCGCCGGGCTTGCCGAACAGAATCGAGCAACGGGGAATCCGCAGGGCGGCCGCGACCTGACGCACCAGGACCTGGAACAGCTCGCGGGGCGGAAGATCGGACGTCATCTCGCGCAGCAGCTCCACCAGCGCGGCCTGCGATCGCGCCTCGGCACGGGACCGGTTCACGCCCCGGCCGGCCCGCAGATGGGCCCGAATCTTGGCGAGCAGCTCCCGAACCTGGATCGGCTTCGGAATCAGCTCCGAGGCGCCCAATGCCGCCGCGCCCGGTACCACGCTGCCCGGGGCATGCAGGGCCAGCACCGGCAGATTGCGGTACGCATGGTCGCGGCGGATGAGCTCGATGATGGAGAACCCGTCCTGCCCGGGCAGCGCCAGGTCCAGGAGGAGCAGATCGACGGGCTGGGTCAGCATGTACTCGGTGAGGGCGGCGCCGCTGGACAGCGTCGCGGCGTCGTAGCCGTTCTCGCTCAGGAGCCGGCAGACCGTCCGGGCAAAGGTCTGGTCGCCGTCCACGATGAGCACGTGCGGAACCAGACTGGTCATATCAGGCGGTGAGCCGAGCGAAGAGATCAGGGTCCACATTGCCTCCGCTCAAAATGGCTGCCACGGGTCCCGGGGGCCGGTAGGACCCATCGAGAAGGGCGGCTACCGTGACCGACCCCGAGGGCTCGATCCGGAGACCGGCGTTCCGGAAGAGATATCGTACCGCGGCAGCAATGGACTCTTCTGAAATACGAACCGCTCGATGGACTCGTTGGCCGATGTGACTCCAGGGCAGCCGGCCCACTGCAACCGGCAGCAGTCCGTCCGCGATGCTGGCGGTGCCGGTCAGCGCCCGGGGTTCGCCCGCCGCGAGCGCCGCGCTCAGCTTGGCGGCGCCCTCGGGCTCCACCCCGATCAGCTCCGCCCGGTGTTCGAGCGCCGTGGCGGCCAGGCAGGATCCTGCAAGAAGCCCGCCTCCCCCGACCGGCACCAGGATCGCGCCGATCTCGGGGTGGTCCTCGATGATCTCGAGGGCGCAGGTTCCCTGTCCCAGGATCACGTTGGCGTGCTCGTAGGGGGGCACCATGGCGAGTCCCTCTCGCACAGCGAGCTCGTCGGCGGTCTGCTGTCGCAGGTACCGGTCCACCAGAACCACCTCCGCACCCTCGGCGCGGACCGCGTCCACCTTGATGGGGGGCGCGTTGTCGTTCATCACGATCACCGCGCGAAGCCCGAGCCGGCGCGCCACCCATGCCACCGCCCGTCCGTGATTGCCGCTGGAGTGGGCGATGACCCCATGGGCCCGTTCTCCCTCCGGCATTCGGGTGATCGCGGTCCAGGCACCCCGAACCTTGAACGCACCCACCGGCTGCCACTGCTCGCACTTGAGCCATACCGGTACGCCGAGCCGGCGGGAGAGGTCCGGTGCCTCGACCAGCGGCGTGCGAACCGCGACGCCTTCGAGTGCCTTCGCGGCGCTGCGAAGCTCGGCCTGGGCCGGGTTCACTGACCGTTCGTCTCGGCCGGCGCGGGGGTGTCGTCCTCGGTCGGCTCCTCGGCTCCGCCCTCGTCTTCCTTGACCACCCGGGCCACGTCGACGAGGACATCGCCTTCGTCGAGATGCATCACCCGAACTCCCTGGGTGTTCCGCCCGATGACCCGGATGCCCTCCACCGGTACCCGGATGATGATCCCCTTCCTGGTGATCATCATCAGCTCGTCGTCGGGCAGTACTTCCTTGAGCGCGACCAGCGCGCCGGTCTTGTCGGTGCTGTGCATGGTGATGATGCCCTTGCCGCCCCGCTTCTGGACCCGGTAGTCCGACAGCTCCGACCGCTTGCCGAACCCGTTCTCGGCCACGACCAGCAGGGTGGAGTCGCGCTGGATCACCACCATGCCGATGACCCCGTCTTCCTTGTCGAGCTCGATGCCCTTGACCCCGGTGGTCGCGCGGCCCATGTCGCGGGCGTCGCTCTCGTGGAACCGGATGCTCATGCCCAGCCGGGTCGCCAGGACGATGTCGTTGTTGCCGTCGGTGATCTGGACGTCGATCAGCTCGTCGCCGTCTTCGATGTTGATCGCGTTGATGCCGTTGGCGCGCACGTTGCCGTACGCCGACAGGACCGTCTTCTTGACGGTGCCGTTCCGGGTCGCGAAGAGCAGCCACTTGGTATCGATGAACTGCTTCACCGGCACCAGCGCCGCGATCCGCTCCTCGGACCGGATCGCGATGCACTGGATGACCGGCTTGCCGCGCGCGGCGCGGCCGCCCTGAGGAATTTCATGGACCTTGAGCCAGTAGACCTGGCCCTTGTCGCTGAAGAACATCACGTAGTCGTGGGTCGAGGCGATGAACAGGTGCTCGATCCAGTCGTCTTCCTTCGCGGTGGCCCCGGTCAGGCCCCGGCCGCCCCGCCGCTGCTTCCGGTAGGTGGACACCGGAATCCGCTTGATGTACCCCGAGTGGGAGATCGTGATCACCATGTCCTCCTCGGCGATCAGATCCTCCACCGAGAAGTCGTCCTGGTCGGGGATGATCTCGGTCCGGCGGTCGTCCCCGTAGTCCTTGGCCACCTCGGCCATCTCGGACTTGAGGATGCCCATCCGCTTTTCCTTGCTCTTGAGGATGCTGCGGAGCTCGCTGATGGTCGCCCGGACTTCCTTCAGCTCGGCGTCGAGCTTGTCGATCTCGAGGCCGGTGAGCTTGGCGAGCCGCATGTTGAGGATCGCCTCGCTCTGCTTCTCGGAGAAGCCGAACCGCTTGCGCAGCCGGCCGTCGGCCTCGTCGCTGTCGGCCGAGCCGCGGATGATCTTGATCACCTCGTCGAGGTTGTCTACCGCGATCTTGAGGCCGTCCAGGATGTGCTCCCGGGCCTCGGCGGCGGTGAGATCGAACTGGGTCCGCCGGATGATGATCTGGTGGCGATGCTCGATGAAGTGCTCGAGCAGCTCCTTGAGCGGCATCACCTTGGGCTGGCCCTTGACCAGCGCGAGGTTGATCACGCCGAAGGTGGACTGCATCGAGGTGTGCTTGTAGAGCTGGTTCAGCACCACCCCGGGGTTGGCGTCGCGCTTCAGCTCGATGACCAGCCGCATGCCGTCGCGGTCGGATTCGTCCCGCGCGTCGCTGATGCCCTCGATCTTCTTCTCGTTGACCAGCGAGGCGATGTCCTTGTGCAGCGTCGCCTTGTTGACCTGGTAGGGCAGCTCGGTCACCACGATGGCGCTGCGGCCGCTGGAAGGTTTCTCCTCGACCTGGACCCGGGCCCGCATGATCACCTTGCCCCGGCCGGTGCGATAGGCCTCCTTGAGCCCGCTGGTGCCGTAGATGTAGCCGCCGGTCGGGAAGTCGGGACCCTTGATGTGCTTGAGGAGATCGTCGGTCTCCGCTTCCGGGTTATCCACCAGCAGCTCGACCGCCTTGGCCACCTCGCGGAGGTTGTGGGGCGGAATATTGGTGGCCATCCCGACCGCGATGCCGCTGGATCCGTTCACCAGCAGATTCGGAATCTTGGACGGGAGCACGGAGGGCTCCACCAGCCGGTCGTCGAAATTGGGCTGGAACGCGACCGTTTCCTTGTCGATATCCTCGAGCATCGCCACGGCGATGCGGGTGAGCCGCGCCTCGGTATACCGGTAGGCCGCCGCCGGATCTCCGTCCACCGAGCCGAAGTTGCCCTGCCCGTCGACCAGCGGATAGCGCAGGGAGAAATCCTGGACCATCCGGACCAGTGCGTCGTAGACCGATGCGTCACCATGCGGGTGGTACTTGCCCAGCACGTCGCCCACGACGGTGGCGGACTTCTTGTAGGGCCGGCCCGGCACCAGGCCGAGCTCGTTCATCGCGTGGAGAATTCGACGGTGCACCGGCTTCAACCCGTCGCGCGCATCGGGCAGCGCGCGCGAGACGATCACGCTCATCGAATAGTTGATGAAGCTCTGCTTCATCTCTTCCTCGATGGGCCGGGGCAGAATTCGTTCGCGCGAATTGGGTGCGGTCATGGGCGATTTCGGTCCGGGAAAGGGCGTGGGAAGCCGGGCCAAATATAGCCGGGAGGAGCGGGCGCGAGCAAGCGCTACCGAACCACCTAAATCATTGGAAAGACGGAGGTTACAGGGGCTGTTGTCCCCCTGGTAGGGCGGTTTGTTGGCGAGAGGGAACGGCGCCTGCTACCTTCGAACGGTCACCTGTGTTCTCCACCCATTGAGGGATCGCCGTGAGCAACGCCGAGCCGGCCGACACCTGGGTGATCATTCCCTCCTACAATGATGGCGAACCGCTGGGCGATGTCCTCGCCCAGCTGGCGCCGTTCCGGTACTCCGTCGTGGTCGTGGACGACGGATCGAAGGTGCCGGTCGCGCAGTCGGTGTCCCGTCCCGGGGTGCGGATCCTTCGCCATTGCGTCAACCTGGGCCAGGGAGCCGCGATCCAGACCGGGATCGATTTCGCCCTGAAGAGCGGGGCGAAGTACCTGGTCACCTTCGACGCCGATGGCCAGCATCTCGCCGATGAGATCGAGCTGCTGCTGGAGCCATTGCGCAGCGGGAAGGCCGAGGTCGCGCTGGGGACCCGTTTCGGCGGAGGCGGCAGGGCCATCAACATTTCCAGGGGACGGACCCTGACCCTCAAGCTCGGCACCCTGTGGTCCCGGCGGACCACCGGACTCGACATTACCGATACCCACAACGGCTTTCGGGCCCTGTCCCGCCGGGCCGCCGGCCAGCTGCGGATCACCCAGAACCGCATGGCGCACGCGTCCCAGATCCTCGAGGAAATCGCGCGGCTCGCCATTCCATACGTGGAAGTCCCGGTCACCATTCGCTACACCGAGTA
Source organism: Gemmatimonadales bacterium (assembly GCA_036006105.1). Classification (GTDB taxonomy): domain Bacteria; phylum Gemmatimonadota; class Gemmatimonadetes; order Gemmatimonadales; family GWC2-71-9; genus JABFSM01. The sequence continues at coordinate 10,472 of DASYPZ010000009.1, read as the reverse complement.
CTCGATCGCCAAGGGGCAGAAGCTGTCCAACGCCATGAACATTCTCTGGGAATCGATTTCCGGAAAGTTTTCCTGATGCATCTGATCCAGCCGCTCCTCCTGGTTGCGTTCCTCATCGCCCTGGTCGTGTATCTCCGCTTCCTGCGCTCCTCGCTGCGGGATCGGTTGCTGGGGCTGTTTTTCTTCGGTATCGCCTGCGCGGCGGTCCTGGTGCCGGACTCGACCCAGCGGGTCGCCGATTTGGTCGGGGTCGGGCGGGGAACCGATCTGACCTTCTATCTGTTCGCGGTGGGATTCGTGTTCTTCGCGGTGCTCATGGTCTCCAAGCTGAGCCGGCTCAACCGCTCGCTGACCGAGGTGGTCCGGCGGGTGGCGATCATCGAGGCCGAGCCGACCGGCACGGAGCATCCCCGCTCCCTCGGCATGGATCAGCCGGCCGGGCCGGATCGGACCCGCCTCTAATCGGTTCGGCCGCACGACTCACCTGGAGTCACTCATGACCGGTAACACGGGACGGCCGAGTGCCGGCGCCCTCGGCTGGTCCGGCGTGCGAGTCGGAGCGTGGACCGTGGGCATCGCGGTCGCCCTCTATCAGATGGTGGTGTTCCGCCAGTGGGTCAACGGCGATGCCATCTCCTATTTCGACATGAGCGACGCGATCCCCTCCCACCAGTGGAGCCGCCTGGTCAGCGCGACCTGGAGCCCCCTGTATCCGGCGTTGATCGGCCTGCTCAACAGCGTGCTCCATCCCTCGGCGGCCTGGGAATTCCCGGTGGCGCACCTGGTGAATTTTCTGTGCTTTCTCCTGGCCTTCGTCTCCTTCGAGTTTCTGCTGCGCTCCATGCTCGGCTCGGGTTCCCCGCCGGGCGAGCCGCTGCCCCGCTGGGCGGTGCTGGTCATCGGCTATTCGCTCTTTCTCTGGGCGTCGCTCGGCATGCTGACGCTCATGAAGCCCACGCCCGATATGCTCATGTCGGCGTTCCTGTACCTGTCGGTGGGTCTCCTGATCCGCCTGCGGACTGCGCCCGACCGCTGGAGGGCGTGGGTCGTGTTCGGCGTGGTCCTGGGCGTCGGGTATCTGGCCAAGGCCATCATGTTTCCGCTCGGCGTGATCATGCTGCTCGCGTCGTTGGGTTTTTCCGGGGATCTCCGCCGGCGGGTGCTCCGCACCGCGCTGGCCGGATGCTGTTTCGCGGTGATCGCGGGGCCGTTCATGGCGGCGGTCTCCCGGGTGGCGCATCGGCCCACCTTCGGGGAGGCCGGCACCGTGGTGCACCTCCTCTACCTCGACAAGATCGCACCCTATTGGCAGAGCACCGGAGACGCGACCGGCGCGTTCATTCATCCGGTCAAGAAGCTGGTCGGGCTGGATCCGCCGGCGTTCTCGTTCGCCCGTCCGCTCTCCGTCACTACGGCGATCTGGTACGATCCGTACTACTGGACCGAGGGCGTGCGTCCCGGATTTCAGTGGCAGCGCCAGCGCCTGATCCTGCGGCGGAATGTGTGGATCTACCTGGGAGTACTCGAACGGATGGCCGGCCTGGGGCTGGCCCTGGTAGTCCTCTGGTGGGTGGCGGGCCTGCGCGGGACCGTGGCCTCGATCTTTGCCTTCTGGCCGATGCTGCTGGTGGGCGCGGCCGCGCTGGGCGCGTACGCCACGCTGCACGTCGAGGAGCGCTACCTCGGCGCCTTCCTCGCGGTGATCTGGCTGGCGCTGTTGTACGGGGTCCGCACGCTCCGGCCGCTCACCCCCCGGCTGGTTGGTGCTCTGGTGGCGGTCATCGTGCTGAATCTGGGCTGGGACACCACGTCGCAGATCCTGGACGACGTCAAGGACAACGCGTCCAAGAATCAGATCCACGACTTCGAGGCCTCGGTGGCGTTGCACGAGCGGGGGATCGCGCCCGGTGATCGGGTCGCCTCGATCTCACCCTGGGTGGCGAGTGGCTGGGCCCGGCTGGCCCGTGTCAGCATCATCGCGGAAGTGCAGCGCACCCGGGCCAACGAGTTCTGGAACAGCTCGGAGGAATATCAGCGCGCGGTGCTGGCTGCGTTCGCGGCGGAGGGTTGCAAGGCGGTGATCTCATGGGTGGGCGACATGGCGCTCCCGGCCGGCTGGCAGCGGCTGGGCGATAGTCCCTACGCGGTGCACCTGTTGTCGTGAACGACCGGCGCGCTCGGCGCGCGGCTCAGGCCGCGACGATCGCGGCCTTCCTGGAGCGCCGCCCCACCAGATAGGCCGGCACCACCCACAGGGCTCCGATCGTACCGGCGACGGTGCCGCCGGCCGTCGCCAGCGCGATCGAGCTGAACAGGCTGTCGTTGTCGGCGCCCAGCGCCAGCGGGATCAGGCTGGCGAGGGTGGTGAGGGTCACCAGCATGATCATGCCGGCACGGTCGGCGGCGGCGGAAAGGACGTCGTCGATCGAGAGACCGACGGGATGGCGGGACGACGGGACGGCGGAAAGATCCTCCCGTCCTCCCGTCTTCCCGCCCTCCCGACGCTTCTCCAGCGCGGCATCGACCAGCAGGATCGCCTGGTGCACCGCGAGCCCCACCACCAGGATCACGCCCACGGCGGCCTCTCGGCTGAACGAGGTGCCGGTGCCCCAGAAAACCGCACCGACCCCGGACAGGCAGAGCGGCAGCGAGAAGAACACCATCGAGGTGGCCCACACCGAATTGAAGACGATCGCGACCGCCAGGATCACCAGCGTCACCCCCGCGGCAAACACCAGCCAGAGTCCCTTGGTGCTCTCGTCTTCCTCCCAGCTGAACTGTTGATCGCCGACCGAGTATCCCGCCGGCGGCGAGATCGACTTCATGAACGCCTCGTGGGTACGATTGGCCAGCTTGGCGGGCCCCCGGAAATCGTAGGCCACGACCCGGAGATACTGCTGGTCCTCGCGCTGGATCGTGCCCAGCCCCTCCCGCTCGCTCACCTGGGCCAGGTCGCCGATCCGCACCGGCGAGCCGGTCGCGTTCGGAACCAGCGCGCTGCGCAGCTCATCGAGCGAGCGTTCCCGGGAGCCGGTGGCCTTGAGCGAGACCAGGATCTCCTCCCCGTCGAACTCCAGCCGCTGTCCCCCCACGGCGCCCCGGACTTCCCGGGCGATGGCCGAGGCAAAGTCGCGGGACGTGAGTCCGACCCGCGCCAGGGCCTCGCGATCGGGGGTGAGGATCACGCTCACCGCGCGCTCCGAGCCGAAGTAGCTCGCGGCGTTGATGTTCACGTTGCGCACTCGCGAGATGCCTTCGAGTCGCTGCTTGAGGTCCTTGGCCAGGCGCTCGACCCCGCTGAAGGAATAGCCCAGCAGCTTGATCCGGAACGCGACCGACGCGCTGCCGCCGCCGTTGAAGAATCCGGGACCGCGGCCATACACATTGACCGACGCCCCGCCGACCAGGACCGCGCGCTCGGTCATTTCCTCCTGCATCTGGAGGGGCAGGGCGCTGAGGGCGTACGCCTTGGTGAACGTCACCACGACTCTGGCGTTGGACCCGAAGCCCCGCGCCTCGACCCGCTCCACCCCTTCGCGGCCCACCGCGATCCGCTCGAACTCCGCCATGCTCCGGTCCAGGCTCTCGGGGTCGGAGCCGCGGGGAAAGTTGAGCCCGACCGTGAGCGTGGTCTGTTGCCCGTACCAGTTCCCGAACGAGGACTTCGGCACCCGCTTCACGAACCCCCAGCCCACCAGCGCGAGCAGCGCCACCACCAGCGAGATGGTGATGCGGCGCCAGCGCAGCAGCGGCGCCAGGGTGGCGAGGTAGAACCGCTCCAGCCGGGGCCAGGACGCCTCCGCCCCCCCGCCGACGCCGACCGAGGGGATCATGATCACCGAGGAAAACACCGACCAGAGCAGCGCCAGCGCGAACGCCGCCGCAAAGGGGACGAACGCGGCCCGGGCGTTTCCCTGCAGATACAGGAAGGGGAACAGCACCACGACGGTGGTCAGGGTCGATCCCACCACCGCGCGGGAAATGCGGCTGCCCGCGGCGGCCCGGGCCTCCGGCGTGTTAGGAACCCGGCGCAGCCGGTCCACCACCACGACACCGTCCTGCACCAGGATGCCGATCCCCATGCCCAGCCCCGCGAGCGTCAGCAGGTTGGCCGGGATATGCAGCAGGTAGAGGCCGAGCGCGGTTCCCGCGATCGCGATCGCGGCGCTGCCCATGACCAGCAGCACCGGCCGGATCCGGCGCATCCCGATGAGCAGCACGATGGTCACCGCCAGGAAAGCGATGGCGCCGCGGACCACCAGGTCGTGGAGCTGCTTGCGCAGCTCGACGCTTTCGTCCGACTCGAGCCGCATGGTGACGCCCTGCGGCAGATAGGGCGCCAGGTCCGCCACCGCGGCGCGCACCCGCGCCGCGGTCTGGATGGCGTCCGCCCCCGGAAGGCGGGTGATGTCGAGGCCGACGGCCGGCACGCCGTTGAGCCGGGAAAAGCGCCCCTGGGCGTCTTCGTCGGGCCGCACCGACGCCAGCTCACCCAGCCGGAACACCCGGCCGCTGGGCGCCCGGACCGGCAGATCCTCCAGGTCCTGGTAGGCGTGGGGCTGGTCCCGCAGCACCACGTTCTTCACGCTGATCCCGTCGTGCTCCTCGCCGAGCGACTGGACCATCCGGGCCCCGGCCAGCGCTGCGTAGAGAAGGGTCGGGGAGATGGCCAGCTGGCGCAGCCGCTGCACGTCGTACGATACCGACACGCCGAGCTCGGCTACGCCAAACGGAATGACGCTGGACACACCCGGTATCGAGGTGAGTCGCGGCTTGAGCTGGTCGTTGGCCAGCTTGCTCAGGGTGCCAGGCGTGTAGGGACCGGCCAGCGAGTACTGCAGCAGCGGCTGCTCGTCGAGATCCTCGGGGACGTAGTTGGATACCGTGGGCGCCGTGGCACCCTCCGGCAGCAGACTGTCCGCCCGGAGCAGCTGCAGCCGCTCGTGAATCGCGAGCCGGGTGAGCTGGACGTCGGCGGTCGGCTCCAGCTCGACGGTGATGTTGGCGCTGCCCTGGTCTCCATTCGAGGTGCTACTGACCTTCTTCACCCCCCGGACCCCCTGGATCGCCTCCTCGACCGGGGAGGTGACGAACGTCTCCAGCAGCTCGGCCGAGGCCCCGTACCAGTTGGCGGTGACCGAGAGCCGGGGCAGCTCGACGCTGGTCTTGGTGGCCAGGGGCAGCCGGGCGAAGGCGAGTCCCCCGGCCAGGATCAGCGCGCCACCGAAAGCCCAGATGACGGCGGGTCGCGTGGTGGCCCAGCGGATCATGCGTGGGGCTCCTCGGGGAGGCTCGGACGCAAAGACGCCAGGACGCTGGGTGGTTCCATAGCGTCTTCGCGCCTTAGCCTCTTAGCCTCTTTGCGTCTTTCCATCCACGCGTACGCCGACGGAAGCAGGAAGAACGTCACCGCCAGCGCCGAGACGCTGCCCCCGATCACCCCGGCGGCGAGCGGCTGATAGAGCTTGCCGCCGCTGCCCCATCCGAACACCAGCGGAAGCACGCCGGTGACGGTGGTGATCGACGTCATCGCAATGGCGCGGAGCCGCTGGCGGCCCCCCATCAGCACCGCGTCCTCGATGCTGAACCCCTGTTCCCGGAACCGGCGGATCGCGTCGAGCTTGACCACCGCCTCGTTGTCCGCCATGCCGATCATCACCACGATGCCGATCAGCGAAACGGCGTTGAGGCTCTGGCCCGTCATCCACAGGAACAGGATGCCGCCGACGGCCGCGAGCGGCACGGTGAGCATCACCAGCAGCGGAATCGTGAAGGAGGCGAACTCGCCCGCCAGGACCAGGAACACCAGCGCCACCGACAGGATGGCCACCATGCCGAGCTCGCTCGTGGTGCGCTGCTGCTCGGCGTCCGCGCCGGCGATCTGCCAGGACACGCCCGCGGGCGGCTTGAGGCCCGCCAGCGCCCGGGTGACGTCGTCGGTGGCCCGCGCGGTGCCGCCCCGCTCTACGACCGCCTCCACCACGCTCACCGGTCGCTGATTGATGCGCACCACCTCGACCGGCGCGCGGATCTCCCGCACCGTCACCAGCTGACCGACCGGGATGCCCCGGACCTGGGTCAGCAGCGCGGTGGCCAGGTCCTCATTGGCGTTGCCGGCCAGGCGGACGGTGATCGGAGTGCGCCGGTCGGTCTCCCGGAATTCGCCCGACGCCACGCCGCCCAGACCGCCGGCCAGGGCGTTGGCCACCGATTCGACCGTCAGCCCGAACTCGGCGATGCGCTGGCGTTCCAGCGTCACCTCGACCGTGGGCTGGGTGCTGCTGAAGGCATCGCGCACATCGGCGAGGGTCTTGAGCGGCGCGATGAGCCGGCGCACCGAGTCGGCCCAGCGCGCCGCCTCGTCGAGCTTGGGCGCGGTGACCTCGACCCGGACCAGCCGGCCTTCCCGGCCGATCAGACTCCCGAACTCCGACTGGCCCGCGAGGTCGATGGCCAGCGCGCCCTTGGCCAGATCCGGCACCGCGCTCCGCAGCCGCTCGGCGAAGCGCTGGGCATCCTGGCCGTCGGGCACCGGAAGAATGAGCTGCGCAGTGGCGCTGGTACCGGGGTCCGCGCCGGCCAGGACCTCCTCGTCGGTCGCCAGACCGATCCGGCTGTAGATCCCTTTGCTGCCCATCGCCTTGGCGGCGGCTTCGAGCCGTCCGGTCTGCCGGGCGGTTTCCTCGATGGCCGTGCCCTGCGGCAGGGAGAGCTGCGCGACCGCGGTGCCTTCGTCCACCTGGGGAAGGATTTCCCGGGGGAGCCGGAGCGTCACGATCACCGTGACCACGGTGAGCGCCACCGACACCAGGGCGATGGTCCCGGGCCGCTTGAGGCTCCACTTCACACCGTCCTCGTACCATTCGGCGATGTGGTTGCCCCAGTCGGTCAGCCGGGAGCGATGGGGGGCAGGCGCGGGCGTGTCGCCGTGCTTCCGCCACCGCACCATCATGACCGGCATCAGGGTCAGCGCCAGCACCAGCGACGTGGTCAGGGTCACCACCACGCTCAGCGACAGATCCCGGAACAGCGCCGCGGCCAGGCCCCGGACGAAGACGATCGGCCCGAACACCAGCAGCGTCGTGAGGGTCCCCGCGATCAGCGGGCCGGCCACCTCGTCGGTGGCTCGGGTCGCGGCGTCCATATCGGACAGGCCCTGCTCCTTGTACCGTCCGGCGGCCTCCGCCACCACGATCGCGTTGTCCACCAGAAGCCCGATGCCCAGCGCCAGGCCGCCCAGGGACAAAATGTTGATGGTGACGTTCAGGACCTGCAGGATGGTCAGCGCGGTGAGCACCGACAGCGGAATAATCAGCGCGATCGCGATCGAGCCGCGCCAGTCCCGCAGGAAGACCACGATCACCAGCAGCGAGAGCAGGCCGCCGATCACGATTTCCTGCCAGAGATTGCCCAGCGCGTCGGACACGAACTGGGCCTGCGCCGCCACCACCTTGATCTTGACCTCGGGGAACTCCTTGGTCAGCACGTCGATCGTGTTGTAGATCGTGTTGGTGACGGCCACGGTATTGGCACCGGCATCCTTGTAGACCACCAGGCCCACGGCGGCCGCGCCGTCCAGCCGGGTCATCGTGGTGGGATCGGCGCTGCCCAGCGTGATGGTGGCGATGTCCGCGAGGGTAATGCCGCTCCGCGCCGGGCCCACCGGCGTGCTCGCCACCTCGTTCACTCCCTGGAATTCGGTCAGCGCCCGGAGCGCGAACCGGAACTGTCCCCGACGGACCGTGCCGCCCGGCGCGCCGGTATTGGCCTCGCGGACCGCGCGCGCCACGTCGTCCGGGGTCACCCCCAGCGCGCGGGCCTTCTCCGGATCGACCTCGACCCGGATGTCGTCCTTGGGATCGCCCACCACCGCCACGCTCGCCACCCCGGCGAGCTGCTCCAGTCGCCGGGCGTGGACGTCCGCCGCGGTCCGCGCGATCGAGCGCAGGTCCCCGGGTCCGGTGAGGCCGAGCACCGCGATGGGCCGCTCGCCCGGATCGCTGGTGAGCAGCGTGGGCCGCTCGGCCCGGTCGGGAAGCTGGGCCCGGGCGTTGTCGAGCCGCTCCCGAACCTGCAGCACCGTGGTGGCCATGTTGGTGCCCCACCCGAACCGGAGCGTGGTCACCGCCTCGCCGTTCCGGCTCACCGAGCGAAGATCCACCAGGCCCGGCGTCGCCGCGACGGCCTCCTCGATCGGCTCGGCGATGAACCGGCTCACTTCGGTGGCGGCGGCGCCCGAATAGGCGGTGCGGATGGTGAGCACCGGCAGCGACACGTCGGGGAGCAGCGACACCGGCAGCCGGCCCAGCGACACGGCGCCGAGCAGGACGAATCCCATGGTGAGCGCGACCGTGGTCACTGGGCGCTTGAGCGCGCCGGACGCGATCGACATCAGGCGGCGCTCATGGCTTGCTGTTTCCTTCGACCTTGGGCGTGAGCCGCACCGGCGCATCGTGGGTGAGCGTGAGATGCCCCTCGATCAGCACCATGTCACCGGGCTTGAGCGGAATCTGACCGGTGGTGCTGTCGGGCAGCACCTCGGTATCCAGACCATTGGTGCGGCCCGGGAAGATGTAGACCCACTGGGCCCGGCCGTCCTTCACCACGAACACCAGCGGGCGTCCGTCGCGCTCGATCACCGCCCGCGCCGGCACGATGATCCGATCGGGCAGCCGGGTGGCCTCGATCCGCACATCGACATACATCCCGGGGCGGAGCACTCCGCCGCCGCCGGCGCGCACCACGGCGCGGCCCGCGCGGGTGGCGCTGTCGACGATCGGGAGAATCGCGGCGATGACCCCGGTCACCGGATGATCGGGCGCGGCGGCCGCGGTCACGATGGCCTGGCCGCCGACACGGATCAGCGGGAGATCGTGCTCCAGCACCGACGCCTCGATCCGGAGATGGTCGAGGTCCACCACCTTGCCGATCTCCTGGCCGATGCTGAGCCGCTCCCCCACCGCGACCTTGATGTCGTCCATCACCCCGTCGAACGGCGCCGTGATGGTGGCGCGCTCCCGCTCGTACTTGCGTTGTTCCAGCGCCACGCGCTGGATGTCGAGTCCGGAGCGGATCTGGGCATTCTTGAGCCGCTCGCCGGTGATCGCCTTGCCGGTCACGATCGAATCGGGGATGGTGTTGTCGAGCAGCTGGAGCTGAGCCTGCGCCAGTCGCGCTTCGGCGTCGCGCACCGCCATGTCGAGCGGACGGGGATCCACCTGTACCAGCGCCTGGCCCTTCTTCACCCGGTCGCCCGGCCGGACCAGGACCTCGGTGATGGTGCCCTGGGTCTCGCTCTTGAGATCGCTCACGGCCTCGGAGCGGATTTGCCCGGTGGTGACCACCGAGAGAATCAGGTCTCCCTTCCGCACCTCCTGCCCCACCACCGGGAGCGCCAGCGTCGATCCGCCCGAGCTGTCCGGTGTGCCGGCGGGTTTGGCCGCCGCGTCGGCCGCCTTCTCCTTGCAGCTCACCCCAAGCGTCAGGACCGCCACCAGAGCGACGCAGCTTCTTAGCGTCCTCGCCTCGTAGCCTCTTTTCACAGCGTCCTCCCCAGGATCGCTTCGATCTGCGCCTTGGCGCGCAGGTAGTCGTACCGTGCCGACACCGCGTCGGTCTCCGCGTTGCTCAAGGCATCCTGGGCCGCGTTCAGCTCGACGATGCCGATCGAGCCCAGCCGGTACCGCTCGGTCTGCACCCGCGCGCTGGCCCGGGCCGTCTCGAGATTCTGGGCGGTCAGCACGGCCCGCTGCTCCGCCGCGGAGAGCGCGGCCAGCTGCGAGGTGAGCGCCGAGCCCGCCTGGCGCCGCGCATCGGCCTCCCGGGAGACGGCGGCGTCCAGCGCCACCTGCCGGGTGACCAGGTCCCGCTCCCGCCCGAATCCATTGAACAGCGGCCAGGAAAGCTGCAGGTTGGCGCTTCGGCCGTTGAACAGCTGAAAGTCGCTCCGGTCGGAGCCGCTGAAGGTCGTCCCGGCGGACAGCGACACCCGGGGCAGGTAGGTCGCCCGGATGATCGCGACGTTGGCGCGGGCCGCGCGGACCTTCGCCTGCGCGCTCACCACCGACGGCGAGCGCTCCTGGGCCTCGCTCATGAGCGCCGCCGTGTCCGATATGGTGGCGACCCGGAACAGCGAGGAGTCCGAGACCGCCGCGACCCGGCCGTCGGCGCCGACCTGACGCGCCAGATTGGCCTCCGCGTCGGCGAGATTGCGCTGATCGGTCAGGAGCTGGAGCCGCGAGCGGGTCAGATCCACCACCGCCTGCAGTGAGTCCGCGATGGTGGTCGCGCGGGTCACCAGCTTGGCGTTGGCGATGGCCAGCTTCTCCTGGGCCCGGCGGATGGCATCGTTGCGCACCCGGACCAGGTCCGCGTCCTGGAGTGCCAGAAGGAACAGGTTGGTGGTGGTGAGCGCCGTCTGGGCCTGCTGAAACACCAATGCCGCTTCGGCGTCGGTACGCAGCGCCCGGTTC
>DASYPZ010000008.1:0-3791 GCA_036006105.1 Gemmatimonadales bacterium | reverse complement strand
GATGTGGCGATCGCTTCCCTCGAGCGAGGTGTGTTCGAACCCCAGCTCGAAGATCCGCTCCTGGAACGGCTCGGCGCGGAAGCAGGGTCCGAAGCTCCCCGGCGCCATCGGCAGCGTGGCGCCCGCCGCCATCGAGTCGAGCTCTGCCTTGGCACCGTGGCCGAGCTCCCTGGTCACCAGCTCGAGCCACTCGGAGAGGTCGTAGGCCTGTCCGTGACGCCGGCGCCGCAGCATCGCGAGCACCAGGTCGTCGAGGTTCCGTTTCCCGTGCGACCGAACCCGCATCGCCGCGTCGATCCGGGTGAGATAGAGAAAGCCGCGGCCATAAGGTACTCGCTGGGCCCGGGAGTCGCTCCAGTAGCGCTCGGCCGCGGCGTCGTTGCTCAGGCGCTGCAGCGGATTGGTGTAATAGGCCGAGGCGTGCCGGTTGATCTCCGCGAGAAAGTGGCGGGTGTCGTAGACCCCGGCCCGCCAGGAGAGCAGCATCGAGTAATAGTCGGCCGCGCCTTCGGAATACCAGCTGGTGCTGCTCTCGTCCTCCCCCTCCATCGCGGGCCAGTTGTGGACCATCTCGTGGGCCACGAGCGCGTGCAGCTCGTCGGGTGTGGGTACCACCGCGTCGCTGTAGCCGAACATGAAGGAGCGCACCAGGGTGGTTCCGCCCCCGCTGCGATAGGGATTCTTGCGGACGAACACCCGGTAGGAGCCGCCCGAATCCTGGAAGAAGCGAGAGACGAACCCGAAGAAGCGGGCGATGTTGCCGGCCACCAGGGTGGCATCGAACGGCGGCGTGCCGAACCAGTACATCGGGCCGCTGACATGCATCGGGCCTGCGGCGTAGTAGGTGTTGCCGAGCAGGTCGGCCCGTCCGGTGGTGGACACGTCGCCCTCGCCCAGGCTCCACACGCCCAACGAGCCGGCCGGGAGCCCGGAGAGATCCCAGTGCACCGTGATGTGGTACCGGGCATCGACGTCGGGAAGCGCCAGGAAGGCGAGCCCAGCGCCGTTGAGTCCCTCGGCTTCGGCGCGAAGATCGAAGAGCGGACCGGGGCGGGTGTCGGCGGAGACCGCGCGCATCGGGGCGCGAAAGGTGACCACCACGTCTCCCGAGGTGGCGCGCGCCGCGATCCAGCGGCGAAACACCAGCGACATCATGGGGGGATCATCCGCCTGGGTGAGCGGGAGCGGTCCGGCGGCGTCGCGCGCCTGGACCGCATCGCCGTCGTAGCGCGGCGTGGGGATCGAGGCCACCACCAGCGGCATGTGGAGCAGCGTCGCGCCGGAGTCGAGACCGGGCCGCCCGATGCTGAGGCTGACATCGAGATAGTCGACGACGCCGGCGGTAGCGTGAGGGGTCAGCACCAGGCGGAGCTCGGGCAGGTCCTGGCGGGCGAACGTGGCGGCCAGCAGCAGACCGGCCACGCTAGAGATCAAACCGCACCTCGACGCCGTAGTAGCGCGACTTCTCCAGGAAGAACTGGCGCTGCGAGCTGTAGCCGTCCAGGAAGGTGAATAGGAGTGCGAACCCGCGCCGGCCCTGCGGATCGGCAAACCGGGCCCCGGCTCGCCCCGACCAGGTCACCCGCCAGTCGTTGTATTCCTGGGCATCGGCATTCACCGCCCAGACCGTCCCCGCCGAGCCGCCCAGCATGCCGCCCGGCTTGCCGCGATAGTCGACCGCCGCGGACAGCGCGCCCCGGCCCACGTTGATGGCGTCGATGCCGGCATAGGAGGCATTGGCGTGGATCTTCAGCAGCCCGGCCCGATAGGTGGCCCAGAGGCCGATGATCTCCCGCGACCAGTTGACCCGGGAGATGCCGGGAAACCGCTGGGCGTACTCGTCACCCAGGTGACTGCTCTCGTGGTAGGCCTCGGCCGCCAGCCGGAGCCGCCGGAAGTCGGCGGTTAATATCGCGTTGACGTGCCAGTCGTTGCTGATCAGCGCCGAGGCCGCATCGCCCAGCGAAAACCGTCCATAGGCCTCGGCGCCGAAGTGGAGGGTCAGGGGCACCCGGCCTCGGTGCACCGCCAGGATCGGCCAGATTTCCCCCAGGCCCGCCTCGGCCTCCATCTCGGCGCCGAATCCGGACTCCCCGCGGGCGGCGTAGAACACCCGGCCGACCATGGCGCTGGTCCGGGCCGAGGCCAGCGGGAACTCGAACGGGGCGATGTCGTTGGGGAGCGGAATCGAGCGGCGCTGGGCCGCGGCCGGCAGGGCGGCGACCGTCACCCAGAACATTGATAACGCCAAATGCCCCACGGTGTTGTAGCGCGCGGGGTACCGCTTTAGCTTGATCGGCGACGACTGGTCCATCATCACGCTGGGAGCTCCCATGCTGTCCGTTCTGCTGGTATCCGCGCTGGCCTCCGCACCCGTCCGGGATTCGACCCCGGTGGCCCAGGTGCGCCTCGATGCCTCCCACAAGGAAGTGGTGGTCTCGGCGGGTCCCTTCGACATCATGGCCATGCCCCCCGGCATGAAGCACGACCAGATGGACATGATGGACGACCACAACACGCCGCTGATCCGCTTCGAGTGGCCGGTGGACGGGTGGTTCCGCGGCTTTGCCATCGAGATCGTCGACGGCAAGGGCCAGCCGGTGAACCGGCGCCTGGTGCACCACCTGATCGCCATCAACTTCGACCGGCGCCAGCTGCTCTATCCGTCCTACGAGCGGATCTTCGGCGCCGGGCAGGAAACCGAAGACGCCTATGTGCCGAAGTCCATCGGCGTGCCGATGAAGGCCGGCACCAAGATGGGGATGTATCTGGCCTGGGCCAACGAGACCGGCAAGGACCTCTCGGGTGTGGTGATCAAGCTGCGGCTGGCCTACAGCCCGACCAACCTCAATCCCCGCCCCCTGGACGCACTTCCAATTTATATGGACGTGAACCTGACCGTGGGCAAGGGGAACGAGTTCGACGTGCCGCCGGGGCACAGCGAGAAGTCCTGGACCTTCACCCCGCCGGTGGGCGGCCGCCTGCTGGGCGTCGGGGGACACGTGCACGACTACGGGGCCTCGGTCCGTCTGGAGGACGCCGAGACCGGCAAGGTGCTGACCCGGATCGAGTCGACCCGGACGCCGGACGGCAAGGTGACCAAGATCGGGCGCAAACTGTTCGGGGTGACCGGCGAGGGACTCCGGCTCAAAGGTGGGCACCAGTACCGCGTGGTGGGCACCTACGAGAATCCCACCGGGCAGCTGATCAAGGCCGGGGCGATGGCGCACATGGTCGGGCTGTTCGTGCCGGATGATTATTCCAAATGGCCCAAGCTCGATCTGAGTGACGAGACGCTGCAGGACGACCTGGCGTATCTCGACGAAATGGGGGGGAAGGCGCACAAGCACGACCACTAGGCGCCGCTTCTTTGCGGTGCTCGGGCGGGGGTTCCCCTTTCGGCGCTGCAGCCGCCCTGCATGCCCGGCGTTCGTGGTTCAGTCGAGTGGCCGGCTGACGCGCCTGCAGGTGATCCCCCGCCCTCCGCTCCGCCCACCACCCCGCTGATTTGAGGGTCGAGAGTGGCCGTGCTCGTGCGGTAAGGGGCGGGGCGGGCGCGCTGTCGGAGCGACACCTGCACGGACCGGGGGCGGGCGCGCAGGACCATGGGGACGACGCGGGCGTTGGGTCCCTTCCCGAGACCCGAGTCTGTTGCCGAGCAGGACCCGTGGCCCGCGGAGGCCCGGATGGTCCAAGCGTCCCGCCGGAGAGACGGCCACGCGCGGCTCGTCACGGAAAACCAGCGATTCGTCCCTCCCTGCTTGACGTTGATCCCCACGCGGGTCGAAGAT
>DASYPZ010000007.1:0-9066 GCA_036006105.1 Gemmatimonadales bacterium | reverse complement strand
AGCACTTCCAGATGGTGGTTCGGCATGAGCTGCTGCACGCCCTGCTCGGCAAAGCGGGGCATCCGCCCGAGTACTTCGTGGATCGCTGCCACCTCACCTGGGAGTCCTGGAATGGGCCCTTGGGTGGTGCGCCGGCGCAATCGGGCGACTAGTCGGCCCTACACCTGTTGGGTCACCGCCGCACTCGCTTACCCCATTCCCGTGTCACTCTCGCCCGCCGGATGAAATCGAGCTTGGGGTAGACTCGCTCGACAAACGCATTTCCGTGCGCCTCGAGCGAGTCCTGCGAAGGGCAGGTTCCCTGACTCCCCCGGCGGCAGGAGTAATCCGGGAACATCGAATCCACCACGCCGAGCCCGCTGGTCACCTCGCCGATCGGCGGGAATCCAAAGGTGTTCAGCGTGTCGAGGCGGGCATGGGTGCCAAGGTTCACGTAGAGCTGGACCGAACGGGTGTTGGGTCCCCCGCGGGCATAGGAGAGGCGGCCGCGCGTATTGCTCTGGCGAACCGGCTCATCGGGCAGATTCCGGTTGCTCCACACCGCCGATACCGCAGGGTCGCCGGCGATGCCCCATTGCACCACGAATCCCGGAACGACCCGAAAGAAACGCGCCCCGTCGTAGTATCCCCGGGTGATCAGGAAATGGAGCCGGTCGGCTCCGAGCGGGGACCACGCGCGGTGCACCGTCGCCGTAAAGGTGCCCCGGCTGGTTTCGAAGGAGACCAGAAAACTGTCGGGGGCGGTCCAGGCGAGATCGCGGGGCGTGGGTGCGAGAAGCGGCGAGTGCCGGGAACAGCTCGCGATCACTCCGGCGGCGAGCAGCAGGAGGCCACCGGTGCTCAGTGATTCACGATACCTTGCATGCGCACGACCTCGAAGTCGCTGCCCTTGAGCTGCTTCAGTGTATTGATCTCGCTGTCGTTCCATCGGGCGTCCGCCACTCCGCTCAAGTACCAGTCGCTGCCGTTGTCGGCGACGATCATGCCGTATTTCTTCAGCGCCCGAAGAATAACCTGCACCCGCGCGGGGTAGGCTCCCAGATTGAACGAGGCCTTGAGCCGGACCCGCATCCCCATCGGCGGCCGCAGCGGATCGGTGTCGCTGCTGGCCCAGTGTCGCGCCGGCGGAAGGTAGGCCCGCTGGGTGTGCGAGACGGTAAACCGCAGCGCGTGCGCGATCTCTCCCGCGACCACCTCATCGTAGCGCACCAGGCCCGGGAGGATGGGAAGTCCCGCCGCATCCGCGGAGGTCCATCCCGCCGGGCGGAGCGCGTTGGACCCGAGATCGAACACCGCGCCCGATCCTGCGTGCCAGGAGCCATCGGTTTGCGGGTACGCCGCGAACAACTCGTAGAGTTTCCAGGCGTCCCGGTCGACGATCAGCACGTGACGATCTCCGCTGGACGAGGAGCCGCCCTCGATCGGAGCGTCGGGTGGAATCGGATAGGGACCCGGATCGCTCTCGTCGTCGTAGTCGAACGACACCGGAACCTTCCCCTGGGTTCCCGACACGACGACGTAGGGAATCCCGAAGGGCCCTCCATTCCAGTTGGCGCCAAAGTCGGGGTGGAATGACCTGGCCGGGCCGATCAGGTTGACGATCGCATCGGAGTTGGGATCCACTTGCGCGGTGTCGACCGGCTGATTCCACGGGTTGTCGGCTGGAAACAGCCGCGGCAAGGCGGCGTTGAGCCCCAGCGGCCCCGACGGCGGTGGAGGCGGAGGTGATGGAGTGCGCACGCTGGCGTGCGCGGTGGACACCAGGTCCATCCCTCCGGCCCGGAGGTGGGCCCTGACATCGTAGTCGCCATCTGCGCCCGCACGGTATAGCCCCGACGGATCGATGGAACCGCCGCTCGCGTCGAAAGTGGAGTTCGTCGCGGGCTGCGTGTCCCCCCGGACCGTGATGGCCACGACGCGAAACCGCAGGGTGTCTGACGGGGCCAGATCCGCCGATTGGGGACTGATCCGGATCAGGACGACGGTATTCGGATCGGGCTCGAGCCCGGCCGAATGTGCGTCGGACCGGCACGCCCACAAGACCAGGAGGGCGACGGGCAAAACGGATCGAAACGACGGGGCTTTCATTGGATCCCAATCTAGGGATCCGGTGGTCTGTCTACAAGTCAATAAAACGAACATCAGTGGATATCAACATGAAATCGATATGCACGTAAGTGCATTGTTCAATGACGCTTATCTATACGATCAGGCATTGCATCGCCACTGGAGTACTGACAAGTATTCAACATGTTGATGAGTTTTCCCCATTGGCTTTCCTCGGGCCCTCTCATGCGGAATCGAATCCAAAACCCCACTCCGGCCCGACGAACCCACGTGGCAGCGGCTCGATCAGGCATCTCCCCAGGGCTCCCTCGCCGCTCAGGCCGCTCGGCCGTTATCGCGCGCTCCCGTTGCATATCCTCTACCGGAGACCAATATTCCCGACCCGTTTTGGAGTGGTGGCCGAGAGGCTTAAGGCACCGGTTTGCTAAACCGGCATAGGGGGAAACCTCTATCGAGGGTTCGAATCCCTCCCGCTCCGTTCCCCCCGCCAGGCCCCCATATCGTGTCCCCTGCAGCGCCCGACGTGCTCGCCGAGCTCGCCCCGCTCCTGAAGGACGTCTCCCTGGACGTCCCCTGGGAGCTTATCGAGCGCTTCTCGACTCTCAAGCGGGAGCATCCGGACGATGTTCGCGCCGCATCTGGGCTGATCGTCAGTCGGCTCGAGGCGCTCGGCGTTCCGGTCACCGTGCACGAGCCGGAGATTTACCTGAGCCTGCCCGGCGAGGCCCGGGTGGAGGCGGGGGGAAGGACCTTCCGGGCCAAACCCCTGGCGATGAGTCGTTCCGCCCCCGATGGATTGACCGCGCCGCTGGTCTTCGCGCCCACCGAGTTCGATCCCAACACAGACCAGGTCATCACCAGTCCGGCTCCCGGCGACACCGGCGTCGACCTGCGGGGCAAGGTCGTGCTCACCCACGGGTTCGGCATGTCCACGATGGCGCGACACTTCGAAGAACGTGGCGCGGTGGGCCTCATCGCGGTGCACCCGGGAGCCAATCCTCACTGGGGCATCTGCAGCACCATCTGGGGCTCGCCCGACCTTCGGGATCTCCCCCGCAAGCCGAATTTCGTCGTCGTCTCGGTGAGCCACCCCGATGGCGAGGCGTTGATCGAGCTGGCCCGGCAGGGCGGCAGCGCCACCATCGTCGTTTCGCTCGAGGAGGGCTGGTTCTCTTCTCCGATCCCGGTGGTGACGATCCCCGGCACCGAGGAGCCGAATGCGTTTGTGCTCCTGCATGGACACTACGATTCCTGGGACGTCGGCGTCGGCGACAACGCGGTCGGGGACGCGACGATGCTCGAGATCGCCCGGGTCCTCTGGAAGCACCGGGCCTCGCTCAAACGATCGGTGCGGATTGCCTGGTGGCCCGGGCACTCGACCGGCCGCTACGCCGGCAGCACCTGGTTCGCCGATCACTTTGCCATCGATCTGTATGAGAACTGTATCGCCCAGGTGAACTGCGACTCACCCGGGTGCCGCTGGGCCACCGAGTACATCGACGTCTCCTGGATGGCCGAAGCGGGAGAATGGGCCCGAAAGGTGATCCAGCTGGTGGCCGGCAAGGAAGCCAAGGGCGAACGGCCCTTCCAGGCGGGAGACTACTCCTTCAACAACATCGGACTCTCCTCCTATTTCATGCTCCTCTCGACCATGGCGCCGGAGGATCGTGCCGCGAAGGGTTACTACGTGGTCGGGGGGTGTGGCGGCAACATCGCGTGGCACACCGAGGAGGACACCCTCGAGATCGCCGATCGCGAGATCCTGCTGACCGACATGCGGATCTACCTCGCCGCCGTGGCGGGCGCCGCCAATGCCACGGTGGCTCCATTCGACTTTCGCCGCACCGCGGAGGAGTTTGTGCAGACCCTGGCGGGCTACCAGTACGCGGCCGGGGAGTATTTCACCTTCGAACCCGCCCGCGACGCCCTGGCCCAGCTGCTCGCGTCGCTGGACCGCTTTTCCCTGTACTGTGCCGACCTGGCGGCCGAATCCGCCTCCGATCCTCGGGTCAAGCGGGCAAACCTCGCGATCCGGCGCCTGGCCCGGCTGCTGGTCCCGGTCAATTTCACGACCGGACCGGGGTTCTTCCACGATCCCGCGGAATCCATTCCGCCGCTCCCCGACCTGGCGCCAGCCGAGTCGCTCGCCAAGGCGTCCGCCGAGCAGCGCGGATTCATCCGGACCCACCTGACCCGGGGGCAAAACCGGCTGGTGGCCGCGCTGCGGGACGCGCGGCGCGAAGTGGATGGCGCCATCGGATGAGGCGGTCCGGGGGCTTCGCTTCCCTGGTCCTCCTGGCCGCATGTGCGGTGGGCTCCAAGGCATCGTCGAATACCCTGCGGCTCGCGCTCATCAACGATCCCATCCTCAATCCGGTCCTGTCTCCCGACATCGGATCGGTGCTGGTGAACAAGGTGATCTTCCCGGGCCTGGTGCGCCCCGACGACCAGCTCCGTCCCTCACCCGACCTCGCGACCTCGTGGACCGTTTCGTCGGACGGGAAGGTCTACACCTTTGCGCTGCGCCGCGGCGTCAGGTGGCACGACGGCGTGCCGTTCACGTCGCGGGACGTGCAGTACACCTTCGAGCAGATTCGTGACCCCAAAGCCGGCGGCTTTCTCTGGTCCGATTACACCGCGATCGACCGGGTCGAAACACCCGATTCGTTCACCGTCCGCTTCGTGCTGAAGTCCCCGTTCGCGGCTTTCCTCACCCTGCTCGGCTACAACACCGGCATCATCCCCGAGCATGCGTTTCACGGGAAGCCCATCGCCGACAACACCGGGTTCAATCGGACCACCCCGATCGGGACCGGTCCGTTTCGCGTGGTGAGCGCGGTGCCCGGTTCCTCGCTGACGCTCGAGGCGAATCCCGACTACTACGGCCCCAGGCCGAAGCTGGCCGGAATCGTGTTCAAGCTGGTGCCCGATGCCAATGCGCAGATCGCCGCGCTGCGGGCCGGTGAGCTGGACCTGATCACCCTGGAGCCCGCCAGCCTTCCCGGCGTCCGCGATGTTCCCGGCCTCACCATCCGCCAGACGACCGTGCCGCAGCACTATTTCGTCGGATTCAACCAGCGGCGGCCCCTGTTCAAGCCGGCGCTGGTTCGCCGCGCGCTGGATCTGGCGGTGAACCGCAAAGCAATCGTCGACGGTGTGCTCAAAGGAGCGGCGGATCTTCCGGTGGGTACCATTCCGGTGGCATTGGGGGAGTGGTTTGCCGATTCCCTTCCCCGCGCCGCGACCGATACCGCGGAAGCCCTGGAGCTGCTGAGACAGGCGGGTTGGAACCGGGACGCCGGCGGCGCGCTTCGGAACGCCAGGGGTGAGCCGTTTCGTTTCACCATCCGGGTCGACAAGGGGAATCCCAGCCGGGAACAATCCGCCCTGGCGCTGCAGCAGGATTGGAAATCCATCGGCATGGATGTTTCTATCGAGACGGTCGAATTCGCCGCCCTGGTCCGCGACGATCTGCAGCCCGGCAAATTCGACGCGATTCTCATCTGGTGGACCACCCCGCCCGATCCGGACCAGTACTCGTACTACGTCACCGATCAGATCAACAACAATGTGGCCTACTCGAATCGGGCGGTGGACAGTCTGCTGGAGATCGGCCGGGGAGAAACCGATCCGGTTCGCCGCCGCGCCATCTATCACGCGTTCCAGGCCGTCGAGCGCGAGGATCCTCCCGTGCTGGTCCTCTATTATCCGAGAGAAATCCAGGCCATGTCCGACCGGCTCGGCGGGTTTCCGCAGCTGGGGATTCGCGACGCGCTCCGGCACGCCGAGCTCTTTTCCCTGTCCTCGCGGTGAGCGGATTCCGGTTCCTGGCCCGTCGACTGGCCCAGGGGGTTCTGATTCTCTGGATGGTCAGCAGCGCCACCTTCATCCTCATGCACCTGGCGCCCGGCGGACCGTCAATGCTCGCCGATCCCAAGTTGGGGCCGGTCGAGCGCGCCGCTATCGAAGCACGCCTCGGGCTCGACCTCCCCCTGCCGGCCCAATACGTCGCCTGGCACCGCAATCTGCTCAAAGGCGACCTGGGTCAGAGCTACCTCTACCAGACGCCGGCCGGGTCGACGGTGCTGGCCCGGGTGCCCAATACCTTGCTCCTGGCCGGCAGCGCGCTCCTCGTGAGTGTGCTGCTCGCGGTGCCGCTCGGCATTCGCGCCGGGCTCCGGCCGGGGAGACCGTTCGATCGCCTGATGGAATTCGTGAGCGTCGGGGCGCTCTCGCTCCCGACCTTCTGGTACGGCATCGTCCTGATCATGATCTTCGCCGCGATGGGCCACCTGCTCCCCGCCGGCGGAACGGCCACGCCGGGACTCGAGGGATCGATGGTGGACCGGATTCGCCATCTCATTCTGCCGGTCGCGGTCCTCTCCCTGCCCATCGCGGGTGAGCTGTTCCGCTACGTGCGCAGCGGTATCGAGGCGATGGCCCATGCGCCGCATATTCCCGCCGCTCGGGCCAAGGGGCTTACCGAGGGAGCGATCACCCGCAGGCATCTGCTCCGGAATGCCCTGCTGCCGCTGGTGACCGTGATCGGACTCCAGGCGCCGATGCTGGTCGGCGGCGCGGCCATCACCGAAACGGTGTTTTCCTGGCCCGGGATGGGCCGGCTCGGAGTGGAGGCCGCGCTCGGCCGGGACTATCCGGTCGTGATGGCCACGACCCTGGCGGTGGCGGCGGCGGTGGTCGCGGGAAATGTCGTGCTGGATCTGCTCTACCGGTGGATCGACCCGCGGGTCCGGATCGAGTAGCCCATGAAGCTCGCCGCCGTCCCGCTCCCGGTCGTGATGCTGGGATGTCTCCTCGCCTTTGCCTGGGCCGGGCCGCTGATGCACCATGTCGACCCCGACGCGATGGACCTGCGGCACATCGCGAGCCCGTCTTCCCTCGGGCACCCGTTGGGGACCGACGAGAGCGGCCGCGATGTCCTGGCGCGACTGATGGCCGGTGGGCGGGTCTCGCTGGCGGTCGGCACCGTCGCGACGGCGGTGGCGCTGGTCCTCGGCACCCTGGTCGGCGCCCTCGCGGGCTGGCGAGGCGGCTGGGTCGACGGCCTGCTCATGCGCGTCACCGACGCGGCCATGGCGGTCCCGGTCCTCTTTGCGGCGCTGGCGGTGCTATCGATCTTCGGCAGCAGCCCTCCGCTGCTGATCGGCCTCATCGGGGCCACGTCGTGGATGGGCATCGCGCGACTGGTGCGCGCGGAGGTCGCGGTGCTCCGGCACAGTGACTTCGTCATGGCGGCGCGAGCCCTGGGACGGCCCGACGCCGCGATCGTTCTGCGCCACCTCCTGCCCCAGCTACTGCCGGTCCTGACCGTGGCCGCGAGCGTGGAAGTGGCGTACGCGATTCTCACCGAATCGGCGCTCTCCTACCTCGGCCTCGGAGTCCAGCCGCCCCGCGCCAGCTGGGGCAACATGCTGACCGGCGCCCAGGCCTCGCTCTATACCGCCCCCCGGTTGGCGATCTGGCCCGGCGTGATGATTCTGCTCACCACGCTCTCCTGTAACGGTCTCGGCAGGTGGCTGCGCCGCAAGACCGGGTGGCATGAATGACCGGTCTGCGTTACGATCACCGCCCATGATGGATGCCGCCCCGAGGGTTCGATTCGCTCCGTCGCCGACCGGCTACTTGCACGTCGGCGGCGCGCGCACCGCGCTGTACAACTGGCTCTTCGCGCGGAAGACGGGCGGAGCGTTCATTCTGCGGATCGAAGACACCGACGCGGAGCGCAGCTCCGAGGCCCATACCCAGATCATCCTGGACGGCCTCCGCTGGCTGGGGCTCGACTGGGATGAGGGACCGGTGTTTCAGGGGGCCTCCGGGGAGCGCCACCGACAGGACGCCGAGCGGCTGCTGGCCGAGGGAAAGGCCTACCGGTGTTTCTGCACCCGGGAAGAGCTCGAGGCGCAGCGCAAGGCGGCGGGGGGAGACATCTACAAATACGACGGTCGCTGCGACCGGCTGTCCGCTGCCGAGGTCGCGGCGCGCGTCGCGCGCGGGGCGCCGAGCGTCATTCGCTTTCGCATGCCCCAGGAGGAGATCGCCTGGGACGACGCGGTGCATGGCCGGATCGCGTTCCACGGCCGCGACCTCGACGACATGGTGATCCTGCGCAGCGACCGGACGCCCATCTACAACATGGCCGTCGTGAGCGACGACATCGCCATGCGGATCAGCCACGTGATCCGGGGCGACGACCACATCTCCAACACACCGAAGCAGATCGCGCTCTATCAGGCGCTGGGCGCTCCGCCGCCGGTCTTCGCCCATGTCCCGATGATCCTGGGAACCGACGGGAAAAAGCTCTCCAAGCGGCATGGCGCGACCGCGGTGGGCGATTACCAGGATCTCGGGATTCTCCCCGCCGCCATGCGGAACTTCCTGGCGCTGCTGGGCTGGTCTCCCGGCGAGGATCGCGAGATCATGACCGAGACCGAGATGATCGCCCTCTTCTCGCTCGAAGCGATCCAGAAGAAGCCGGCGGTCTTCGACATGGTCAAGCTGGAGTGGATGAACGGGGAATATCTCTCCCGCATCCCGACCCCGGAGCTGGTGGCGCCGGTGGCACGCGAGCTGGAGCGGATGCAGGTCCATGTCGGCGGGACCCATCTGCTTCCGCCTTATATCGACGCGGTCAAGTCCCGGGCCCGGACGATCGTCGAAATGGCGGAGCGGGTCGCGGTTCGGCTCGATTCCCGCCATGTGAAGCTGGACGACAAGGGCCGCAAGCTGCGCGCAAAGATGGGCGATGGATTCGTCGAGAGCCTCAAGGTCGCCCTGGAGATCCTCGGCGCCATCGACGAGCAGGGCTGGACCGCCGAGGCCATTCTGGAGCAGCTCAAGGCGCGCGCGGAGGCTGGGGGGATGAAACTCGGAGATCTGCTGCAGCCGATCCGGGTGGCGATCACCGGTTCGACGGTCTCGGAGCCCGTCAACGAGCTCCTGGAAGTGGTGGGACGATCTTCCTCGCTGGCCCGGCTCACC
>DASYPZ010000006.1:0-3348 GCA_036006105.1 Gemmatimonadales bacterium | reverse complement strand
CGGGACCCTCAACGCCCGCCGAGTGCCCGCGACCGCGCTCTCGCTGCTGGGACTCTGGGCCGCGGCGCTGACGCTGTTCCGGACCGCGAACACCGATCCGCGGACCGGCGCGGTGACCTACGGCAACGTCTATACGCAGCTGCTCGAGTACATCGTGTCCGCGGACATGGTGTTCTACGTGCTGATGGTGGGAGCGGTGCTGGTGCTGCGGCGAAAGATGCCGGGGGTCGAGCGGCCTTATCGAACCGCCGGCTATCCGGTGGTGCCCCTGCTGTACATCGCCCTGGCCGGGCTGCTGATCCTCGATCTGGCGTATCTGACGCCGTTCACGTCGGGCGCGGGTTATGCCATCGTCCTGACCGGGGTGCCGGTCTATCTGATCTGGCGAAAGTCCGCCCGACCCGCCTAGAGTTTGTCGATTCCCCGCAACAGCCGCGCGAAAAAGTTCACCGAGGTGACGTAGTCGGCCACCGGTACCCGCTCGTTCACGCCGTGCACCCGTTCCAGGTCCCCCTCGCCCAGCGGCACCGCCAGGAACCGGAAGGCCCGGTCGGTGTGGGCGCCCCAGAATTTCGCGTCGGTGCCGCCCATCACGAGATAGGGGAGCACCGGCACCCGCTCGCCCGGGGTCATTCCCCGGATCGTCGCGCTGATGAGCGCGTACGCGGGAGAGTTCACATCGGATACCGGCGACGGGTCGGCCCCCACGCTGTCGAGCGGCTCCACCACGATCAGGGAATCCGCGATGACCTCGCGGACCCGGGCCGTGACGGTCGCGATGGTCTCGCCCGGGCGAATCCGGAAGTTCACCACCGCGGTCGCCTCGGGCGGCAGCACGTTGTCCTTGACGCCGGCGGAGAGCAGGGTGGGCGCGATGGTGGTGTGGAGCAGCGCGGCGCCCAGCGGGGACTTGCGCATCATCGCCTTGACGAGCGGGCCGGTGAGCCAGAGGTTGGCCAGGGCCATGCGCTGGCCGAAGGGAGCATAGGGCGCGATGGCGGCCAGGGTCCCGGCGGTCGGGCCGTCGAGGGAAGAAGGAAACGGGTGCGCCTCGAGGGTGGCGATCGCGCGGCTCAGCGCGCCGATCGCGGTGCGGGCGGACGGCGTGGACGAGTGCCCGCCCTGGGCCCGGGATCGGAGCTTGAGGCTCACGTAGCCCTTCTCGGCGATGCCGACGATCGCGGTGCGGCCGGAGACGCCGGGGATGACGCCGCTCGCCATGAAACCGCCCTCGTCGAGCACCAGGGCCGGCTTGACCCCTCGGGACACCAGCAACTCCACGATGGCCCGGGCGCCGTAGCGGCCGCTCACCTCTTCGTCGTGCCCGAAGGTGAGATAGACGGTGCGGGGCGGGCGATATCCCTCGCGAAGCAGTCCCTCCACCGCCTCGAGGGTCGAGAGCACGGTGGTCTTGTCGTCGAGGGTGCCCCGACCCCAGACGAAACCGTTGACGATGGCACCGGAGAACGGCGGCTGGGTCCACTCGGGCAGGTTGGGGGCGGGGACCGGCACCACGTCCATGTGGCCCATGAGGACCACCGGCGGCAGGGTGGAGTCGGCGCCCTTCCAGGTGTAGAGCAGCGAGAGGCCGTTCACGAGCTCGCGACTCAGCGTGGCATGCACCAGCGGAAAGCTGGTCATCAGGTACTGGTGGAGACCGAGAAACGCGGCGGTATCGATGGGACCGCCCGAGGCGTAGGACACCGTGGCGAAACGTATCGCGCCGGCCAATCGCTCCGCGGCGGCGGCGGTGTCGAGGGTGATGCCCGTGCCGGCCTGCGCGGACGCCCGTTCCGGCGCGGGGACTTGCAGGGTGCGGACCACCAGCACCGCCGCGAGTACGATCACGGCCAGGACAATGGCCAGAAGGGCTTTCTTCACAGGATCCTCGTGACGGTGGGGAGTGCGTAATATTACTCCAATGGCCGGTCCTCCGCGTACGATCGTGCTGGCTCGGCACGGCAAGCCCGAATGGGATGAGCGAACCCCGATCCCGGGGCACGCCCTCGCCGAGTGGATTCAGGGCCGAGATGCCGCGCCGATCGTGGCCAGCTACGCGCCGCCCCCCGATCTGGTCCGTATCGCGGGATCGAGCGGGGTGCTGGCGGCCAGCCCGCTCCGGCGGTCGCTGGAGTCGGCCGAGGCAGTGGCGCCGGGTGTCGCGCCGGTGGTGAGCCCGGTGTTCCAGGAGGTCTTTCTGCCCACCGAGATCCGTTCCGGCCTTCGGCTACCGCCGAAGCAGTGGAGCTCCCTGGCGCGACTGGCCTGGTATGGGGGCTGGTCGCCCGGCGTCGAGAGCTATCCCGAGGCGCGGCAGCGCGCCGCCCGCGCGGCGAAGATCCTCGGCGAGCTGGCGTCGGCCCACACCACCGTCCTGCTGGTGGGGCACGGGATTCTCAACGGATTCATCGGCTGGCGTCTCCGCCGGGCCGGCTGGAGCGGCCCGTGGTTTCGTCCCCGGCGGCTCTGGTCCTATGCGGTGTATCGGAGGTAATCGCTCCAAGCTTTCCATCGACCCCCCTATCTCGTACTATCAGAGCCGGAACCCCCGCAACGGGGCCACTGTATCCACCCTCATCGCGGCCTGGTCCGTCGGAGAGCTGGCTCATGCGCAGCGTCTACGTTGTTCTTCTGCTGGCGCCGATGTTCGCCGGCTGCGCCGCCAGCGGGGCCTCCGACAGCGATGCGGCTCGCTGGGAGCGACAGGCGGCGAACGTCACCATCATCCGGGATGACTGGGGCATTGCCCACGTCTACGGGAAGACCGACGCCGACGCGGTATTCGGGATGATCTACGCCCAGGCGGAGGACGATTTCAATCGGGTGGAAACCAACTACCTGAATGCGATGGGACGGCTGGCGGAGGCCGAGGGGGAGTCCGCGATCTTCCAGGATCTGCGGATGAAGCTGTTCATCGATCCCGACAGCATCAAGGCGCAATACGCGGTGAGCCCCGAATGGCTCAAGGCGCTGATGAACGCCTGGGCCGATGGATTGAATTTCTATCTCTCCAGGCATCCGGAGGTGAAGTCCAGGGTCATCACCCGCTTCGAGCCCTGGATGGCGCTCACCTTCAGTGAGGGCAGCATCGGGGGCGACATCGAATCGGTTTCCCTGAAGGCGCTGGAGGCTTTCTACGGCAACCATGTGGTAAGCCAGGCCGTCGACCCGGACGCGTATCCGAAGGAGCCCACCGGCTCGAACGGGTTCGCGATCGCCCCGTCGAATACGGCGTCGCACCACGCCCTCCTGCTGATCAATCCCCACACCTCGTTCTTCTTCCGCTCCGAGCTGCAGATGGTGAGCGAGGAAGGCCTCGACGCGTACGGCGCATCCACCTGGGGCCAG
>DASYPZ010000005.1:0-3007 GCA_036006105.1 Gemmatimonadales bacterium | reverse complement strand
ATGAAG
This sequence comes from Gemmatimonadales bacterium, assembly GCA_036006105.1. Taxonomy (GTDB): domain Bacteria; phylum Gemmatimonadota; class Gemmatimonadetes; order Gemmatimonadales; family GWC2-71-9; genus JABFSM01. The sequence continues at coordinate 3,001 of DASYPZ010000005.1, read as the reverse complement.
CTGATGAGGGTACGACCGTCGGACTCGGTCAGAATCTGGGAGGGCACGTTGCAGCCGATCAGCTCGTAACCGGCCGGCAGGACGACCGCGTTCCGTTTGATGCCGAGGGAGCGGGCAAAGACGATCGTCCCGGCTTCTTCGTAGTAGCTCTTGGGATCGGTGTAGGTCTTGTCGATCAGAATCCGGGCCGTGCCATCCGTCGGGACCGGATGGGCCAGCTCGACCTTGATGTAGCTCCCGGTCGTATCGGCGCCGGCCAGCCCGGCGGCCCGTGCGGCGAGCCCGTCTACCACGTCGAAGCGGAGCGGCAGTCCGGAGGCGCGATCGTACACCGCCTCATCCGAGGCGACGCTGCCCTTCCGGATCGGATTGTAGAAGTAACGGGCGCCGGGCGTGGTGGCCCAGACCTCATAGAGGATGCGAAACTTGCCGCTGCCCGGCGCGAGCAGCTCGTAGCGGGTGTACTCGCCGGCGGACGTCTGGCGGGTCTGGGCGTGCGCTGCGCTGGCGAGAATCAGGATGGCTACGAGGGGGAGGCGCATCCCCCAAGTTACGGGAAAGACGCTAAGACGCTAGGACGCTAAGAGGCTAGGAGACTGCACTTTCCTAGCGTCTTAGCGTCGTAGCGTCTTAGCCTCTAGCGCCTACCGTCGCTCTGCTTCCAACCCCGCAGACAGCGCCTTGTCGATCCGCGCCCGCGACTCCTCCAGGTGAGCCCTGGTGTAGGCATCCAGTCCGGCGCCGGCGGTCAAGGCGGAACCCAGGCGCCGGTTGAGGTCCTTGAGCTGCATCCGGGCCACCGCCCGGGCATCGGCCGGAGTCCGATCCGATGTCTGGACCAGCAATCCGGTCATCTGGTCGAGATAGTTCCGCTGCAGATCCCGGCGGGTGGCCGAGGTGGTGTGGGCTCCCGGTCCCCAGGACTCGCTCCAGATGGCCTGGGTCAGCGCGCCCATCAGCTCGGGAATGGTGACCATGGTGCCGGCGCCGAACTTGGTTTCTCCGTCCCGGATCCGTCCCAGCCGCAGGGGACTCAGCAGCTGCGTCAGGGTGCCGGACTGGAAGGCGAGGGTTTGCTCATGGTAGGGGAAATCGAGCCGGCCGTTGAAGGTCAGGTTCTCGCCCCAATGCAGCCAGTGATTGGCACCCATCTTCTGCAGCACGGCGGGGGGAAGCGCCAGCGCGTTTTCGGCGAAGACCCGGTCCACCAGGAAGTCGAGCGCTTCCTTCTGCTTGATCCGGGGCACGTTCTCGAACGGCAGCCGTGCGCCCGGATCGCCCACGTGATCGCGGTTGAGATACTGGCCCCCGACGTACTTGATCGCCGGCGCCACGGCGAGGGCGTACTGGTTCATCAGGTTGAGGTAGGCGTTGGTGACGTCCTGGTATCCGTCGTTGTCGGTCAGCACCTTGGCCGGGAGATCCCGCAGCAGCTCCCGGATGATGGTGGTGCGCTCCTTCCCCCAGGCCAGCGGGTCGTCTCCCAGGTCCCAGAGATTGATGGACGGGTCGGTGCCGCCCAGCTCCAGGTTGGTACCGTAGAGGTGCGCCTTGGTCGCCGCCTCGCGGGCCAGAGCCGCCGCCCGGTGCGCATCCGGGGTGTAGGCAAAGCTGATGGCCCACTTGTCGTAGGAGCCGACGCCTGGGGTGTAGAAGAATCCGTTGGGCGTGCCCTTGGGCGCGATGTTGACCGAGGGGTACTCCATCACCGAGCTGTACAGTCCGTTGGCCGTGACCCAGTCGCTGTTGTGCAGCATGGCGTTCGGGGTGCTGGTCGAGCTCCGGAAGTTGTGCTGCATGCCGAGGGTGTGTCCGACCTCATGCATGGTGGCCCACTTTACCGCCTGCATGACGAAGGCTTCCGGGACCGGATCTCCCGGAGCGAGCTCGCCACGCGATATCAGCGCCGCCTGCAGCAGGGAACCCTGCGCCGCGAAGGTCCCGCTCAAGCCTGCCAGCTCCACGCCGGGCGCCGCCGACTCCATGCCGACGCCGAGCGCCTCCTCGAGTGCCTGCGCCGCGGAGATCGGACCGGCGAGGGTGCGCCAGGTATTCCGGAAGCTCCCGAAGAACGTCGACTCGAACAGCACGTCCGCGTCCAGAACCTCGCCGGTGCGAGGATCCACCGTGGAGGGGCCGATGGCCCCGTACCCCGGCTGATCCGACACGTTCCAGCGCAGCGTGGCGTAGCGGATGTCCTCGGCGTCCGCGCCCTCGGGCAAATCTTCGGCGTGAATGGCGTCGACCCAGCCCGCGGCCTCGAAGGCGGCATTCCAGGCCTCGACACCGGCCTTCATGGCGGCGCGGTACTGGGCCGGGACGTTCGGGTCGATGTAATAGACGATGGCCTTCTTGGGACGGAACTTGTCGCCCACCGCCTCGCCCTTCTCGAGCCGCCAGCGGTTGACGTAGCGGACGAACGCGGTGGTGTCGTCCTGGGAGAAGTCCTTGTGCACGGTCCAGAACTGGCCCACCCGATCGTCGCCGAGCCGGGGGGTCATGGGGATGTCGGGAAGCGCGGCGAGCGTGTAGTGGATCGAGAGGGGCAGGTAGCGGCCATCCGGCACCGAGGGCAGTCCGATCGGCTCACCGGGACGGAAGGTGAGCTTGGCGCGCACATTCACGTTCTGCGGGAACGCCTTGACCGATTCCAGGTAGCTGCGGGCCCGGTCGAAGGTCGCGATCCCGGGCCGGCCCGGACCGGGGGACACCGCCTGACGCACCGCGGCGCTGATGCCGGAGAGGTCGGAGATGAACCAGTTGGCCGCATCGATGACCACCGCGGAGTCGTCCCGGAAGGATTCGATCTTGGCCGATTCGAGCACCGAGGAGCCGAAGGTGAGGTCCACGGCCTTGGTGGCCGCCGGACTGTTCACCGCGGTGTAGCGGTGCGGCCGCTGGACCAGGAAGATCTGTTCACCGTGGCGTTCGAGCGCCACCACGTTGCCTTCGAAGAGGTTCAGCATCGTGCCGCCGAAGAGTCCGTTGGCTCCGATGCCCT
>DASYPZ010000004.1:0-8572 GCA_036006105.1 Gemmatimonadales bacterium | reverse complement strand
GGTGTGAGTTGGGCGCGGAACACCTGACCCGTCGAGCCCCCACGCAGTTACGAATTCGTAACACCGATTCTCCCTCTGTAACACGCACTTGCCCGGTCCGTCGTCCGGCGCTATATCTCGCGCCACCTCCCTCCTCGCACGGAACAGCTGTGACGACGGTCCGCGTACTCCTGGTGGAAGACGATCCGCTCGACGCTCACCTGATCCAGTCCGGCCTGCGCCGGGAAAATCGGCTGCGGGTGGAACACGTGCCGAGTGCCGTCGAGGCGCTGGCCCGCTTGACGCGCGGCGCGGCCGACTTCGACGCCGTGCTCAGCGACATCTGCCTGCCGCACATGAGCGGGATCGAGTTGGTGCGCCAGCTGCGGCGCCGCGGTATCGCGATTCCTCTGTTTCTGATGACCGCCCACGCCGACATCGCCACGGCGGTGGACGGGATGCGTGCCGGTGCCGCCGACTTCCTGGTGAAGCCGCTCGACCCCGATGCCGCCTTCGCCATGATCGATCGCGAGGCGCGGGGGAACATCCGGGGGCTCCCGGGTCCCGTGACCGAAGATGAGTCACTGATCGTCGGCTCGCACCCGCGCCTGGAGGCGGTGCGTGAGTTCGCCCGCAAGGTGGCCACCCTCAGCGACACCCGAATCCTGATCACCGGTGAGTCGGGTACCGGCAAGAACCTCCTCGCCCAGACCATCCACAGGTTGTCGGGCGCCCGGGGGCCGTTCGTGGAAGTGAATTGTGCCGCGCTGCCGACCGGGCTGCTGGAGTCGGAGCTGTTCGGCCACGAGCGGGGCGCCTTCACCGACGCGCGCACCCTCAAGCACGGGCTCTTCGAGACCGCCCGGAACGGATCGATCCTGCTCAACGAGATCGGCTCGATGCCGCTCGAGCTGCAGCCCAAGCTGCTCTGGTTCCTCGAGAATCAGGAATTCCGGCGCGTGGGGGGAACCGGAACGCTCACGACCAAGACCCGGGTGATGGCCGCGACCAACACCGATCTGGAGGCCGCGGTGCGGGACGGACGCTTCCGGGGTGACCTGCTCTGGCGGCTCGACGTGGTGTCCATCCGCATGCCGTCGCTGCGCGCGATGCCCTCGGTCATCTCCGAGCTGGCCGCGCGCTTCCTGCGGGATATCTGTCGCCGACTGGGCCGCGGGGTGCCCGGCATTTCGGCCGACTCTTTCGCCGCGCTCGAACGCCATGCCTGGCCCGGCAACATGCGCCAGCTCTGGAATGTGGTGGAGCGCGCAGTCGTGTTCCACGAGGCCGGGGAGCTGGTGCTGCACCCACCGGTCGACCCGGAGCCCGCCGGATTGGATCGCCACCAGATTCCTCGCGGAGTTTCCCTCGAGGAGCTGGAGCGCTACTACCTCGAGGCGGAACTGGCGACCCGTCAGGGCGATCTGGCCGCGGTGGCCGCCAGCCTCGGCATTTCCAGGAAGACGCTCTGGGAAAAGCGGCGCCGGCACGGACTGTGAGATGATGGAGGCAGTCAGCGGGGGTTGGCCGGAACGGCGCAAGCGCCGGCGTGGCTCCCTGCCGCCGGACGCGCCCTGGGAACGGGTGCGCTGGTGGGTGCGCGCCTTGCTGCCCTATGCGCTGGTCATCCTCGGCATCGCGCTGATCGACGCAGCCACGCCACCCACGGTGTTTGCCGGAACGCTCTTCGTGGTCCCCATTCTCGCCGCGTCACGAGCCGACGATCCCCGCATGGTCCAGGTAGTGTTCGGGATGGCGATGGTGGCCCTGCTGGCCTCCATGGTTCTGGCGCGGGTGGCGGGCCACGCGGTGGAATTCTGGCTTCCCAATCGGATCATCGAAATCGTCGCTCTCCCGGGAAGCACCTTCCTGGCCCTGGTGCTGCAACGGCAGCGGATCGAAGCCCGAAAGGCGCGCAATCGCGCCGACCGTTCCCGCGAAGTCGGTGAGATCCTGAGCGGCCTGGTGGCCCATGATCTGCGCGCTCCGATCGCCACGACGCTGCAGGCGCTGGATTACCTGGACCGGGATCCCGATGGATCCGCGCGCACCACGACCATCGGGCAGCTGCGGCACCGGCTTACCCGGAGCCTGCTGGTGAGCGACGCGATCCTCGGCGCCGCGCTGGCCGGGTTAGGACGTCCGCCGGCGGGCGAGAACGGCGTCGACATCCGGGACCTCGCGGGAGCGCTCGGCCAGTCGGCCCGGGCCTTCGAGGCCGAGGCCTCGGCGCGCGGCAAGCAGATCGAGCTCGACCTGGGACCGCTGGGGACCGGAATGGCCGTGGTCAACAGCGTGGCGTTGTGCCAGGCCCTGACCATCGTTCTGGATAACGCGGTGCGATACGCCGTGGCCGGAACGATTACCGTCCACGCGGTGCAGCACCTGGATTCGATCGAGGTCACCGTGGCGGACCAGGGACCGGGCCTCTCCGCGGCGGTCAGCTCCCAGGGCGCCCGGGTCGGGCTGGATCTCTGTCGGGCCATGCTCCGCAAGGCCGGGGGCGACCTGGACGTCACCCGGGATGGTCCCGACGGAACCACCTTCCGGATCCGCCTGCCCGATCACGTCACCGGATAGCGCACCGAGCAGCCAGCGAGAGGGATTCATGCCCAGTGCCGCTCCGACCCACGCGATTCTCGGCGCCGGCGGCGTCGGCGGATTTGTCGGCGCGATCCTCGCACACGCCGGCGCGAAGGTCATCCTGCTGCTTCGTCCCGAGACCCATGCGGGATACCCCGCGACACTGACCCTCGAAAGCCCCCTGGGGAACCTCACGGCTCCGATCGTGGCCTCCCTGGCGCTCGAAGAGGCGGTCGATGTGCTCTGGGTCACCCCCAAGGCGACCCAGCTCACCCAGGCCCTCTCGGCGGTGCCGAACTCGTCGCTCGCCCGAGTGGTGGTGCCGCTGCTCAACGGCGTGGATCACCTGTCGGTGCTCCGGTCCCGCTTCGCGCCCGACCGGGTCGTGCCCGGTACCATCGCCTGCGAAGTCGAGCGGGCCGGGCCGGGGCGGATCGTGCACCGGTCTCCCTTTGCGCGATTTGCCTTTGCATCGGCCGGACAATCCAGCCTCGCCTGGACGGCCGACACGCTCACGGCCTTCGGCTGCGCCTGCCGCTTCGACCCGGACGAGCGCACGCTGCTGTGGAGGAAGCTGGTCATGCTGGCCCCCATGGCCCTCAATTCCACCGCCGCGGGGATGACGGTGGGAGAGCTCTGGGCCAGCGCGGAATGGGCCGGGCGGTTCGAAGCGGTGGCGCGCGAAGCATGTGCCGTGGCGCGAGCCGGCGGAGCCGACGTCGATGCGGACGAAACAGTGGGACTGCTGCGGGGCATGCCCGCCGGTCTCCGCAGCTCGATGCAGAAGGATGTGGCGGCCGGCCGCGCGCCCGAGCTCGACGCCATTGCCGGGCCGATTCTGCGGGGCGGGGAAGCCCACCGGATTCCCGTCCCGGTGACCGCCGAGCTCGCGGGCAGGATCGCCGCCCGCCAGGAAGGGTCTCCGGCTAGGGGAAATACACCTTGAGGGTGGTGGTGAACTCCTTCATCTCGAAGGCGTCGAAGGCGTTGACATAGAGGAATCGCGTCTCGAGATCGAGCCCCGTCCCGAGCCGGAATGTCAGACTGCTGTTCGCCACTGCGGTGTTCCGCCCCGTCGCCGTCATTCCCGCCATCTGCCGCACCCACTCCCGGCCCATCCGCGCATCCGCCTCCCAGCGGACCCGGGATCCGAATTGCTCGGAAACCTGAAGAATTCCCTGATGCCTCCAGTACCGCGCCGGACTGAAATATCCCCCCCGTTGCGTCGGAGTCTGGGCAAACCCGAGGTCCGCGTTGAAGTCGAATCGGGAGGCGTTGAAGCCATACCCGATTCGTACCCAGGGCTGCGATCCGTGAATGATGAGCCCGATCCTGGCGTCGGCCGCTACCCGCGGATTCGACTCGAGGCCGATTCCGGTATAGCGTCCCGCTTGCACGGAAGCCTCGGCATCGAACCGGCCCGGCAGGTTCTCCAGGACCAGCCTGAGATGTGCGAGGTTGGCGTGCGCGGCGCCCCGGAGCAGCCCTCCATCGAGCTCGCCCTGCACGGTTCGCCGGCTCTCCTCGACCGGGGAGCGCGAGACACCGGCCCCGATCGAGACGGCGCGGCCAATGCTCCATCCGACCTGCAGCGCGCCATCCCACTGGTGCGGGGCGAGACCCTGAATCGTGCCCAGCCGGGCGCCGGCCACCAGCGCGAGCCCGCGATGATCGATGCGGGCCCCACCGCCGACTCCTTCGCCCCGGAACTCGGTGCCGCCGTCGTTGAACTCCGACCGCTCGTAGCTCCCCTGCAGCTTGATGGCTCCCAGCGCCCCGGTCGCGCGCCCGGAAATCCCCTTCAGGTCGAGCTGATTCCGCCGCCGCCGCAAGACACCGGTGACTTCCGCGGACGAGGCCGTGGCGCGATGCGCCGAATCGGCGACGTCGCGAACGACCGGATCGTGTCGGCCGGCAAGCCGGGCGCGAGCAGCACCGAAGCGGCCGCTGCCGAGCTCGGCTCGGGCCAGCTCAGCCGAGGTCGCCGCATCGTTCGGGGCGAGCTCGCGCGCGCGTTGCAGATTCCGCATCGCGTCGTTGTACCGCCCGAGCTGGTTCAGGGCCGCGCCGCGTCCCCGGAGCGCACCGACATTGTCGGGGTGTTCCGTGAGCACCGTATCGTAGGTGGACACCGCCTGCGCGGGCTTCCCCCTCCATGCGGCGAGATTGGCGAGGCCGATCCGGGCACCCGGCTCGCCGGGCCAGCGTGCGAGGGCCCGGTGATAGAGGGCCTCCGCACTGTCCCGGGTTCCGGGAGTCCAGGACAGAAGGTCGGCGTAACCGAGGACCAGGTCCGCGGTCGAGTCGTGCTTGAGCGCTTCGGCAAATGTCCGGGACGCTTCTGCGCGCGTGTCGGTCGACCAGCTCAGCACCCGGGCGAGCGCCGACAGATAGACCGGATTCTCGGGGCTTCCTGCCGCCGCGCGGCGGAGCAGGACGATGCCGTGCTCGAGGTCGCCACTCCACGCTGCATAGAAACCCCGTTGCTGGAGCCGCGCCGGATCGGCGGGGCTCAGCTCGAGCAGACGATCGAGCGGCTCAATCGCGTTGCGCCAGTCGCCGGCCGCGTCCAGGGCATCCACCAGGCCGGCCAGGGCCGAACGATCGTCGGGCCGTACTTCCAGGACGCGACGCCACGCGGTCGCCGCCTGACGGAAATCGCCCGCCGCGGCCAGCTGGCGGGCGCGCGAGGAAGTGGAATCCTGGCCGGCCAGGGAGCGACTGAATCCGACAGCTCCCAGGGTCACGAGCAGGAGGACCGCGACGCGGGGCCTCATGCTTCGAGCGGCGCGTCGACGCGCGCCGCGGCACTCGCCGTTGCCAGCTGGCTTCGGTGAGTCATGGTCATCTGCTCGCCGTGCCGAGGCGCGACTTCCCAGAACAGGTATCGTGCGATCGCGTCCTGATCCTCCCGGGCGATCTTGTCGAAGCGGAGCCCGTTGGCAAACCGGAACCGCTGGTCGATCTGGAGGCGGCTGGTCCACCGGACGTTGGCGACCGCGTGCACCACGCGATCGGGCAGCCGGATTTCCAGCTCGATGTCGGTCTGCCATACCAGGCCGGTGTCCAGGGTGACGGAGAGCCCGAACCGGTTGAGGTTTCTGGCGTAGGTCTCGATCCAGGCGCCGGGCCCGGCACCGGCCATCCGAACTCGCATGGGCAGATCCAGACGCTGGGGAAACCGGTAATTGGTGCGCAGCTCCCGTCGCTTGAACGCAAGCAACACGACCGGCACCAGCAGGTAGAGGAAGAAGAGCGCGAATGTGGCGGTCACCGCGTAGGCCCAGATCTCGTCCGGTCCCTTCGCGTTGAGGATGCGGATGGCTCCGCCGACCAATGCCATCCCCAGCAGGCCGACCAGCACCAGGTAAGGGAAGACCTGCCGGGCGGTCGCCCCCGCGCTCTTCGACTTGGGGGTTACCTGGAAGAGCGCCTTCTTCTTCACCAGGCCGGCCAGGGACTGCAGCATGGAACCGAGCTTGATCAGGTTGTAGCGCTCGGTGAGCAGGAATCCGACGAGCCCACCCTGGATCGCGATGGTCGCCAGGAGGTTGAGGACCAGCGCCGGCAGGAAGTACCGGAGGTATTGCCCCGATCCGGTCAACAGCGGGAAGATCCCCGTGGCCACGCAGAACGCCGGCACCAGCAGGAAGAAGAGTTTCTGGACGCTGGTCCAGTAGAAATAAAAGGACGAGAGATAGGCCAGTCGCTGGCCGAGGTTGAGGCCCCGGCAGGTGAAGGGCCGTTCCAGCCGGAACACCTGCATGGCACCGAGGCCCCAGCGATGCCATTGGGTTCGGTAGGCCTCGAACGTCTGGGGCGCGAGGCCTCGCGCGAGTGTCCGGTTGTAATAGACGACTTCCCAACCCCGCTTCTGGAGCCGGAGGCCGGTGTGCATGTCTTCGGTGACCGTCTCGGTGGCGAATCCACCGATCTCCTCGAGGGCGGTTCGCCGGAGCATGGCCGGGCTGCCGCAGTACATCGCGGCGCCGAGCGCATCCTTGCCGGGCTGGATCACGTTGAAGAACAGCTCCTGCTGCTGCCAGGCGGCACGGTCTTCCCAATTGGTGGTGTGCTGAAACGAATCCAGGTTGTAGAAATCCTGGTTCACCTGCACGATGGCCACCTTCGGATTCTCGAAGAACCCGAGCAGGCGTTCGATCATCTCGGGCAGGGGCACATGGTCGGCGTCCAGCGTGACGATGAAGTCGGCGGTACTGTGCTTCATCGCATGGTTCAGGTTTCCGGCCTTGGCGTGGACCCGCTCGGTGCGGGCCAGATAGCGGCAGCCGAGCTCCTCGGCCAGCTCCTTGACCTCGGCGCGGTTGCCATCGTCCAGCACCCAGGTGGTATGGGGATATCGGACGCTGACCGCGCACACCAGGGTATCCCGTAGCAGGGCGACCGGCTCGTTATAGGTCGGGACGAAGAGGTCGACCGTACGGCCCGGTAGCGCGGGCTCGGCTTCGTGAACCCGTCGCCGCCAGGTCGTGAGATAGAAGAGGAGGACTTCGCCAAACCCCACCAGCTCCGCGGCCAGGAACAGGTAGAAGAACCAGGCGACGGCAGGGTTCATGGTGCTGGTGATGCGCCAGGCGAAATATCGGAGCGATGCCACCGTCGCGAGGACGACGGCAAGCCGCACCAGGAGGCTGGGGCCGGAGCGTTCGGGTTGAGCAGGAATAGCGGACACGGGTTCCATTTGGTCTGGTTCGAGCCGTCTATAATCAAGACTGATACCAACTATGTATATGATTATGCTGCAATAGTTTAAGTTTGTGTATGTATCAATAACATACGCAAAGCGAGACTTATTAACTGTTTCGCGGGAGAGCGGATCCGACGGAACTCCCGGCGCGGTGTGCCGGGGTAGCCCCGCGGGACCGCTCCCCAATCAGGCCACCCGGATTGACAGAATGTGAATATTGCTGTACTGTTCAGCCGTGAATCAATTCTCCTCCAATGTCGATGGGCCCACCGCGGCCGCCACCCCTGACACCGGGGTGCCGCTGATTTTCCAGATTCTGAACGCGGCGCGGGAGCTTCAGGGCCGCTTGGAGAGCAGCCTCGACGAGTTGGACCTTTCGCCCGGCAAGGCAGGGGTCCTCAAGACCCTGGCCCGGGCCGGCAAGCCGGTGCCGCTCAGCGAGCTGGCCGAATGCAACAAGTGTGTGCGCTCGAATGTCACTCAGCTGGTGGATCGCCTCGAGGCGGACGGGCTGGTGCGCCGGACCGACGACCCGGACGATCGCCGGGTGACGCTGGCCTCGCTCACCGACAAGGGCAGGAAGGCCTATGTGCTGGCCCAGCGGGTGGTCGACCAGCACGAGCAGGAGATTTTGAACGTACTCAGCCCGAAAGAGGCGGCCGCCCTGGTGAAAGTTCTCCGGGAGCTGACCGGCCAGCAGGAGTAGCGAGTTTTTTTGAGACAATAGTACAGCGCTGGATTATCTAGTAAGGTATGATCCAGTCGTTCACGATCCAGTGGTGCATGAAACCGTTTGACCCGATGCGCAGGCATCGGCGGTGCGTGGCCGAACCACGCGACCATGTGAGTGGAAGGAAGACCTGAGCCATGTCGTTCGCACGCAGTGCACTGGGAGCCCTGGTGATCGCGCTCGGCGCCGCACCGTCGGCCGCCGCACAGAGTCATGCCGTTCGCCTCTTCGCCAAGGGCGGCGGGTACAACGCCCTCACCAATCTCGATGACGCCGGGACCTCCGATTTCAAGAAGGTCGGCTACAACCTGGGCGGCGGGGTAGGGGTGCAGGCCAGCAAGTACTTCACCATTCGCGGCGATTTCAATTTCGGCCGGAACGAGCTGCGCAACAACGCGGTGCCCACCGGTATCCGCACCAACCGTTTCTTCTATGACGCCGCGCTCCAGCTGCAATATCCGACCGCGAGCGGGTTCGAGCCCTACGTCTTTGCCGGCGGCGGGGCGGTCACGATTCATCAGGTGGGGACCACGGGACAGAACAAGACCCGGGGCGCGGGCACCTTCGGGCTG
>DASYPZ010000003.1:0-12045 GCA_036006105.1 Gemmatimonadales bacterium | reverse complement strand
CGTCGCGCGGTTGGGGACCGTTGCATCGAGCTCGTAGGAATCGGTATCGGTCATGCCGGCCGGACGGTAAATGTGCTCCCGGACATAGTCGTAGTAGCTCTGCCCGGACAGCTTCTCCACGATGGCCCCCAGCACCACGTATCCCCCGTTCGAGTATTGCTGCGAGGTGCCCGGCTCGAACTGGAGCGGTTTGTCCGCGAACAACTTCATGAAATCCGCCGTGGTGCGGATGGAATGCGGCGCCACGTCGAACTCCGGACCGAAGAAATCCCCGATGCCCGAGCGCATGGTCAGGAGCTGCCGGACGGTGACCTTGGCCGCTGCGGTCCGGTTGGGATAATCGGGCAGGATCCGGCCCAGGGTGTCGTCGAACGAAAGGCGGCCCTGATCAATCAGCTGGCCGATCGCTACCTGCGTGAACAGTTTGTTGTCCGAGCCAAGATTGAATTTGGTGTCGAGATTGTTCCGGACCCCCGCCGCAACATCCGCCATCCCGTAGGCGCGTGCGACGATGGGCCGGCCCTGCCGGGCCACCAGCACGACACCCGAGAAGGCATCGGCGGCAGCGAGGCTATCGGCGTCCCGCTCGATGGCGGGGGCCAGCTCGCCGGGCGCGAGTCGGGGCGGCGGCGCGGCCGGGACGGGGGGTGTCGCGGCTGTCGGCGGCTCGGCGTCCTCAACCCGAAGCCCGAGCAGTTTGTAGGGTGGATCGGGCTCGAACTGGAAGGTGATCCGGCGCCACTCGCCTTGTTTGGTGTGGAAGACACCGGCGACCGAGTCACCGCCGGCACCAAGCAGGCGAATCAGCTCGAGCCCGCCGGTGTTGCCATACATCTCCTTGAACACCTCCATCCGTGCCTCCACCGGGCGACGCTGGAGGCCTTCCGCGGCCACATTGCCGGTCAGGAACGCGCGCATCGACGCGTCGTTGCCGCTGTTGAACGCCTCGAGGTATCGCGCCACGATCTTCCCCTGCGGCGTCTCGGGCAGGGTGGCGGGGGTCTGCGCGGGCAGCACCCCGGCCAGGGCGAGAAGCGCGACCAGGGTCAGCACGTCGGGACGTTTCATGGACACCTTCCCAGTGGGGAAACCGATGAGGCCTAGCTGACTTAGGGATGCACGTGGGTAAGAGATGCCCGTCGGCTCCGGAGCGTCGCAGCGGGGGTCCGCGTTCGGGCGGCGCCTCGTTCGAGGCGCTAAAATGAAGGGATGCAGCGAGACGTCGTGCTCCGATGGATCGAGCAGATCGTGGCCACCGTGCGGCGCATGTTGCTCGGCCCGGACGCGGTCGATCCGGCCATGGCGCTGCCGATCATCGACGAAGCCATTCACCAGCTGCTGGGTCCCCTGGCGCTTCTGGTGCCCCGCCTCGACGTGCCCAGCTCGGCGGCCCTCTTGCGGGATCCCGAGCGCATCCTGGGGCTGGCCCGGCTGCTCGAGCTCAAGGCAATGGCGCTGCAGGCGGACTCCCGGACCGGAGAGGCCGAAGTGCTGCTGCAGCGAGCCAGGGCCTTCGCGCAGTGCGCCAGTGCCTGTCCGGAGTGCGGCGCGCTCTACCCCGACCCGGCGCACTCCTGCGCCGAACGGTTTCAGACACTGCTGGCCCTCGATCATTCCCGGCAGGAGCCCTGGGGGAGCCGCCATGGCATCGTCTTCTCCTGCTATTCCTTGCAGCATCCCGCCGAACAACCGCGGGAAGTGCTGGAGCGCTGCTGGCTGATCCTGCACCGCATGGTGGTCGCCGGCGATGAGCCGGCGCGGCTCATTGCCGGACTGCGCCGACACGGGGGGACCGTCCCGACGGACTGGGAGGTGCCAGCGCTTCCGCCTGTACCACCGGCCGGCGGACCCTATGACGTCACCATCGTGGACCTCGGCGCCTTCGAGGCGTCCGGCTACGCCGAGCGGGTGGAGGACTGGGCCCGCGCGACCTATCAACGCTGGCGCAACGGAGGTACGTCGTGATCGGAGTGCTTTTGGTTCTGCAGGGTGTGCTGTCTCCCCGCTGTACCCCTGATCCGCTCTGCGGCATGATCCGGTCTGCGGCGAACGTCAACGAGTTGAGGGAGACGTATACGCCGCGGGCGTATCGCGCCCGCTCCGAAACCGAATCCGCGACGCTGCGCCGGTGGGAAGGACGGATCGAAGGGGCTACCATCCTGGAGCAGACCACCAGCGAGGTGCGCTGGTCCGACAAGGAGACCTTCGCCCAACGAGTCATCGGGTCCCGCAGCTTCCCCAATGCCATTCCGCTGTCGCGGCTCGCGTTCATGAAGATCGGCTGGATGGTCCCCTCGCTGGTCGGGCAACGCATCTACGTCATCCCCAGAAACGCGCCGGGTCAGGCCCGCTATCGGGGAACCCCGGACGGTCCGCTCGCACCGATCGTCGTCGTCCACCCGTTGGCGACCGACCGGGACCGATACTATCGCTATTCCCACGGCGAGCGGGTCACCCGTATCATCGACCACATCCCCCGGCTCGTGGACTACGTCGAAGTCACGATCGTTGACGCACCGCCCGGCGATCTGTCGCTCTTCCAGGGAGAGATGGACCTCGAGGCGGGTAGCCGTGCCGTCGTTCGGCTGAAGGGAATCTTCCGTTGGAGGTCGGCGAAGCGATCGGGCGGCAGGCTGAGCCTCTCCCGAATGTTCGAGCCGACCGAGACCCTGGTGGAGCTGGTCAGTCAACCTCTTCCCAGCGGGAGATACGTTCCGTTGACCCAGCGGTTCGAGATCCAGGCCGAGAACGTCCTGGCCAGCGGGTACGGCACGACGCGCCGAGTCAGCTCCAGATTCTACGACTTCAGCGAGCCCGGAGGAGGGATTCCCCCTCCGAGGCTCCCCAGCGGGTTCGTACCCGGCTACTCCGTTACGGCCGCTCCACCGGACTCACTGCGCCGCTTCCGCGCATGGCAGGCACCTGCCGGTGCGGCAACCGACGCCGTAGCGGACGCGGATTTCGGACGGTTACGACCCGACCGCTTCCAGCCCGATGGGCGCCCGATTCTCCTGCTCCAGGGCTACGACTCCGGACATTTTCTCCGGGTCAATCGCATCGAGGGATTGTTTACGGGCGCCTCCCTGATCCTGCGGTTGCGCGACGCGGCGCCGGGCATGTCATTGCGCGCGACGGCCGGATATGCCTGGTGGGAAGAAGCCGTGCGAGGAGCAGCCGGAGCGCGGTGGATCCGGAGCCCGTGGATGCTGGAAGCGGGGGTCGCCCGCAGCCTCGATGTCACCAATGATTTCCGGGACCAGTTCGACAACCCGAATCTCAGCGCGCTGGTGGGCCGGGACCCCTGGGACTATGTCGATCGCCGGGGTGGAGGCGTCGCGGCAGCACGCAGCCTCGACGCTCGCGGCAGCACGGCACGGGTGGAGCTGGCCTATGTCGAGGATCGCGCCGTCAGTCGCCACATGGACAAGTCGCTCCTGGGGAGATTGTTGCGGGACAATCGCAATGTCGCCGAGGGGAGCTATCTCCGGACCCGGCTCGTGCTGGACTGGCATCCCGCGGTAAGCCCGGTGGTCGCGCGGGACGGGGTCGGCGCGCGGGCGGAGCTGGAGCAGGCCGGCGGAGATCTCGACTATACCCGGATCGAAGGCCGCGTGGTCGTTCGGAAAAGTCTGCGTCCGCTCTTCCTGATGGCCCGGCTGCATGCCGGCGCCGTGTTTGCGGACCGGCCGCCGCCACAGCAGCTGTTCGAATTGGGGGGGCCGGCGGGATTTCCCGGCTACGAATACAAGGAGTTTGCCGGCAATCGCGCCCTGCTCTTCCGGGCCCGGGTCAGCTACCCATTGCCCTGGCTCGATACGCCGGTGACCCTCGGAAGAGGGGTCACGCTTCCCGCCTTCGCGCCCGCGATTTCATTCGGTTTGCAGACCGGGCTCGCCGATGCGACCACGCAATCCGCCCGGGATGCGGTCGCGAGCCTGGGCGTCCGGCGCGACGACGGGACCGGTGCACTGGTCAGTGACCCCGTCAGCGGCGCCGCGCTCCCCGCGTCGGTGCCGACCGGCACGCTCAAGACCTCGGTGGATCTTCGTGTCGGCATTTTCGGCGACGCGCTCGGCGTGGGCCTGGCCCGGGCACTCAGCCAGGGGCGCAAGCTCCTCTTCTTCGTCGCGATCGGCCGCCAGTTCTAGAAGTTGGCGTCCAGCCCGAGGGTCCACACCAGATTGGCCTGCAGTCCACCGCGCCGGAGCGGCACCAGCGCATTGGTCACCAGGATCGGGCCCCCCGGAGTTCGAAACTTGAAGCCGAAGGCACCGTTCACCCGGTGGTCCCGCATCTCGGGAATATTGGTGGGCTCGACGGTGCGCTCCACCGGAAACTCGTAGACCACTGTCTGCGGCAGCACCAGGTCGCTCGCGCCGACCTGCCATTCCGAAATCACATCCACCGCCATCGTCGCCCAGGGCGCGATCGGCTGGTCGAAGCCGCCGGTCGCGAGCACCACGTCGTTCCGGCCCTTCCCGGACCGCATGGCGTATCCGAGGTTGAGATGCGGTGAGAAATCCCCGAACCGCGCCGACGCGATGGCCAGGGCCCGGAGGGAGAGGTGACCCGCCCCCGTCATATCCTCCTGCGAACCGGTCGGGAGCCGCGCATCGGCCATCAGGGCGAGGCCCAGTTTCTCGGTCGAGCGGATATTCCCCTTGATCCGAAGCGCGATGTCGCCCAGACCGGTCGCGGACCCGAACGTCGCGGCATTGGCCGTCAGCACCGGGTGCAGCGAATCGCCGGCAAAAAAGTGCGAGGTGGGAATCCCGAACGGAATGAACTGCCCCACGCTCCGCCCCTGCAACGAGGTATGCACCAGCGGAATCGCGATACCCAGATCGATCCGGTCGGTGAGTCCGTAGGTGGCGAAGGCGGTGGAGACCAGCAGGTTCACATTCAGGTTCAGCCGAACCTGGAGGACGTCATTCTCCCGGAGCGGCTGCCCCAGTCCGGCCGGGGGAACATCCTGGTGGGAAAAGTTGAGGACGATCTCGTCGAGAGGAACCCCGCGCAGCGACGAAAAGCCCAGCCCGGAAAGATTGCCTCCGACCACGAAGCGGCCCTTGCCCAGCGTCTGGGCCCGTTCGCCGAACACCGGCCCCAGGGACCCCGAGGTCCGGACCGGAAGCCCGCCCACGAATTTGAAGGTGACACCGCTGCTGGACGCGGACAGCGGCACATTGGAGGCATTCGAGCCGATGGCGGCATCGAGGAACCCGAGGATCGCCCCGTTCCCGGCGGCCAGGTCGGGGAGAAAGTGACTCCCGTGCCCGTTGGTGGCGTTCACCGAGTTGTCGAGGCACAGGGGCTTTCCGCAGCTCCCGAAGCTGAAGAGATCCTGGATCCGGTCTCTCAGATGGATATGGGCCTGGCTCTGGGCGGAAAGGGATGACGCGACGACGAGGCATGTCCCGAGAACGGACGCGAACCGGCGACCGGGCATCGAACCTCCGATGAATCAGTTGACCAGAGCGACCAGACGCCACTCCGTGCCGCGCCGCTCGAGCCGGGCGCGAAGATTGACCTGCTGCTGGGAGGGCCGCTCCCGCGCGATCGTGACCAGGTTGGTTCCCGTCACCCGGGCGGTTGCCGCATCCCCATCCACGATGATATCGCTGACGGTCCACCGGGTCTGCATGGTGCCGGCGGCCTTCCAGAACGCCTCGAGGTCCTGACGCTGATCGGCCGTCATGCCGGGGTAGAGCCGTCGCGCCAGACCAATGTCGGCCTGGTCGAGCGCCCGGCCATAGGCGAGAATCGCGGCGGTGATGACCGCCTTCTCGTCCACGGCCGCTCCGGTCACCGGTCCGGTATCCGTCACCGGCTTGGCGGCCGGAGCCGGAGGAGGCGGCGCCGGTGCGGGGGCCGGAGCGACGGCAACCGAAGACGTCTGCGGCAACGCCGAGGCCGAAGAATCCCGCACGATGACCGCTGTTTCCCGCGGAGTCTTGACGGCGGCTCCACCGTCGGCACGATTCCGGGCTGGGCTCGGCGGAACGACTGGAGGCGTGGTGCGCTCCGCCGGTCGAGACAGCTGCACCACCGAGTCGGTCGCTGGCTTGACGGCCGGTTCGATCGGGCCGGCAGTGTGGACCGCGGAATCGACCGCGACCGGCGTAGGGGCCAGGACCGTGTCGTCGCCGGCCGGTCGCGACCATCGCATGACCGCCACGGTGGCCAGCGCGCCGATCACCACCAGGCCCGCCCCGGCGAGCCAGGCCCGGCGGGACGGTTTGCCGGACACGCCGGCCGGACTCGGCGTCGCGCCGGCCCTCGAGGTGAGGGGAATGGGACTCCGGGGCGTTTGCACCTGGGAAATGATCCGGTGGCTCACGCCGGTGCGGGCGAGGGAGATGAGATGGCTGCGGGTCGGGTCGTCGTGAGCCAGGTGCCGTGCGCCCAGTGCGACCACCGCATCTTCCATCGTCGGGAACCGGGCGGCGGGATCCTTCTCCAGCATCCGGTACACCGCGTCGCGAATCGCCGGGGGACAATCGGGCCGGAACTGCTCGATCGGTGGCACGGTGTCGTGGAAATGACTGTACATCAGCGGCATCATGGCCGCACCGGTGAACGGCGGCCGTCCGGCCAGCATCTCGTAGGCCACGATGCCCAGCGAGTACTGATCCGACGCACCGGTGATCTCGCCACCGCTGCACTGTTCGGGACTCATATAGGTCGGGGTGCCCACGGCGACGCCGGACTGGGTCAGCGCCTCGGATTCCACCACCTTGGCGATGCCGAAATCGGTGACCACCGCCCAGCCTTCGTCGTCGATCAGGATGTTGCTGGGCTTGATGTCCCGGTGCACGATGCCATGCCGGTGGGCATATCCGAAGGCGCCGCCCACCTGGGCCAGGATCGCCTCGATCATCGGCAGCGGGAGTTTGCCGATTTCCTTCATGATCGCGTCGAGGGGCGTGCCCTCCACCAGCTTCATCACGAAGCAGAGCAGGCCTTCCCCTTCGCGCACCGCATAGACCGGGATGATGTTGGGATGCGACAGGTGGGCCGCGGTGCGCGCCTCACGCTTGAAGCGCTCCACCATGCCGGGCCCGTGGACCAGGGCGGGCGACATGACCTTGATGGCCACTTTGCGCTCCAGCGCGATCTCGTGGCCCAGGTACACGGTCGCCATCCCCCCGCGCCCAATCTCCCCGTAGACCTCATAGTGGCCGAGCAGGGCGGTGCGCAGCTGATCGAGCAGGGGATCCTGCGCGGGCGGAACGACGGTCAGTGGGGCCAAGGCTCGCCTGGAAAAATCGGGACCCGAACCATCGGGGAACTCTAATGGCCCATCCGGGACTGGGCTAGGGACGCGCGGGAGCCATCCCCGCCGGAGGAAAACTCCCGGTGTCAGCGGAAGTCTCGGTTCCTTCCAGCGAGGCATCGGAGGGTAACTCCGGCGGTCGCAAAGGCTAAATTGAGGCGTCCATTCACGAGCGCGAGCTCCAGGGAGTCCGTGAACCAGGAAATCCTGATCGTGGGCGCAGGCCCCATCGGCCTGGCCTGCGCCATTTCCGCCCGGCGGCGCGGCCTGAACCCCTTGCTCATCGAGGCCGGCGCGATTGCCGACGCCATTGTGCGCTACCCGGTCGGCATGGTGTTCTTCACCACTCCGGAGCGGCTGGAGATTGGCGGGCACCCCCTGGTCACCTCGGGTGCCAAGGCCACCCGAGAGGAGGCGCTCAAGTACTACCGCGGCGTCGCCCGGACCGAAGCGCTGCGGATCCAAACCTATACCAGGCTGCTCGGCGCGACCCGGAACGGCCGTCGCATCGACTGCCGGATCGCGACGCGCCGGGGAGAGGAGCGGCTGGTGGTGGACCGGCTGGTCCTCGCCACGGGATACTTCGACCATCCCAATCTGCTCGGCGTTCCCGGAGAGGATCTGCCGCACGTCACCCACTACGGGGCCGAGCCTCATCTCACCTGCGGTCTGCAAGTCGTGATCGTGGGCGGCAAGAATTCGGCGGTCGAGCAGGCGCTCGCGTGTTACCGGGCCGGCGCGCAGGTCACGCTGGTGCACCGGGGACCGGCCCTCAAACCGAGCGTCAAGTACTGGCTCCGGCCCGATTTCGAAAACCGGGTCAAGGCGGGGGAGATCCACGCCCGCTTCGATGCCGAGGTCGTCGACATCGCCTCCGACGCGGTCACCATCTCGTCACCGGCCGGAACCGAACGGCTCCCGGCCGATCGGGTCTACCTGCTCACCGGGTATCGCCCCGATTTCGAGCTGTTCGAGCAGATCGGCATCGAGCTCGACCCCGTCTCCGGGCGGCCGACGCTCAACGGCTCCACCCTCGAGACCAATATCCCCGGCATCCACCTGGCCGGCAGCGTCACCGCGGGCCGGATGATCTCGGAAATATTCATCGAGAACGGGCGCTACGACGGCGAGAAGATCTTCGGTGATCGAGAGAGCATCTCCCTCGCCGAGCGTGCCTACATCCGGGAGACGCGAGAGGTGGGGGAGTAGCCCCCGGAATGGCTCAGCGCACCGCGGGAAGGATGTCCTCGTAGAGGAACCGCACTGGAACGTCGAATTGCTGGGTGTTCGACGTTACCGCCACCACCATGTCGTACCGGGGTATCACGAAGATCCACTGGCCCTGGGCGCCCGAAGCGGTGTAGATCACGCCGGCCGGATCGTCGGTGGGCCCCGTTCCGCTGAGCGGCAGCAGCCACCAGAGGTAGCCGTAGTCCACCCGGCGTCCCGCGAAGGTCCAGCCGGGGTTGACCGCCGGAGTGAGGGAAGCGCGGAGCCAGTCCTCCGGCACGACTTGAGTCTCCCCCCAGCGGCCCTTCCGCAGCACCAGATACCCGATCCGAGCCATGTCCACCGCGCGCAGGGAGAGTCCCCCGCCCATGTGGGGCAATCCGTTCGGATTCCCCCGGTACCACGAGGAAGCCCCGATACCGATCGGATCGAACAGGTACTGCCGGGCAAAGACGTCCGCGGGCACGCCGGTCGAGTTGAACAGGACTCCTCCCAGCGTGATGACCCCGCCGCTGTTGTACTCGAATCGGGTGCCGGGAGCCTCGCGCATGGGCCAGTCGAGCACCAGGCGCAGCCAGTCCCCATGCGAATTGTTGAGCTGCTCGAGCGGCGAGCCCTGGTATGGATTCTCCGACCAATCGAGCCCGGTTCGCATGGTGAGCAGGTCCCGGAGCGTCATGGCCCGCTTCCGGTCGTCGAGGTTCGCGAGGTCCGGATACTCGGGGAAGAACGACAGCACGGGCCGATCGATGCCGGGAATGGAACCCTGGGAGACGGCGATCCCCACCAGCAGCGAGGTGACGCTCTTGGTGACGGATTGGAGGGTGTGCACCTGGGCTTCGCTGCCACCGTTGAAGTATTCCTCCACGGCCAGGTACCCCTGCCGGATCACGATCAGACTGTTGATCCCGGGAATCCGGTTGTCGCGCAGCCGGCCGACCAGGCCGGCCAGCCGGGTTTCGTCCAGCAGGACCGCCGCCGGTTGGGCACGCCGCCAATCCGGTCCGGGCCAGTACGTCGCGCCGTCCATCGCCACCGGCGCCGCCGGATTGGCGCCGCAGCCGGCCAGCAGGACCGCCAGGATCAGGGAAGAGGAATACCGCATGTCTCTCTCTACGTCGGATCAGAGCGGAAGTGACAATCTTCTGGTCAGCGCCAGGGTCGGGGCCGGGCCGGAGTGTGGCTCAGGGCACCCCTGCTCGTCTATCCTTGGTGGTGTTAAGGTAATGTACGATTCGAATTCCCTGCGGAGCAGTCCCGCTGATGCATACGATCGTCGTTCCATCGCATTCGAGGACCAGAAGACCGAGCCGGCACTCGAAATCCGACCGGCGCTGGTCCGCTCCGGTATGGATTATCCTCACGATTCTCGGCCTGGCGGCCGTGGTCCTCCTCACCGCCACCGTCCTCTTCCGGCCCAAATCGGTCTACCTGATCTCGATCCCCGCCGGCGTGACGTTGGTCGGTACCCTCACGCAAGATCTGTCCTCGGCCGACGCTCAGCCCGGTCAAGCGGTCACATTGGAGACCAGCGCGCCGATTCGGCTGAGCGCAGAGCTCACCTTGCCCCCTGGTCTCGTGGTGCGGGGTGTGGTGAGCGAGGCGGGAGGCGGCGGACGAACCGCCGGCGCCCCGACGCTTGCGATTCGGTTCACCCGGATCGAGCTGCAGGGCCAGGCCTACCCGATTGTCACCGAACCCTTCCAGGTGGGTGGGAAAGACGCGGTCGAGGATGTGGCGAAGATCGAGGGAGGGGTGACCACCAGGGGGCGCCAGATCGTGATTCCGGCGGGGTCCCGGCTGCGGGTCAGGCTGTCCCAGCCGGTCTCGATCGAATACGACGGCACGCCGGGCGGGGCCCAGATCGAGAGCTAGTTCCAGCGGAGTCCGCGGAGCTGCTCCAGGTCGACGTTGCCGCCGCTCAGCACGGCCACGACGCGGGCACCCGCCGGCGCATTGACGAGGCCCTTGAGCAAGGCCCCGACCGGGGCCGCCGCGGCTCCCTCGACGACCAGCTTGGAGTGGTGCATCACCCACAGCATCGCGTCGAAAATCTCCGCATCCGGCAGGGTCACGATTTCGTCCACCGCCTGCATCGCAATCGCCACATTGTGATCGCCGACTTTCTTCACCCGGAGGCCGTCGATCACGCAATCGACCCGGTCGAGCGTCACCGCGTGGCCCGCTTCGACGCTGCGCAGCATGCCGGGCGCGCCGGATGATTCGACCCCGACGATCCGAACCCGCGGGTTGATGCTCTTGGCGGCGAGCGCAATACCGGAGATGAGGCCCCCGCCCCCGATCGGCACCACGATCACATCGACCTCGGGCCAGTCCTCCAGGATTTCCAGCCCGACCGTCCCCTGCCCCGCGATGAGCTGAAGGTCATCGAACGGATGGATATAGGTGTAGCCCCGTTCCCGCACCAGCTGCTTGGCCAGCTCATTGGCCTCGTCCCAGATGGTGCCGTGCTGGATGACCTCCGCGCCATAGGCCCGGGTGGCGGCAACCTTGGACGGGGTCGCGTTGCTGGCCATGACGACCACCGCCTTGAGGCCATGGATCCGGGCCGCGAGCGCCACCCCCTGGGCGTGGTTGCCCGCGGAGGAGCAGATCACGCCGCGCTGTTTCTGGTCCTCGGAGAGGAGCCCGAACTTGTTGAGCGGGCCGCGAATCTTGTAGGACCCGGTGCGCTGCAGCAGCTCCGCCTTGAGACGCACTTCGAAGCCGGTGCGGTCGGACAGGGTGCGCGAGGTCAGCAGCGGAGTGTGATAGGCATGCGCCGCCACCCGCTTCCGGGCTTCCAGGAATTCGGCCCGGCCCGGCAGAACGAAGGAAGTCGAGGTCATGGGACAAACCTACCGCCAAGGCAACCCTTTGGCTTCCCATTGCGTCACAAGGGGAGAAGATATAGTGTGCACCACCCCTCACCGGCGGCGCCGATGGACGAGCTCGATGTAAGCCTGCTGCGCGGCACCCTCGATCTCCTGATTCTCAAGTCCTTGAGCTGGGGCCCGTTGCACGGCTATGCCGTGGCCGAATGGATCGGCCAGGCGACCGGCATGCTCCGGGTCGGCGAAGGGACCCTCTACCCCGCGCTCCACCGGCTGGAACGGCAGGGGCTGGTCGAGGCGGAATGGGGCCTTTCCGAGAACAACCGCACCGCAAAATTCTACCGTCTGAGCCGGACCGGCCGCCGCCGGTTTTCCAGCGCCAGCACCTCCTGGCACGATTTCGTCGAGGCGGCGAGCCGCGCCCTCCGCGCCGGGCCGCCGGTGCCGGTCTGAGCGACGAGCGCGGGAGGCGGCCTTTCCGGCTCGAGGTCGGCTCCAAGCGGGTCGAACGTGAGGTGGACGCGGAGTTCGAGTTCCACCTTGCCATGCGGACCCGCAAGCTGATCGCCTCGGGGTTGGCTCCCGCCGCGGCGCGTGAGGAAGCGCTCCGCCAGTTCGGGAATCTCCCCTCGGTCCGGGCCGAGTGTCTGACCATCAATCATCAGCGGGAGCGGGCCATGACGCGCGCGAATCACCTGGCAAATC
>DASYPZ010000002.1:0-6703 GCA_036006105.1 Gemmatimonadales bacterium | reverse complement strand
GACCGGGGTGGTCGTTCCGCCCAGAAGCAGGAGGACGAGGGCACCGATGAGAGACGTTCTCAAGTAATCTTTGAGCATCGCCGGAAAAGTAGAGTCGCCTAGTCGGAATTCAAAGACAGCCCGGCGTCAGTCCCGTTCGATCAGGGCGACCGCACCGGCCGTGCGCTTGGTATGGGAGAGAGAAAGCGAAATGCGGACCGCTCCGGCGGCCGCGCTAAGTCGTGCCGCTTCATCATGAAGCCGAATCGACGGGACCCCGTCGTGCCGGCGCACCACCTCGATGTGGCGCCAGCGCACCTCGCGAGCACCCGGCAATCCCTGCAGCGCCTTGTAGACCGCTTCCTTTGCCGCCAGGCGAACAGCGAGATATTGTGCCGGGCGGTCGAACCGGAGCACATAGGCCCGCTCGGCATCGGTCAGCAGTCGCCGCAGCAGGCGATCCCCCCAGCGTTCCAGCAGACGCTCCGCTTCCTCGACGTCCACCAGATCGACGCCGAGTCCGATCACGGCCAAGGCAGACTCCAGTACCAATCGGTGAGCGGGCGCAGGAAGCCGGGCACCGGGAGAAATCCCCCCAGCTCGAGGCCGAGCCAGGTGGCCAGCAGCAGCAGGGCCACGGCACTCAGAATCAGCGGACGCCAGGGCCGTCGCCAGGCGCGCACGTCCGCGACCCGGCGATCCCAGAAGTCCCGCTCCTGTCGCGCCAGCGCGAGCAATCGGTCCCACGCGCCGGTGAGCTCGCCCGCGGTGCGCCGAATCGATTCATCCCAGTCCGAGGACGGCTTGCCCAGCTCGAGGGTGGCCTCCTCCAGGCCCATCCCTGCCGAGGCGAGACGGGCACCGAGGATCCTGCGGTCCTCCGCGACCGGAAGCAGTGAGGCCAGCGCCTTCCGCCGGATTCGGGAGATCGCGGCCGCATCGCGCAGGCGGCGCTCGATGCCGGTCAGCAGCGCCGCGGTGGTTCCCGCGACGGCCTCGTCCCAGATGGCGAGCCAGGCTTCCCGGGAAAGCGCTTCCCGCGATCCGGCGACTTCACCGGTCTCCAGCAGCGCCCGGCTCCGGGCGACCCGCGCGAACAAGGCGGAGAGCATAGCCACCCGGACCGGCTCCAGCTCCGGGTCCCGGAACGCGGGAGCATCGGGTGAGGCCAGATGGCCGAGGAAGGGGCCAAGCTCGGGCAGGACCGGCAGGTTACTCATCGGCTCGGCCACTGGGGAATCTCCTCACCCAGCTCGGCGATGCGGAGCGCCGCGGGCCGGCCGGTCCGGGCGGCGTAGCGATCGGTGAAGGCCAGCAATGGTTCGGGCGAAAACGTCTCGCGGGGGAGTCCGGTAACCTGGATTCCCCGCTCGATCCCCGGAAGGTCCCCCTCGATCTCGATCAAGGCATCCATCCTCGGGTACCACTCGAGCCGGGCAACCGTGGTGCCCAGAGAGTAGCACTCCACGTGGCGCTCGATGATCTGCACCGGCGCAAACCGGAGGGCTTCGAGGAGCGCGCCCGGCGGGAACCCGGCGGACTCAACAGCATACTCGAGCTCCTCGCGCTCCTTGAGCCCGAGGGCGCTGACCGACACCGGACCCTTCCAGCCGATGACCGTCCGCGCGGCGTTCCCGTCGTGATAGGTCCGCATCCGCAGCACTTCGCCGCGGGCGGTGAGCTCTCCGTCGCGATCGTACCGAACGTCGGTCATGCGCCCGGCAAATCCCGGGTGCGCCCCGGCGGCGAGGAGACGCCGGCGGACCAGCTCGGGCTCGGGCACCATCGCCTTGACCTCGCGCTCTAGGATAGGATCGCCTCCCGGACGCGCTCGACGTCGGCGAAATCCGCGAACACCCGGTCGGCACCGGCGGTTTCGAGCTCGCTCACGGTGTAGCCCCCGGTCGCCACCGCGATGGTGCGGGCCCCGATGCACGCGCCGCAGCTCACATCGGCCGGGGTGTCGCCGATGACCACCACCTCGGCGCCAACCGGCATGCGGCCGAAATAGGGCTCGGCCCGACGCGCCGCGACGGGGGCCAGCTCGTTGCGCCGATGGTGGTCCGATCCATAGGCGCCGACGATGAATCGCTCGGGAGCGAGGCCCGCCGCGACCAGCTTGAGGCGTGCGCCGGTGATCACATTGCCGGTGAGCAGTCCCAGCAGCACGTCCCGGTCGGCCTCGAGGACATCGAGGAGCGCCGGAATACCGGGCATCACCTGTGAGCGATGGCCGTGCTGCGCCAGCTCCTGCTCCAGGTGGGCGACGTAGAGGTCGATCAGCTCCGCCACTCGCGCCGGCTCGTTCGGCGCCGGGTCCCCGGACGCCTCCAGCAGCTCGGCGATGATCTGCGGATCGGTTTTCCCGTCGAAGCGGACCCCCGAGCCGGCGGTGAGGTCGATCCCGCGCTGGGCCAGCGCCGCGTGAATCGCGCGACGGCCGGCGCCGGCGGAGAGAAGGAGGGTGCCATCGATATCGAAGAGGACGAGCTTGCGCTTCACGCGTTCGTCGTTCCGCCCCCGGTTTCGACCGAGCAGGTCCGGCAGAGCGTGACACCGCGCAGGTTGCAGATGAGACAGATGAAGGTCCCGCAGCGGGAGCAGGGGTAGCCCTCCGACGCGCGCTCCTCCCGGCCGCAGGCGCGGCACTCCATGGCGTCGGTGGCGGGCTTTCGGGAATGGGGAGGCATCGGGGTCAGTCGGTGAGGCCGTAGAGTTTGATCTTGTTGATCAGCGTTGCCCGGGAAATGCCCAGCTCCTTGGCGGCCCGGGTCCGGTTGCCGCCATGGTAGCGCAGGGTCCGCTCGATATGCTGGCGTTCCAGATCCTCGATGCTCATGGGAGTGTGGCGGCGGTCGCCGATGCCGGGCCGGGCCCGGAATTCTCCGGGCAGGTGCTCCACCCCGATGGCGATCTGTCCCCGCGCGATCACCATGCTGCGCTCCAGGACATTCTCGATCTCGCGAATATTGCCGGGCCAGGCATACTCGTTGAGGCGGCTCAGCGCGTCGGGCGTGATCACCGCCGGTCCGTCGGGATAAATGCCCTTGAGCTCGCCGTGAATCGCGGCGAGGAGGCCCGCACGATCCTCCGGCGACCGGTCCCGCAACGGCGGCATGCCGAGGGACATCACGCTCAGGCGGTAGAACAGGTCCTGGCGAAACCGCTCGGCATCCACCTCACCGGACAGGTCGCGGCGGGTGGTGACCATGAGACGGGTATCCGCCGCGATGTCCTGAGTGCCGCCGAGCCGGCGGAAAGTGCGGGTCTCCAGCACGCGGAGCAGTTTGGGCTGAAGCTCGGCGGGCAGGTCCGCGATCTCGCGGAGCAGCAGGGTGCCGCCCTCGGCGAGCTCGAGCAGACCGCGCTTGCGCTCGGTGGCCTCGACGAAGGCGCCTTTCTCGTGGCCGAACACCAGGGACTCGAGATAGGTGGGATTGCGTCCGCCCAGACGGACCGAGAAGAACGGCCGCCCCGAGCGGGAGCCGAGGTCGTGAATGACCCGGGCCGCCCAGGATTTTCCCACCCCGGTCTCGCCGGTGATCAGGAGCGTGGTTCGCTCGCTCTGCGCCAGCAGACCGATCTGGTGGGACAGCTGACGCAGCGCCGGAGAGCCACCCATCGACTCCACGCCGAATCGGGGTGAGCCCTCGCGAAACTGCTGATCCGCCGCCCGCCGGCGGCGACCTTCCCCCGCGGCGCGTTGCGCCAGCGTAAGCAGAAGCTCGGGATCCGGTGCGGTGTCCGCCACCCGGCTCGCGCCGGCGGCGAGAACGCGCGCGGTGGCCGCGGGGTCGAGTTGTTCCCCGAAGGCAATCACCGGCGCATGATCCGAGGCGAGCTTCTGGACCAGCGCCGGGGCGCCATCGGCGATGTGCATCGCCACACACACCACATCGGGATGGGTGCGTGCCAGCGTCGCCGCCCCGGCATCGCCGGACAGCTCCCGCAACACCTCGGCGCCCCCCTGTTCGAATCGGGCCCCGATACTGCGGAGCAGGCCGCTATCGTCGTGTATCAGCAGAACGGAGTCAGTCATCGTCTGTCAAGAATGTAGTCAGTCGCTCCAGAGCGCAATACGTAGGTTTTTTAGAGTCAATCCTTGGGGACCATCACGGTGAGGGCCCCGGGACACACCTCGGCGGTGAACGGAGTATGGCCGACGGGATCGCCGTCAAACTGCACCGGAAGCTGCCCCACGCACTCGACGGTGAAATGAGTTCCCCTCGCGTAGCGGATGTGCGGCGACTCGCGGATTTCTTCCCGGCGTCCCTCGAACACGACTCGGAGCAGCCCCCGGATTCCCTCCCACGGACTGTTGGCGGAAATGGCGACCAGATCGAGAATCCCGTCATCGGGGTTGATCTCGGGACGGACCCGCACCAGCGGAGGAATCATCTCTCCGCAATTCATGATCAGGACCAGGGCCGCCTGGACGTCCAGGCAGCGTCCATCCACCGTGATCGTACACGCGGAGCTGCGAATTTTGGGCAGCACCCGGAACGTGCTCGCGAAGTAGGCGCCGATGCCCCAGCGCCGCTTGCTCGCCGTCGGGGCGCCGGCCATGACATCGGCATCGACCCCCGCGCCGCAGGCCACTCCGAAGTAATGCTCTCCATCGGGGAGCACGACCCGGCCGAGATCGATCACCCGGCGAGCGCCGCGCACCAGGGAGCGTGCGGCCCGAACCGGGTTGGAAGGAATCCGGAGGTTTCCCGCGAGCAGATTGCCGGTGCCGCCGGGGATCAGCGCGAGCGCCACTCCGGTTCCGGTCAGTGCCGCAGCCGCTTGCATGGTGGTACCGTCCCCGCCGAACACCGCGACGGCATCGACGCCCGAGGCGACTCCCTGCCGGGCCAGCTCCCGGGCGTCGCCGGGGCCGGTGGTGACCGCGATTTCCACGTGCCACCCCTCGCGGCCCAGGTACTCCACCACCCGGTGACGGATCGATTCCTGATGGCGCGCGGCGACCGGATTGGCGATGAGGAGAACCCGAGCCACTCCTAGTAGTCCCGGTCCCAGCGGAGGTCGGCGCCGAACTGATAGCGCAGCGTGGTGAAGCCCGGGTCCGCCCCGGTGGCGAAACAGGTCTGGACCGGCTCGGCCGAGAGGACCATCCGCAACTCGCGGCGGAAACGGTATTCCAGGCTCGCGCCGAGGTTCCTGGCGCTGAAGCTCTGGCTCTGGTTGAGACAGAATCCCACGTTGCCGGTGACGAACAACTTGCTGCCGATCGAATTCCCGACCGCGATCTCGGTGGCGGACTGCACCTGGCTCCCGAAGCCGCTCCCGACCGACAACCCCTGGCGGATTTCGAGGATATCGGGGGCGTGGTTGGCCGAAGTCAGGCTGCGTTGCAGCTCGTTTGCCAGCGCGTTGAGGGCGGCCGAAGTGGCGCCTGCTCCGACGTTCAATCCGTTCTGAAGCCCGACCCGCGTGGTGCCAAAGACCAGCAACGCGATCAACTCCGGTTGTGACATCGGTTGCCGATCCGGCGGGGTGGAGAGCGTCAGCTTGGGCACTTCGAGCGTCCCAGTGATATTGGCGATGACGGGGATCTCGCCCTGAGTGGCATCGTTGGTCCTTACCACGTTGCGAGCCTGGACGTCGAGTTCCGCGTTGAGATCGCCGAAATAGCGAACCGCTCCCCGTTCCACTGTGAAGGTCCGGGAAATCGTCGGTCCGATTTCCAGGGTGTAGGTACCGCGGGGCGTGTTGAGGCTGCCTTCGATCTGGTACAGCTTCCGCAGCTTGTTGACCCGGAGCCGTCCTTCGAGCTGGAAGTTGGCCTCGTTGGACCGGAGCCAGACGCCGGTGCCGGCTATGAAGTCCAGATCCTTGATGGTGAGGGAGTCGAGGAAGCGGCTCTGGAAATTGGCGCCGAGGCCTTGCTGGCGGATCGCGAGGGTATCCACCAGGTCCGCGTAGAGGGGATCCTCGAGGTTCACGATGTTCTTGCTCACCAGGTCGGCAAAATAAATGACGCTGTTGGTGAAGCGGCCCGCCCCGGTGAGCACGGGGTGCGCGAGTGTACCGGTCAGGTTCACGTCGCCCCAGGCCTGAATCCGGAGATAGTCGCGAACGTTGATCAGGTCGAATTCATGAGCCGACAGCGCGAGACCGAGAATCGGGGTCGTGAGATGCTCGAGCCGGACCGCGCCCGTCACCTCGAGGTCCCCGGTGGTACCGCCGACCTTTACATTCTCCGCGACGATCGAGTCCCCGGCAAAAGTGAGTCCGCCAGTAATCGGGCCGTAGCGAACCCCGAGGGCGGGAACGTCCGCTCCACCACCCAGTAGCTGGGCCTTTCCGGCCAGCCGGGGCGCATCCCAGGTCCCTTCGACCCGCGCATCCATACTGAGAAATCCGGTCACCTTCCGCAGGTTGGGCGTGAACGCCTCCACGATCGCCAGATCGACGCTGTCCCCCTTGGCGATAATGTTGATCGGCCCGGGCAGCTGCCGCGTGGTGGCTCCGCTGAAGGCCAGGTCGAGGGGAAGCGTGGCGTCCACCTCCACCACCGGAACCCCGGTCCGCCAGAAAGTCAGGTTGGATCGCATCACCTGCTGGCGGTAGTCGAACGCGGCGCGCACCAGGGGGGCCTGGAAATCGCCGAAGACCGCGCCGGTGAGACTGCCGGTGCCCCGGATCTCCGGCGCTCGGGCCGTCCCCGCGATCCGCGCGTCGAGCAGAACGGATCCCCGGATGCCGGTGGTGTCGTGCT
>DASYPZ010000001.1:0-4427 GCA_036006105.1 Gemmatimonadales bacterium | reverse complement strand
CGGCGCCGTGGTCGGCCTGGTCGGTCTGATGTCGGGCGAGCTGCCCGCATGGCACATGACGGCCCCGGGGGCCGCGGCGCTGGGGTACTTGATCGTCTTCGGATCGATCGTCGGGTTCACCGCCTACGGGTACGCCTTGCGCCATGCGTCGGCCACGGTGGTCGGTACCTACGCCTATGTGAATCCGGTGGTGGCGGTACTGCTGGGCTGGATGCTGCTCCACGAAGATCTCTCGGCGCGGAAGATCGTGGCGATGGCCGTCATCCTGGCCGCCGTGCTGTGGATTCAGCGCTCGGTGGCGCCCGTGAAGGTGAGTCGTGCCGCGCGGGCCAATGCCGAGGTTTCCGCCGCATGATCGCGCGCACCTGGCATGGCGCGGTGCGCGCGCCCGATGCGGATGTCTATCATCGCTACCTGCTGGAGAGCGGCGTGCCCAGCCTGCGCGCCACCCCCGGCAACCGCGGCGTCTACGTGCTGCGTCGGATCGACGGGAGCGAAGCCCACTTCCTCCTGATCTCGCTCTGGGAATCGCTCGAAGCCATCCGGGCCTTCGCCGGAGACGATCTCGAGCGGGCCCGCTACTACCCCGAGGATCGGCGCTACCTGCTGGAGCTCGAGCCCCGGGTTACCCACTACGAGGTGCTCGAAGCGCCCTGACGCCGGGAGGACGCCTCTGGCCGTCCGGCGGGGCCTTCGGGTAAATTGCTCCCGGTTCACCACCTCCGGCGGCTCATTGTCAGAATTTCAGGACCGGCTCCAGTCGAGCCTCGGTTCCCAATACCGGCTCGAGCGGGAGCTCGGCGGCGGGGGCATGAGCCGCGTCTTCCTCGCCGAGGAGAACGCGCTCAACCGGAAGGTCGTCATCAAGGTCCTGCCGCCCGAGATGGTGTCCGGCGTCAACCAGGACCGCTTCCGCCGGGAGATCCAGCTCGCCGCGCGGCTCAACCACCCACACATCGTACCGCTGCTCGCGGCCGGTGCCGCCGGAGACCTGCTCTGGTACGCCATGCCGTTCATCGAGGGCGAGTCGCTCCGGGTCAAGCTGGCCCGCGGCGGCGAGCTGCCGGTCACGGAAACGGCGCGGATCCTCCGCGAAGTGGCCGACGCGCTCGCCTACGCCCACGCCCAGGGCGTGGTCCACCGGGACATCAAGCCGGACAACGTGCTCCTCTCCGGGCGCCACGCGCTGGTCACGGATTTCGGGGTGGCCAAGGCGGTGAGCGTGTCCAGCGGCGATCACAACATGACGTCATTGGGCGTGGCGCTCGGCACCCCGGCCTATATGGCCCCGGAGCAGGCCTCGGCCGACCCCAACGTGGATTCCCGGGCTGACATCTATGCGCTGGGCGTCATGGCCTACGAGATGCTCGTCGGCCAGCCGCCGTTCACCGCCATGAGCCCCCAGGCGTTGCTCGCCTCCCACATCACCCAGACACCCGCCACGGTCTCCAGCCACCGTCCCGCCGTGCCCCCGGCGCTCAACGCGATTGTGATGCGTTGCCTCGAGAAGCGTCCCGCCGATCGCTGGCAGTCGGCCGACGACATCATGCCGCACCTCGATGCGCTGCTCACGCCGAGTCACGGCACCTCGCCCAGCCTCGCGGTGCCGACGGTGTCCTCCGGCACCGAGGCGGCGCTCCGGCAGTCCCATCCGCTCCGGGTGGCGCTGCTCTTCGGGATCGGCTCGCTGGTCGTCCTGCTCGGGGTCAACCTGCTGGTCAACAAGATCGGCCTGCCCGGCTGGGTGATGTACGCGGCCGTCGGATTGCTGCTCGTTGGACTTCCGATTGTGCTGGCCACCGGAATGCGGGAGCGGCAGCGGCTGCTGGCCCGTACCACGGGCACCGCGCTCCCCCGGGTGGAGACCGGCATCGGCGGCATGCTCACCTGGAAGAAGGCGCTGACCGGCGGCGGGCTGGCGTTCGCGGGCCTGGCGGTGGGCGCCGCGGTCTTCATGGGGCTCCGCGCCGCGGGCGTGGGTCCCTTCGCCACATTGCTGTCGGCGGGGGTGATCAAGGCGCGGGATCCGCTCGTGGTGGCGGACTTCGAGAACCGGACCAGGGATTCGACGGTGGCGCAATCGGTCACCGAGGCGCTCCGGATCGACCTGACCCGCTCGCCGCTGGTCCGGCTGCTGGAGTCGAGCGACATCTCGGCCGCGCTCCGCCTGATGGAAAAGGACCCCGCGACTCCGCTCACCGCCCAGGTGGCGCGGGAGGTGGCGGAGCGGGCCGGCGCGGCCGCCGTGGTCACCGGCGAGATCGCCCCGCTGGGCAGCGGGTACGTTCTCTCGGTGCGGCTGGTCGGCACCAGAGACGGTGCCACCCTGCTGGCCGAGCGGGAAACCGCCAACGATGCGAGCGGGTTGATCCCCGCGGTCGACCGGCTCTCCAAGAAAGTGCGCGAAGGCATCGGTGAGTCGCTCCGCACCATTCGCGGTGGCGAGCCGCTGGAGGCGGTGACGACCGGCTCGCTGGAAGCGCTGCGCAAGTATTCCCAGGGCACTCATGCCGCCGACCTGGGAGAGCACGACCAGGCCCGGAGCCTTCTCGAGGCCGCCGTCCGGCTCGATTCCAACTTCGCCATGGCGCACCGGAAGCTGGCGGTGGTCCTCGGCAACATGGGCGCGGACAACGGCCTGGTCGTGGCCGAGACCCGCAAGGCCTATGAGCTCCGGGACCGGCTTCCCGACATGGAACGGCTCTGGGCCACCGCCTACTATTACTCCAACGTCGAGTACGACTCCGACAAGATCATCGCCGCCTACCGCCAGGTGCTGGACACCCGCCCCGACGAAACCACCGCGCTCAACAACCTCGCCATCGAGCTGGCGGTCCGGGGTCGCTATGTCGAATCGGAATCCACCGCGATGCACGGGATCGCGGTCGCGCCGCACGTCGGAGTGCTCTGGGTCAATGCGATCGAGGCGATGGAGTGGCAGGGAGCATTCGCGAGGGCGGACAGCCTGTTCGCGGAGTGGGGCCGGCTGGCCCCCAATAGCCCTCAACGACAGTCGACCGGATTCCGGCTCGCCTTTGCCGAAGGCAAATACCCGCTCGCACTTGGTCGCGCCGATTCGGTCGGCCGGAGCGCCGACCCGAGCTGGCAGATCCGCAGCCACGTCCAGCGGGCCAACGGATACCGGGCCCTCGGCCAGCTGACCCGGGCGGATCAGGAGGCGCTGGCCCAGCTCCAGGTCGCCCGAGCGGCAGGTGTGGGCGCCCAGGCGATGACCGCCGCCATCGACTATGCCAGCACCGAGGCGCTGGTCCGTCAGCGCCCCGCGCTGGCGCTCAAGCGGATCGACTCGGCGCTGGCCCGACTGCCGATGGATTCCCTGGATCCGCTCAGCCGCCCGTATCTGGCGCTCAGCGATCTCTACGTCCTGTCGGGAGACCTAACCCGCGCGGAGCGGGCCCTGGCCGAATACGAACGGGTGGTGCCGGAGCAGATCAAGAAGGGCGACTACCAGAACCTCTATTCCAAGGCGCTGCTGGCCTGGGGTAAGCGGGAGTACCCCAAGGCGGTCACCGGGTTTCGGGAATTTCACGACAAGGGGGGCGGCAACATCCCCGGAATGTATGAGCTGGCCCGCACCTTCGATGACATGGGGCAGCCCGATTCCGCCCTGGCCGTGTACGAGGTGTACGCCACCAAGCCGGAGCCGGGCCCGTCGGGGCGGCAATGGAACCTCGCGACGGCCTACCGCCGGCTGGGGACGCTCTATCAGGAAAAAGGAAACAAAGACAAAGCGCTGGAGTACTATGGCAAGTTCACCGCGCTGTGGAAGGATGCCGACGCGGACCTGCAGCCCAGAGTGAAGGACGTGAAGCAGCGGATGTCCGAGCTGGTCGGCGAGCCGCGCCGCCCCTAGACCTCCCGCCGGCCGGGTCGCTCCGATCCGAGCCCGACGCTGGCCCCCCGGAGAGTGGCAGCCTACCTTTTCTTCGTGGACCCTCACCTCCTCGACACGCTCAGGAAAAGTCTCGGCTCCCGCTATCGCATCGAGCGTGAGCTTGGGGGCGGCGGCATGAGCCGGGTCTATCTGGCCGAGGAGCTCGAGCTCCGTCGCCAGGTGGTGCTCAAGGTCCTTCCCCCCGAGCTCGGTGCGGTGCTCTCGGCCGAGCGCTTCGAGCGCGAAGTCCGGCTCGCGGCGTCCCTGCAGCATCCCCACATCGTGACCCTGCTCGCCTCCGGCACGACCGACGGCATCCTGTACTACTCCATGCCGTTCGTCGAGGGCGAATCGCTCCGGACCCGGCTGGACCGGGAGAGCGAGCTGCCGGTGCCGGACGTGGTCCGGATGCTCATCGAGATCGTCGACGCACTCGGCTATGCCCACGCCCGCGGGGTGATCCATCGCGATATCAAGCCCGACAACATCCTGCTGAGCCACGGTCATGCCGTCATCACCGATTTCGGCATCG